>JBJEGN010000085.1:0-8980 GCA_051875105.1 Candidatus Gastranaerophilaceae bacterium
AAAATACCCAAATCAACCGAGATGTAATTTCTATCAGCAACTTTGCTGGAATTTGTGCTGTGTCTCTTTTACAAATTCGTGACGGAAGATTGACCGACAAAAAAGATTTCGAACTCTCAACTTTTGAAACAAATTCTGACGGAGATGTTGCCTATGCGTTTTTAGGAGAATATTACACAAGAACAAAGGATATTCCAAAAGAAATTATTATTCCTGCAGATAATCCGGAATTAAAAATTTTTGAAAAATGGTTAACTTCGCTAAAAGGAGAAAAAGTAAGAATAATAACAGAAATCTATGAATCAAATGAAGATATCGTTGAACTTGCAAAAAAGAATTCTGATTTTTACCATGAAAAACTAAAGATTTCAAAATTGAAACAAATTTCAGAAGACTACAATAAAGTTGGCTCTTATATATGTGAAAAATTAAAGTTACAACGTTTCCCACATAGAGTAGAATGCTATGATATTTCACATATTCAAGGTACAAATACTGTTGCATCAATGGTTGTTTTCATCAATGGTTTACCTGCAAAGTCAGAATATAGAAAATTTAAAATCAAGACACTTGAAAAAGGAAAACCTGACGATTTTCAATCAATGAAAGAAGTTTTATCAAGAAGATTAAAACGACTTGATGAAAATAATTATCCTGACTTAATAATAATAGACGGTGGAAAAGGACAACTTTCAAGTGTTATAGAAATAGTAGAAAATATGGGGATTACTGATATAAATTTTGTATCTTTGGCAAAAAGAGAAGAAGAAATTTTTACACCGCACAAGTCAGAACCTGTCATTTTCCCAAAAAATTCTGAACAACTTTACTTTTTTCAAAGAATTCGTGACGAAGCACATAGGTTTGCAATAACATTTCATAGAAAATTACGAGAAAAAAGTACACTTGAGTCGTCGCTTGATACAATAAAAGGACTTTCAGAAAAAAGCAAAAAAATTTTAAGAAAAAATTTTAAAGATATAAAGAAGTTGTCACAGCTTTCTTTGCCGGAAATATCACTGCTACTATCGCCAGCACAAGCACAAAAAGTGTACAAATCATTTAGAGATAAGTCGGATAATAATGAAATCGTTGACAGCGGCAATCGTCAAGTGTAACATATTTTTATGAGGTGTGAAATGTCAGAAAAATTACCATCAAAACCACAAATATTGACAATTGATATAACAGACAGATGCCAGATGAGATGTACAACATGCTCAAAATGGAAGGTTTCATCAGAAGTAAAAAATAAAGAGCTAACAACTGAACAATGGAAAGACGTTTTATATAAGCTAAGACAATGGGTCGGTAATGGCTATTGGATATGTTTTTCAGGCGGAGAACCATTCTTAAGACCTGATATTTTTGAACTTATTGATTATGCAACTGATATAGGTCTTCGTGTTTCTTCTATGAGCAACGGCTTTTCAGTAGAACACCTCGTTGACAAAATCATAGATTCTAAAATTGAAAGCATTAATATATCATTAAACTCAATCGCAAATAAAACTATTCACGATAATTCCAGAGGAAGAGAAGGAAGTGCACAAAAAATTTGTGACTTTGTTTGGCAAATTACGACTAAGAAAAAGGGAAGAAACGATAATTTAAGTATAAATATAGCTACAGTTATGCTTCCTGAAAATCTTGAAGAAATAGTTTATTTAATAGAATATGCAACTAAAAATCATTTAAAACACATAATGTTTCAATTAATAGAAGATATTGATTCTTTCCATCCATATGCGGAAAAGTCAGGTTTAGACACAGATAATTACGTAATTCCGGAAAATTATAGGCAAACAATCCTTGATATGGGAGATAAGGCAATTCCGCTTATTGACCACATTATTGAAATGAAGCAAGCAGGACATTCAATAGCAAATTCTTATGAGCAACTTGAAGCTTACAAGTTATTTTTCAAACATCCTGAAGATGTAGTAACAGCAATTAAATGTGATGTAGGAAGAACAAATTTTGCAGTTGATCCGTATGGTGATGTTCGTCTTTGTTTTAACATGAATCCGATTGGTTCAATATTAGAAAAGCAGCCTGAAGAATTATGGAAAAGTGTAGAAGCTGAATATTGCAGAAAAAAAGTTGAAAGTTGTAAAATGTGCTGTAGACTAATAAACTGTAATTTTAAAGCAAATTTTGCAAACTTTAATAAACCACTATTAGTAAGATTAAAAAATAAAATTATTAAAATATTAACAACAAAACACTAATGTATATATAAGAGAGGACGACATGAAACCGAAAACTCAATACTGTATTAAATCATGCCCGACAGACGACACAGAGCAATTACAACTTTTGTTGAATACGATGGCTGCAGAAGGATGGGATTTATATACAATGCAAGAAGCCGAAGGAGAAGACGAAGGTTATCAAATAAATTGTATCTTTGTGAAGGAAACAACAGTTGATGACTTGTTGTCGGAAGATTATTCAGAATATTTTGGTTTCAAAACAAAGATGGAAAGGATAATGTCACCTAAGCAAGAGCCACTTGACGTTTGCCTTGACATTCAAAAGAAAATAAAGGAGCAAAGAGCAAAAATCTCAAGAATTAAGTCGTTGCTTGACTCAACCTCGGAAGACAGCAGAAAGCAGCTTAATGACGAAATCTCAGTAAATATAAAAGAGTTGGATGATTTAAAGAAAAAATTATTCAAAGCTGTTTCTCCTGATGTTATGTATGGAAAAATCGGTGAAGATAAACTTGCTATTGAGCTTTCCGAGGAATTAACAGAACTTATAAATCCTGATTGTGAAGTCAATTTGATTTCAAAAATTGTTCAAGTCAGACAAAATCTTGCGGAACAAATAGGATACGTAATTCCCGATATTAAATTGAAAAACGGTGACTCTTTGCAGGCTAACGAATTTGCAATAAATATAAGAGGTGCAAGAGCCGTAAAATCAGCTTGTTATCCGGGATACATTATGTTCTTCAAAGACGAAATAAACATTCCGAAATTGCCTAAAAATACGATAAAAGATGTTGATCCTATTACAGGCAAAAAGATTGTTTGGATTGAAGAAGAAAAGACTAAAGATTTTTGGATAACAGGACTGGATTCAAACGAATATATTGCAAGAATACTTGAAAATCTTACGGTTTCAGCAGTTGAAGAAATCCTCGACTACTCCGATATCAACAAGTACATTGAATATGTAGCTTTGAAAAACTTGTTCCTGATTGAAAATATCATTCCCGATTTTATTTCTATCGGAGAATTGAAGTACATAATCACAAGTTTGATAAAGGAAAGAGTTTCCGTAAAAGACATTATGTATCTGTTTGAAAAGTTGAACGACCTTGCGGCAGAACCTGCAAAAGAAGACTTATTATCAGCCGTAAGACGTGCTTTCGCAAGACAAATTACAGCTTCCTCTCTTGATAAAGACGGGGTTATAAAAGTTATTGAACTCTCTGATGCAACTTGCAAATGCTTTAATTGCGAAAAATCGGATAACAGTGTTGTCAAAGTCCAAAGCACAAAAGTTGAAGCAATAATCAAAAAAATCAATGAAAAACTTGAAGAAAATGAATTAAATATCAAAAATGTTGTTTTAGTTTTGCCGTCAGAAATCAGACAAATCGGATTTTTGGTATTCTCTAAATTCATTCCGGAAATTAAAGTTATTGCAAAAGAAGAACTGCTTTCAGGCTATCCCGCAAAAGTAATTGCAACAGTTTAATTCTTAAAAAATCGATACAACGAATAGTGTTTCTCTAATAACACTATTCGTTGTTTATTCTATAATTGCTGCATCTATGATAAATTCTTTGTCTGTAACTTTTGATACAGACCAACGTAAAACGTCTAAATTTTTTTCAGCAAAAAGCCTTTCAATGCTATCTGCATCGAAAGGCAATTTTTTTTCAATTTTCAGTTGAACATTTGTTATCATTATTCTACCGTAACTGATTTAGCAAGGTTTCTCGGTTGATCGACATCTTTTCCTAAAAATTCTGCAATATAGTATGCAAGAATTTGACAAGGAATATTTGCTATTATTGGCGACAAAATTTCAGGTACTTCCGGAATAGTTATAACATCTTCAAAAGTATCTTTGAGTTTTTCATCAGTCGATGATGTTAAAGCAATCAAACGTGCATTTCTTGCCTTTGCTTCTTCACTGTTCGATAAAATCTTATCGTAAGTTATTCCGCCGGGGATAAGTATTGATAAAACGGGCATGGTTTCATCAAGCATAGCGATAGGTCCGTGTTTCAACTCACCTGCGGCATAACCTGTTGCGTTAATATAGCTGATTTCTTTTAATTTCAACGCACCTTCAAAAGCAGTTGCAAGGTTTATTCCTCTTGCTATGAAAATGAAGTTTTTGAAGTTTGCGTATTTTCTTGCAATTTTTTGAATTGCACCTTTACTGTTCAAAATTTCTTCAATTTTAACAGGTAATTGAATTAATTCGTGTTTGATAAATTTCAAATAATCTTTAGAAAGTGAATTTTTTGTTTCAGCAAGTTTGATTGCCAAAAGGTAGAACGATAAAAGTTGTGCAGTGTATGATTTAGTTGCAGCAACACTTATTTCTATACCTGCACTTACAGGGATTAAACTGTCTGCATAACGAGCCATACTTGAATCAGGTCTGTTTGTGATGATTAAAGCATGTGCTCCTTTATCTTTTGCTTGTCTGATAGCAGTAATCGTATCAGCAGTTTCGCCTGATTGAGAAACACCAATTACAAGAGTATTTTTGTCTGTAACTGTTTTTCTGTAAATATATTCACTTGATGGTTCTACGTCAACTGCAATTCCTGTAAAATCCTCAATGATATATTTTCCGACCATTGCTGCGTGCAAAGATGTTCCGCAAGCGATGATTTCTATTCTGTTTAAATCCTTTAATTTCTCGTTATCAATATCAACTTCTTTAAGTACAATCGGCTCATCAATATCATAAAGTTTGCCGTTTAAAACGTTTCTGATAACATCAGGCTGCTCGTGAATTTCTTTCAACATAAAATGTTTGAAACCAAGCTTGCTCAAAGCAACAGGTTCCCAGGGAAGTTGTTCGATTTTCTTGTCAATTTTTTTGTTATCTTTGTCATAAAATTCAAGAGAATTTGCAGTAACGATTGCAATATCTCCATCATCTAAGTAAATTGCTTTTTTAGTGTCGTTGATAAATGCAGGAATGTCACTTGCGATATAATTTTCGCCTTCACCTACACCGATTAGTAGCGGAGCATTTTTTCTTGTTGCAACAATTTTGTTCGGTTCATTTTTATGCATTACACAAAGTGCATAAGCACCTTTTAATTTCTTCAGTGAACGATATACAGCTTCTTTTAAATTTTGAGTGTGACTGTATTCTTGAGCAACAAGATGTGCTATAGTTTCTGTATCTGTTTGAGATTTAAAAACGCAGCCTTTTTTGATTAATTCTTCTTTTAATTCTTTAAAGTTTTCGATAATTCCGTTGTGTACAAGAACGAGCTTGCCGCAGGTGCAGGTATGCGGATGAGCATTAAATTCAGTTGCACCGCCGTGTGTTGCCCATCGGATATGTCCTATACCGCTTGTCGGGTGAACTATTTCGTCTTTTCTTGTTTCTAAAACATTTTTTAAATTATTTAACTTTCCGATAGCTTTAAAAACTTTAATTTCATCATTATCATATACAGCGATACCTGACGAGTCATATCCTCTGTATTCAAGGCTTTCAAGCCCTTTTATTAATTCGTTGATTACGTTTTTATTTCCAACGTATCCGACTATTCCGCACATAATCATCTCCAATTTCTTAGCTTTTTGTATATTATACAATACTTAAATTTTCAGTGTATTAAAATTTTATAAAGAATTAAAAATGCACGTCAAAATTAGGGATACATTGAAATTATTTTGCAAATTGCATCTTTTGAAATATTAACTATTTGATACATTTGTTCAATATCGTAGGGTGCCTGTTCTGCCGTTGTTTGAAATTCAATGACTTTTCCCGATAAAGTCATGACAGAATTACTGTCAACTTGAGCTGTTGAGTCTTCTTCGTAGTTCAAATCGAGAATTATTTCACCGTTTCTGATACCGGTTGAAACAGCTGCAATCGGTTCTATTATCGGATTTTCGGCAAGTGTACCTTCTGATATCATTTTATCAAATGCCATTTTTAATGCGATAAAGCCACCGCAAATACTTGCACATCTTGTTCCGCCGTCTGCCTGAATAACGTCTGCATCAATGATTATTGAACGCTGACCGAGTTTTTCAAGAGCAACACAAGAGCGGAGTGAACGACCGATTAAACGTTGAATTTCTTGGGTTCTGCCTGAAACCTTTGAACGTTCTCTTTGGCAGCGAGTTGAAGTTGAAGTCGGCAAAAGAGAATATTCAGCTGTAATCCAGCCTCTCAAATCTTCTTTATCCATCCATTTCGGCTGTTTTTCATCAACAGTTGCCGTAACAATAACTTTAGTGTCACCAAATTCCACTAATACAGAAGAATATGCGTTTTTTGTATAATTTGGAGTAAACTTAATTTTTCTCAATTCTGTGTTGGTTCTTCCGTCATTTCTTGTCATATTTTGACCTTTCTATAAAATAATTTTGCATAGTAATATTTTTATGATAAATTTTATATATTATTTATGAAATTATTATAGATGATAAGAGGCGACATGAACAAGTTTTATTTGACTACGGCAATAGATTATGTAAACGGAAAGCCGCATATCGGTCACGCTTACGAAAAAATATTGTGTGACGTAATATACAGACATTTTACACAAAGATGTAAAGATACATATTTCTTGACAGGCACTGACGAACACGGAATTAAAATACAAAAGACAGCTGAATCAAGAGGTATTACTCCAAAACAAATGTGTGACGAAAATTCACAATCCTTTAAAGATGCTTGGAAAACTTTAGATATCGAATATACAGATTTTATCAGAACAACAGATGAAAGACATAAGCAAGTTGTTCAAAAAATCTTCCAAAAACTTGTTGATAACGGCGACATCTATAAACATTCTTACAAAGGTTTATATTGTTCGGGTTGTGAATGTTTCTTAAATACAAGAGATTTAACTGAGGACGGTTTATGTCCCGATCACTTAAAAAAACCTGAAGAAGTTACAGAAGAAAATTATTTCTTTAAACTCACAAAATACAAAGATGCAATCGTTAAACATATTGTAAATCACCCCGAATTTATTCAACCCTCATTCAAAGTTAATGAAGTTTTAAAGCAACTTGAAGATATTGAAGATATTTCTGTTTCAAGAAGTAAAAATTCGGTATCTTGGGGTATTCCTGTTCCTAACGATGATGAGCAGGTTATCTATGTTTGGATTGATGCTTTGTCAAATTATATTACGGCTTTAGGCTATGATACGGAAAATCCGTCGGAAAACTTCAAAAAATATTGGCCTGCCGATGTTCAAGTTATCGGAAAAGATATTTTGAAATTCCACGCAATTTATTGGAGTGCTATTTTGATGGCATTAGGAGTTGAACTTCCGAAAACAATTTGTGCACATGGTTGGATTACGATTGATGAAACTAAAATGAGTAAATCTCTCGGAAACGTAATCTCACCGTCAGAAATTCTTAAATCATTTGAATTAACAAACCCCGATGCACTCCGTTATTATATGGTAACATCTGCAAATTTCGGTCGTGACGGAAATTATTCTGATGAAGATTTCAAGGAAAAAGTTAATGCTGATTTGGCAAATAACATCGGAAATCTCTTAAATCGTTCCTTAAATATGCTTGTTAAATATTTTGACGGCGAAATAAAAGAAGAATTTATCACAAACAATTCTGAAATAGAAGTTGCAGGCGACAAAGCTATTGAAAACGTCAAAAAGCTCTTTGACGGCTATCAGGCAGCAGAAGCTGCAACTGCAATAGTAGAATTTGCAAACACTGTTAATAAATATGTTGCAGACAATGCACCTTGGACACTTGCAAAAGAAGAAAAAATGACAGAATGCGGACAAGTACTATATAACGTTCTTGAAGCTTCAAGAAAAATTGCCATTATGCTCTATCCCTACTGTCCAAATATTTCTAAAGAAATTTTTGACCAACTTTCGCTACAACCTGTTGTTGATTATGCAAAAGTCGGCGAAAACAAGATTTCAGCGGGCAAAATAACAGAAAAAGCGAAAATTCATCCTGTATTCCCGAGAGTGGATTCAGAATTTGCAACAGATAAAAAGAAAGACAAATAATTGATATATGATGATTTAAAACAATCTTATAATAATGCCAAAAGTGCATTAGTGAAAGCTGAGGATTTTCTTAATCCTCAGTTGCTCGAAGATTGCGTTAAAAGATGTGAAGCAGACTTGCAAAAGCCTGAAATATGGCAAAATTCTGATAAATCATCAAAAATATCAAAAGAACTAAAAGATGCAAAAGATAATCTTACAAAAATTAAAAACTGGCAGAGTGCAATAGACGATATAGGTGTGATTTTCGATTTATACAAAGAGTACAAAGATGAAAATATTCTTAAGGAAGCCGATAAGTATTTAAAAAAGCTTAATAACGAACTTGAAACAAACGAAATTGAAATGACTTTAAGCGGTGAATACGACAAAGACGACGTAATTATTACCGTAAATGCAGGTGCAGGCGGAACTGATGCTCAAGATTGGGCTCAAATGTTACTTCGTATGTATTCAAGATGGGCTGAGAAAAAAGGTTGGAGAATCGATTTGATTGAGCGCTCTGACGGCGAAGAAGCCGGCATTAAATCAGCTACCGTAAAAATATGCGGTAAATATGCCTATGGTCTTGCAAAGGCAGAGAAAGGCGTTCACAGACTTGTAAGAATTTCACCTTTTAATGCGAACGGAAAACGTCAAACAAGTTTTGCGAGCCTTGAAGTCAGCCCTGTTATAGAAGATTTTGAAAAGAAAATCGTAATCCCGCAAGAAGACATTACGGTTGACACAATGCGTTCGGGTGGTGCAGGC
>JBJEGN010000086.1:0-33353 GCA_051875105.1 Candidatus Gastranaerophilaceae bacterium
AAATATTTGTTGAAACAATCATCGCAGTCGTTCAAATGTTTTTCTATCGAAAAAGATGTTTCTTCAGAGGTTTTTCCCTCGATATAAAGCGGCAGAAGATTTAATATATCCTGACAAATATAAGTTTTCATTATCTGTTTTTCCTTTCAATGACCGTTTAAATATGGTTCAAGACAGTCTTTTAGTCTATGTCTTGCTCTGTTAATTCGTGATTTTACCGTTCCGATTTCAATCCCCGTTACTTTGGAAATTTCGTCATAACTCAATCCTCCGATTTCTCGAAGTACGGTTACAAGCCTGAAATGTTCGGGAAGTTTTGTAATAGTTTCTCTTATTATTTCTCCGACTTCTTTGTGCAGACTTTTCTCGTCAGGACATGGGCATGGGTCGCTGATTTGTAGAATCATGTTGTTCCCCTCAGAGCCTTGTTCGTCCGCAGAAATACATTCCGGTGATTTTTGTTTTTTCCTGAGTCTGTCGTAAAATAGGTTTGAAATAATTCTGTTAAGCCATGCTTTAAAGTATTTTATATTTTTTAAGCTTTTTATGCCTCGGCACATTCTCAAAAGTGCTTCTTGTGTTAAATCCGCCAAATCGTCACAATCGGGGCATAAATAATAAAATGTCAGGTAAATTTTATCCTGTTCTCTTTTGACAAGTTCTGCCATGGCTTTGTAATCGTCATTTTGCGTTAATTTTATCAATTCATCTTTTTTGATTTTTTTATAGTCTGTAAAATTTAACACTTTTCTCTCCGTTCAAAACAAGGATAAAATATTCTTAAAATATTTTGCTCGGTAAGATTAGTAATTCAGAAGTATAAATTTTTTAATGTTATAAAATTAACGCTTTTATGAGAAATTTTTATATTATAATCTTGTTGAAAGAGGTGAATTTAACTGAAACGAAAGGCAGCAGGAATATTTTACGGAGCAGTCGGGGCGGTATGTTACGGTACAAACCCTTTGTTTGCTTTGCATCTGTATTCTCAAGGTTTTGAAGCAAATTCTGTATTATTTTATAGGTATTTCACTGCCGTTGTGCTTTTCGGGCTTTGGACATCTTTGGTAAAGAAAATCTCGTTAAAACCCGCATTGAAAGAGATTTTCCCAATGCTGATTGCAGGGTTGATGTTTGCCTTTTCGTCGTTGACTTTGTTTAAAAGTTATTCTTATATCGACGGCGGAATTGCTTCTGTAATATTATTTGTATATCCTGTTTTCGTTGCGTTGATAATGGCTTTGGGTTATAAGGAAAAGCTTCCTAAAACAACAATTTTTTCGATATTGCTTGTTTTGCTTGGAATTTTTCTTTTCTATAAAGGTAAAGACGGTCAGGATTTGAATTTGACAGGATTAATTCTTGTTTTTATTTCAGCACTTTCTTATGCTATTTATATGGTTTTGGTTAAGAAAAACGACGTTTTGAAGCATATTAACGCATCAAAATTGACATTTTATGTAATGCTTTTCGGTCTTTCCGTATTTGTTTACAACTTGAATTTTTGCAGGGATTTACAGCCGATAACAGCACCGATACAGGTTTTTGATATATTGATGTTAGCGGTTTTGCCGACTATTGTTTCGATTGAAACTTTGACATTGTCAATAAAATTGATAGGACCGACTTTGTCAGCTATTATAAGTGCTTTAGAGCCTGTCAGTGCAATGATTTTCTGTGTGGTATTTTTCCATGAACAGGTTACATTTAAGATTTTACTTGGTATTGTTGCGATTTTGGCAGCAGTTTATTTGATTATTGCTCAAAGTCAGAGTAAAACAAAAAAGGCTTAACCGTATAGATTAAGCCTTTTTTAAGATTATTTGAAAAATTAACCGAGTGCAGCTGCTTTATCCATAGTGCCTTTGACAACTTTTTCGATAATTTCGTTGGTTTTGCACTCTGCAAGAATGTTGTTGCCGACTTCCGTACAGCCGCCGGGGGTTGTTACATTGATTATAAGTTGTTCGAGGGAAATACCTGTTTCCATAGCCATTTTAGCTGAACCTAATGCTGTTTGAGCGGCAAGAGTTAATGCTGTTTCTTTGTTCAGACCGAATTTTTCTCCTGCTTTTGCAAATTCGTTGATAAAATAGTAGAAATAAGCAGGACCTGAGCCGCTTATTGCCGTAATAACATCAATGTTCTTTTCATCTTCTTTTACCGCAACACCAAGGCTGTTGAAGATTTTGCAAATTAAATCGGCATGTTCATCTTTTGCGTAAGTTCCTTTGCAAACAGCACTCATGCCCGCTTTTACGAAAGCAGGAGTATTTGGCATAACACGGATAACGGGTAAATTTCCTGTAAATTCTTCGATAGTTTTTGTCGAAACGCCTGCTGCGATTGATACGAGGAGTTGATTTTCTTTCAAAGATGATTTAATTCCTGCAAGAACATCTTTCAAAACGAAAGGTTTTACCGCACAAAAAATGATATCAGCATTTTCGACGACATCATTATTTGATTTCATCGGAGTGATGTGCAAATCATTTTGCATTTTTGTGAGGGCAGCTTCGTTAATATCGGATACGAAAATATTTTTGCTTTCGCAGAAATTAGAGTCGATAATACCTTTTATTATTGCGGTTGCCATTTTTCCGGCACCTAAAAAACCAATTTTGTATTCCATAATTTACCTCAAAAATTTTTCTGATTGACAATCGGATATGTCTTGTTTATCATAATATAACTAAGAAAAGAATTTGCAAGGAGAAATAAAATGAAACGTACGCTTGAAGGAACAAAAAGAAAAAGACAAAATGTAAGCGGTTTCAGAGCAAGAATGGCAACTGACGGCGGCAGAGAAGTCCTCAACAGAAGACGTGCAAAAGGTCGTCATCAATTAGCAATCACTGCTAAAGAAAGAGCTTAGTTTTTTAAAAGAGGCTGTCATCAAGACAGCCTCTGATTTATTGTAACAGTTATGCTTAAAAAGAAATTCAGGCTTAAAAAAAATACAGCGTTTACTGCCACTTTCAAGTTAAGAAATTGCAAAAGCAATGAATTTGTAACCGTTTACCGTGGCAAAGATAAAGATAATGATGCTATTCCGCTTAAAGCAGGGTTTGTTGTCGGCAAAAAAATACATAAAAGAGCTGTCAAACGTAATAAAATCAAACGCCGCTTGAGAGAAATTTATCTTGAGGCTTTGAAATGCGGGCATGCCGAAAAGTTTGAAAGTGCTTTGTCGGTGATTTTTGTTGCTCGTCCGAAAATTCTTGAAGCTGATTTTTTAACCTTGAAAAACAGTGTGTTTGAGTTGATGAGAAATTTTAAATAAATTTTGAAGAAAAATTTTATTTATGGTAAAAATAATATTACTATGAAAGAAGAATTAGAAATAAACGAAATTATTGATGAGATTTTTGAAAGTCTTAAATTTGCAAAGATAAAAAGAAGCAAATTTGTGAGATTTATGGAGTTGCAAAACGACCCTTATATCGTTTTGATAGCTTGCATTTTGTCGCTCAGAACGAATGATATCACGACATATCCTGCAACGATGAAAATGCTTCAGCTTGCAAAAACTCCGCAAGAGATGATGAATGTGAGCGAGGAAGAACTTGCAGAAGCCATTTATCCTGTCGGATTTTACAATAACAAGGCAAAACAGATTATTGCACTTTCAAAAAAATTGGTGGAAGAATATGACGGTAAAGTTCCCGATTCTATTGACGAATTGTTGAAGTTCGACGGAGTCGGAAGAAAAACCGCAAATCTTGTTTTGGCAAAAGGTTTTAATAAACCTGCAATTTGTGTAGATGTCCATGTCCATAGAATTTTCAATCGTTTGGGACTTGTTGAAACAAAAACTCCCGAAGAAACAGAGATGAAACTCAGAGAAATTATTCCTGAAAAATATTGGATTTCTTTAAATACGGAATTTGTCAC
The DNA here is from genome assembly GCA_051875105.1 of Candidatus Gastranaerophilaceae bacterium. Lineage (GTDB taxonomy): Bacteria > Cyanobacteriota > Vampirovibrionia > Gastranaerophilales > Gastranaerophilaceae > RUG841. Next base: position 3,895 of record JBJEGN010000086.1, read on the forward strand.
GTTAGGGCAAAACATATGCAGACCGACAAAGCCGATGTGTCCCTTTTGTCCGATAAATTATTATTGTAAATCAAGCACTTATAAAGAAGAATAATAAATTTTCTATAATTTTGCATAAAAAAACCGCCCTTATAAAGAGCGGTTTTTTTAATATTAAAATGATTATTTACCGAGTTTAGAAATGAATTTGATAACACCGTTAACTTGTTCTTTAACGAAAGATTGAGCCAATTTAGAAAGAGGTTGATTATCAACGTATTGGTAAGCAACGTAGATAGGGTCTTGAGAATTTCTGAATCTCATTCTGGGGTCGTTACCTTTGATTTCAACGCCTTCAAATAAGTGATCCATAGTTAATTCTGCTGCCATTTTGTTTACCTCATTCTCTCTACTCTTATATAAAGTATTGCAATAATAAAAAATTGCCTTTTTTGATATACTAAAATTAATAAAACTTAATATATCTCTAAAAGGCAAATATAGCTTGAATATTTTGAGTTTTAAAATAAAAAAGTTATTTTGAATTAAAAAAGCCTTTTGCTTTAAATAAGCAAAAGGCAAAATATATTTTAGCCGAGCAATTCTTCGAGCATTTCGGCATGTTTTTGAGCGAGAGCATTTGTTCTGACTCTTTGTTTATTGATATAAGTTCTCAATGCTTCTCTGATAAGTTCGCTTCTTGAACGATTTTCGCCTTCAGCAACTCCGTCAATCTTTGATAAAAATTCTTCGGGCATTGAAATAAGAACTCTTGCCATAATATATTTTCTCCTTTTAATAATTAATCTTCTCTACTCCTATATTAAAACTTACTTGAAATAAAAATTGTCTATTTTGTATATACTTTTTATATTTTTCTTAATAAAACTTAACAATATAGGTTTTGTTTTGATGTTTTAAAAGCAGCAGAAAAAGCAATTTAGAAGGTAAAATTGAACAAATCCATAACTTCAACATCCAAGGCATTGGCTAATGTAATCATAGTTTTGATGGTTACATTTGCTTCGCCCCGTTCAATTTGTCCGATATAATTAAAATTCATATCAACAATTTCGGCAAGTTTCATTTGAGATAGCTTTCTTGATTTTCTTATATAAGCTAATTTTGCACCAAATCTTTTTTCTGTGTCTTTGTTCTTATTCATGATTACTAAATATCATATACAACTTGACAAATATATTCTAATGTCTAATAATATAAAAATCATAGTTAATAACTATTATTTACTGATTAAAAAAGGAATGAAAAATGGAAAAAACAGGCAGAAATTATGGTTTCACTTTGGCGGAAGTATTTATAACATTGGTTGTTATCGGGGTTATTGCTGCAATGACGGTACCTGCAGTAATTAATTCCGTAAATAAGAAAGATTATGTTACGGGGTTGCAAAAGTCTTATTCTACATTGGCAAATGCGATAAGGTTATCACAAGCAGAAAACGGTGAAGTTGCAACATGGGATTTTGAAAAAGAAACAGAGTCTCCGGGGTATGTTGCGGAAAAATATATTTTGCCGTATTTAAATGTCGTTAAAGTTTGCGGATATGCCGCAAATCAAGGCTGTTTTTCTCCTGATATGTTATCGCATTATTCCGGTACACCTTGGTTTCATAGAGATGATGATACAGCTTCTTATAAGTTTATTTTGTCCGATGGAACTGTTGTTTCAATACAGGTTTTTCCTAATTGTATAGCTGAAAAAAAGAATTGTCTTTCTTTTCATGTTGATGTAAACGGTCATAAAGGACCAAATCAATTAGGCAGAGATTTTTACGGAATGAACCTTTTGCCGTTTACAAACGAATTAATCTTATATGGGACAAAATCTGTGACTGAATACGATGAAACAACAGGCAAATGGGCAGAAATCTCAAAAGCTGAAATTGATACCAGTTGTGAAAACGACGGTTGGTATTGCGGTGCAAAAATTCGTAATGAAGGCTGGGAAATGAATTATTAAAATTTATGATATAGTTGAGATTTTACTAATAATTACGGGTATTACAAATTTTTTGATTTTTAATACCTGTTTTTATTTAAAGCATTCTGCTGTGATGATTTTGAGGTTTTCGTTTTCAAATTTTGACAAAATATCATCTTTGTCAAGGAAAGATATTCCGTCTATTGCTTTCAAGGTTGTGACGCCTTCGCAGATTATCGTTTCGTCCTCGTTTTCGTAAAGCATATCAATGATATTTGGAACAGCTTCTTTTATTTCGTTTTCTCTTATTATTTCAAGTGCCGAATGAATTCTTTTTATATCTTGTTCTAATTCACCAAGCAAATCTTTTTCACATTTTTTCCAAAAACCTTTGCCGAAAGAGTTTAACAGTTTATTTATTGCAAAAATTTCTTCTTTTGTATTTTTATCTTCGTCAAAAATGTATTCCTCGTTTGAAGAAAGCATGTCAAATTTTTGTTTAGCTCGCAGCAAAACTGATGCAATTTGAGAAGAATATTCATTTTCGCCCATTTCCGAAAGCATTCCGATTGTATCGTACAGCTCGAAATTGAAAACTTCCGATAGCGGTAAAATTTCGCCAAATCCCGTCAAAATATTGTCTGTTACCGTCAATGAATTTTTTAAATCTTCCTGAACAAGCTGCGGTAACGGCTTGATATAAGCGATTTTCCCCGCAAAGTTTTCGGGCATGCCCGATTTATTCAAAGCTTCAAAAATATCTTCCATCGGAGGATTTTTTATGTAGCTGACGAAGAAATTAAGACCTTTCAAGGCTTCAAATTCGTCAGAACTTTGGAGTTTTTCAAGTGCGATATCGTAGGATTTTTGCTCGTTCAAGGCACCTAAAGCCGCCGCACAGGCATCAGCCAAATATTCATCATCGGAAAACGCATTGTCGATTAAGTTTTTTGCCGAAAAATAATTTTTTTCTTTTTCAAAATATCTTGCCGCATAAGTTTTTTGAGCGGTTGAGCCGTTTTTAAGAAAATCAAGCATTTTGCCTTTGGTTTCTCCATCTCCAAAAACCTTTACCGCCATTGCAAAAATTCTGTCATAAAACGGAGAATAGCAATCGAAAAAGTTTAATAAATTTTTGTAATTAGAAGCTTTAATTGATTTTTCAAAACGTTCGCAAACATTGTCGATTATAAAAGGGAAAAGGTATTCCGATTGTTTGACAAGTTCTTTAAACAAATCTGTGTCAGAATTGTCAATCATCTCTGTAAGCAGGACTATTGCCTGCTTTTCGTCTTTAGAAGTTATTGTTTTTACGTTTTGTTTTAAATCAGCCATAACAGAATTATAGCATAATGCCGAGAATTTTTATATAAAAAAAACCGTCATAAAAACGAATTTTTACAACGGCAAATTTAACATTAAATCCCAAAAAATAGCACGGGACAGGATCGAACTGTCGACCTCACGGGTATGAGCCGTACGCTCTGACCAGCTGAGCTACCGTGCCATATAATTTATTATGTCCGCTGAAAAAATTTTTTCAAGTCTTTTTTGTTACAAGTTTTTCTTATTTTCTAAAAATGGTAAAATACTAAATATTATGCCGAGGTGTCTAATATCTTGTAAGGCAAGTTATTAAACGGTATTCTGGCGTAAAATTTATAATTATTTGAGGTGTTTCAGATGAAAAAATTTTTGTATATATTTTTTGTTTTGTTAATTACTGCAACAACTGTTTTTGCGGAAAATATTTCCCAAATGAAGCTGCCCGACGGTCAATCGGTTATCATAAAAGAAATTCATACAAACCCGATTGTGATTATTGATACTTGGGTTCGGACGGGTTCTATTGATGAAACCGACAAAAACAACGGAACGGCACATTTTTTGGAGCATTTGTTTTTTAAAGGTTCAAAAAACTTCCCATCAAATGAATTTGACAAATTAGCAGAATCAAAAGGTGCTGAAACCAATGCTGCGACAAGCAAAGACTACACTCATTTTTATATAAAAATTCCGTCAAAAGATTTTGAAACGGCTGTAAAATTGCACGCTGACATGCTTTTAAATCCTGCAATTCCCCAAAATGAACTCGACAAAGAAAGACTTGTTGTTATTCGAGAAATTGAACGCAGCAACGACAATCCTCAAAGAGTTTTATACAATAATTTCAACCGTGAATTGTACAAAATTCACCCCTATAAACGTGAAGTTTTAGGTACAAAAAACATTATTTCGACTATTCCTCGTGATGAAATTATTGATTTTTATAAGACGAACTATGTTCCCGAAAATATGGTAACTGTCATTGTCGGAGATGTCGATACGCAAAAGGCTTATCAGCTTGTCAAAAAGTATTTTGCAAGAGATTACAAAACCGAAAAACCCAAACAAAGAAATTATAAACAGGACAAAAAGCCCGAAAATCAAAAAATCGTTAAATCCCAAGAAGACGTTAGTTCTTCATATCTTATGATTGGGTACAAATGCAACAGCAAAATTTCCGACAAGGATTCGTATGCTTTGGATTTGCTGTCTGTGATTTTAGGCGGTGGAAAATCCTCGGCACTTTATACTGACTTAAAAGACCAAAAACAGCTTGCCCAGTCGATTTATGCAGGTCATTCGTCTTATGCCGAAGATTCTATCTTTTATATAACCGCAAATTATGATGAAAAGAATTATGATAAATTGAAATCTGAAATTTTCAATGTAGTCGAAAAATATCGTTCTTTCGCACCAACTCAAGCAGAGCTTGATAAAGCTAAAAAAATGCTTGAAAGAGAAACTCTTTATTCAAGAGAATCTGTTTCTGATTTTGCTTCTGAAATCGGCTATTCAACAACAATTACAGGTGACTCGAAGTTTTACGAAAATTATTTGAAGAATTTGAATAAAATTAAGGCAAAAGATATTCAAAAAGTTGCAAAAAAATATCTTGAGCCTGAACATACAGTTATATCAGTTGTTTTGCCTAAAAATCAAAATTGTGATAAAATTTCTCAAACGGTTCTTTCGGAAAAATCCCCAGAAACCGTTAAAAATATTACACCTGATAAATATGTTAATCCAAAACACCATAAGTGTTATCGCCACGATACCATAGGAAAACACGATAAGTATTTTCTTGATAATAAGGCTGTCATGATATCTGACAAACACAAGGAAAACCAAATAATTGCAATAAGTATCAAGGTAAAAGGCGGTGATTATACTGATAAAATTAAAGGTTTGTCAAAAATTACCACACAAATGATGCTTGCGGGTACAAAAAAATATCCGAAAGAAGTTTTCAATAGTATAAAAGAGGCAAACGGTATCGTGATTTCGCCGTCATCTGATACGGAAACTTACACTCTGTCGATGAAGTTTACAAAACAGGATTTGCCTTTAGCAATGGAGTTTTTAAACCAAATAGTAAATGAGCCGAACTTTGATAAAACCGAACTTGAAAAAATCAAAACAAATTCATTGGCGGAAATTGCAAGAAGCAAAGATTATGGGGCTTCTGTCGGAACAGATTTGCTCTATAAAAATATTTGGCAAAATTCGCCATTCTATGTTTCGTATGCGGATTTGGAAAAAAATATTCCGACAATTAGCGTTAATGATGTGAAAAACAATCACAAAGCGTTTTTCGAGCCTAAAAACATGGTCATTGCCGTAAATGGTGATGTTAGCGATAAAGAAATGATTAATTATTTTTCGGAAATTTTTAAATCAAATCCTGAAAATAAAGTCGTAAATTATTCGGATTATAAAAACCTTTTGAAGCCTGTCGAGGAGTCAAAAACAGTTATCGACTACAAGGGTAAAGAATCCGCATGGATTTTTATGGGCTGGCAAACCGACGGGATTGTCAATTTGAAAGACAGAGCGACATTGAGTGTTATAAATGCCATTTTGGGCAACGGTATGAGCTCAAGATTGTTCTCGGAAGTCAGAGCTCAAAAGGGATTGGCTTATGCGATAGGCAGCTCGATTCCTGCAAATACAGCAAACGGTGTGTTTACAATATATATCGGAACTGCTCCCGACAGAGTGAATGAAGCTGTTTCTGCAATTTCTGATGAGGTTGAAAAACTCAAAAAAGAATTTGTTTCCGATAAAGAACTTCAAGATGCAAAAGATAAATTAAAAGGACAAGTTGTTTTGTCTCTTGAAACGAATTTGGAAAAAGCAAATACTACAGCCGCTACTGAAATTAACGGCAGAGGGTGTGATTTCTTCTTTGACAGATTTAATGCTCTCGTTGATTCCGTAACTGTTTCGGATATTATTACAACCTCAAACAAGTATTTTTCAAAACCGTATATAACCGCAGAAATTCTTCCGAAAAAATAGTTTTAAATTTACGGCATTTTGTCGTATAATATTATTATCGGAAATAAGCAAATGCAAAAAATGGTCGTTGAAAATCAAGAATTGATAATTCTTTCTTCGGAAGTTACAAATGCAACAAGATGTAAAGTTGTCGAAATATCTCCCGAGAATGTTGTTACGGTTGAATTAGAAACGAAAGAAATATACAAAGACAATGAAGATGTCGAGTTGTTTGCGGTTTCCGGTAGCGGTGTTTTATATTTCAAAACAAGTCTTATTTCTGCTGACAAGCAAATTTTGACATTGAAAATGCCTGAAAATTACGGTTTAATTCAACGTAGGGAATATACAAGAGTTGAAATCAGTAAAAAAATCTTAATAAAATCTGAAACAAAAAATATTCGTGCGGAAATTACAGATATTTCTGCAGGTGGTATGCGTCTTATTTCTGATACGAGTATGGATTGCAAAAAAGATTATAATATTGATTTGAAATTAGAGGATAATCTTGATATTTCTGCTGTCTTTCAGCCGGTTAGGGTTAAATCGTCAGAAAATAATAAATTTACTGTTTCAGGTAAATTTTCACTGATAACTAATATCAATAGAGTAGCGTTGGCTCAGTATTGTCTGAAAAAACAAACTGAGGCTCAAAATAAGTAATAACAGGAAGTTAAGTTATATGGCAAAACAACTTAAAAAGTCAAAATCTAAAAAACAACCTTTGGCAAAAAGATTAAGAGATTTTATCAGCCGAGAAGTTAAATATATTAAACGTGGCGAAAAACGAATAAGCATGGTGTTCTTTGGTGGTATTACGGTAATGCTTGTTACTGTTTTGCTTGTTATTTTCTTAGCTTTTATCTCGGTTGTTCAAAAACTCGATAACAGCATTTATGACAGAACTAATTCTTTGAAAGAAGCTATTACTACAAATATTGTGGCAACCATTGTTAACCACATTAACAACAACAATATGTCTATACTCGATGAAACGATTCAGCCTATGATAAAGAGCAGATTGATTTCTTATTGTGTTGTTACTGATCCTACGGATTCTTATTTGTTGTATTCATCTTTAATCAATCCTTCAATTGATAATAATTCCATAAGCAGGACAACGTTGGCTCAAAATAAAATGTTGAAAACAGAGTGCAAAGTGCAGGAAACACCTAAATTCAATGTTTACATCGGATTTCAAATTGATGAAACATTTATGGAACAGGTGAAAAATTTGCTCAAACCTATACTTTTAGCATTGTTTATCAGTTTGTTATTAGGACTTTTGTTAACAGCCGGTTTGTATAGAAAAATTCTTAAACCTGTAAAAGCATTGATTAATACAACAGGAGCTTTTGCATCCGGAGATTTGACTGAACGTATTGATAGAACCTCTTTTATAGAATTTAACGAGTTGATTGATTCGTATAATGGGATGGCGGATTCTATTCAACAATTGTACAGTTCTTTGGAACACAAAGTTCAGGAAAGAACTCAACAGTTAAAAGAAGCTATAAAAGAACTTCAAAATACCCAAGCAATGATGGTTCACTCTGAAAAAATGAAATCTTTAGGTGAACTTGTTGCAGGTATTATGCACGAAATTAACAATCCTATTAACTTTATTTACGGAAATATGACTCATTTGAAAAATTATTCAAACGATTTGTTTATGATAATTGACAAATATATTGAATATTCCGGTGATTTAACTCCCGAACATAAAACAGAATGCGATAATCTTTTAAAAGAAGTAGAGTATGACTTCTTGAAAGAAGATTTACCTGATTTAATAAAGAGCTGTCACGAAGGTACTGAAAGAACTAAGAATATTATTTTAAATCTCAAAGATTTCTCAAGAATGGAAGAATCTGCAATTACAAATGTCGATTTACCGAAAGAAATTGATTCTACTTTGAATATTTTGAATAACAAGTTTAAGCATGGCATAACCGTTCATAAAGATTACCATCAAGATGTTCCAAAAATCGAGGCATACGGCGGTCAATTAAATCAGGTATTTATGAATATTTTAGACAATGCCGCATTTGCAGTTGCGGATAAAGCAAAAGAAGGTAAAGGAGAAGTTTGGGTTACTATCAGCAAAGATCCGAGATTTGCTTATATAGAAATTAAAGACAACGGAAAAGGTATGTCAGAGGAAACTAAAGATAAGATTTTCAATCCGTTTTTCACAACAAAACCGGTTGGGCAGGGAACAGGTTTGGGTCTGTCTATAAGTTATAAAGTAATTAAAAATCATAAAGGAACTATAACGGTTGATTCAGAAGAGGGTAAAGGAACAACATTTACAATAAAATTACCGTTAATATTTGCTCACCAACAACAAATTACAGAAAATAAAAATGATATCGAGGTAATATAGTATGGATATGTACAAAATTTTATTAGTTGACGACGAGCCCGATAACCTTGCTTTGTTATACAGAACTTTGCGAGGAAAATATGAATTAATAAAAACTACATCTCCGATAGAGGCTTTAGATATATTAAGCAAAAATCATATTGATTTAGTAATTTCCGACCACAAAATGCCGGAGATGGATGGTGTTGAGTTTTTGAAAAGAGTTTATGACAATTATCCGGATACAATGCGTTTGTTGGTTACTGCTTATACGGATTCTGTTATACTGATTGATGCAATTAACTATGCAAAAATTTATCGTTATATCAAAAAACCTTATGAACCAAGCGAACTTCTTCTTACAGTCGCAAATACCCTTGAATATTTGCAATTGAAGATGGATAACGCTTCTTTGATAAATGATTTGAAAGATTTATTTACAGGAACAATAAAAGCAATTATTGAAGCAATGGACGCAAAAGATTCGTTTACAATGGGTAGAAGCAGACGTGTTACGTTTTTTGCAATAAAAATTGCTAAGGCTTTGAATCTTGACAAAGATACTATAAATAAAATAGAGCTTGCTGCTATGTTGCATGATATAGGTATGATAGGTGTTTCGGATAATATCATTTATAAAATTGATAAACTTGATGACAATGATTGGACTGAAATTAAAAATCACGTTAAGCATGGTGTTAGAATCCTTGAGGATATTAAACAACTGAAAGATGTTGTTGAAATAATTAAATATCACCATGAATTTTACAATGGAGCCGGTTATCCTTCCGGTTTGCAAGGAGAGGCAATTCCGTTAGGTTCAAGAATTATTGCTATTGCAGATGCATACGATGCTATGGTTTCATCAAGAGCTTACAGATCCCCGAAGACTCCGGAAGAAGCTATCGATATAATTCATAAAATGAGCGGAATACAATTTGACCCTAAAATGGTTGAAGCTTTTGACAGTATTATTGATGGAGCAAGAGCTGAATTAAAGGCTTACGAAGAATCTTGTAAAGTACAAAAAACTCCGTCGAATAATAATTAGCAATATTGAATTGATAAAATTGTTTTGATTTCTATAAATCAGAACAATTTTTTTATGACATTGTATTCATACAATTTGGCACTTCTCGAAAATTGGTAAAAAGTGTGCATTCCGGCCATGATAAAGCCTAAAAGACCATCTTTATATCCTTGTTTGAGAAAATAAATTTTACAAAATTCAAAAACAGGTCTTATAAAAATCATAGACAGTGAAAATTTTTTATTTCTTGTTCTGAATTTTTCCATTTCAAGAGTGGTGTATCTGTTGATTTTTTCTATGTAAGATTCGAAAGAATCGACGTGATAATGCTCAAGTGCAAGTTCTTTATGTCTGGGATTAATAGCAAAATCTTTACCTTTTGTTGTGTGAACCATACCATGAACTTGAGTTGTGTATTCCGCACAACCTTTTTTCCAAAATCGTTTTACACTTTGCCTGTACATGCAGTGCATTGGTCTATTAAAAACATAGTCTTGAATAGGAAAAGCAAGTGTAGTATAAGTGTTTTCTCCATTGTCGGATTTGTCTGCAAAATCATTTATAAAATTCCACAGTTTTTCAGGAATAACTTCGTCTGTATCAACAACTAAAATCCAATCGCCTGTTGCGTGAGAAATACAGAAATTCCTCGCAATTTCTGCATAATTTGCTTTTTCATGAAATACAACTTTTGCACCATATTTTTCTGCAATTTGGACTGTATTGTCTTCTGAATACATATCGCATAAAATAATTTCATGTGCTTTAGATAATGCTTTTAATGTATTTTCAATAGTTTTTTCGCTATTTAAAGAATTGATACAAACACTTATTTTTGCCATATTTTCCTCAAAAATTGTTTACTATAAATTTATATTATAAGAAAATAAAGAAATAGACAAATTAAATTGAATAAAATGTTTATTTCAGCTAATATTTTTTTGAGGTGAAAAGTATGAATTTGAAACAGTTAGTTTTTAATAAATTGTTGCCGGAAATATATAAATTTTATCTTTCCATCAACACAAAACAATATCCATTGGATATTAAAGAAACAGAAAAAGCCCTTGTTATTGCTCCACATGCTGATGATGAGAGCTTAGGAGTTGGCGGAACTCTTGCTAAATATCCGAAGAATTTCGATGTTATTTGTTTAACAGATGGTGCGAAAGGCTTAAAATCATTGCCTTATGATGAGGCTAAAAAAGTTCGTGAAGAGGAATTTTTAAATGCTATGAAAATAGCCGGTGTTAATTCTGCAAAGGTTATCGGTATTCCGGATAGAGATGTTATTGCAGGTTATTATAAACTCGAAACTCTTGATATAAGTGAATATGACTATATTTTTATCCCGAATTTAATTGATACTCATAAAGACCATAAATCAGTTGCTATTTTGGTAAAAAAAATGTTGAAAAACAAACAACACAAGGCGAATATTCAAATCGTTTTTTATGAAGTATGGTCAACATTGGCTCTTCCAAACAGATTTATTGATATTTCAACAACGGCAGAGATTAAGGCAAAAATGCTTGAAGCCCATAAATCTCAAATGGCGTTGAGAAATTATCTGCCTGCTTCTATGGGATTGAGCGAATATAGAGCTTTGATGCCGAATGTCAAAAATGCTGAAGCTTTTTTGGCTCTTGATGAAAAAACATTTGTAAATCTTGTGAAAAAAATATATATCTAAAAGGATTTAAAAAATGCAGAAGTTTGTAAAAAAATATTTTGTCGGCAGTGGAGATATGGATATTAACTACCATTTAACTAAAATTGCTGCTGCAAAGTATTTTCAAGAAACATTTGCTTTATATTGTGCGAAACATAACCTTGCGGCATTTGATGTTGTTGAAGACGGTTTGATTTGGGTTATTTCTGATTTGCATATTGATTTTTCATTTAATATGCCTTATTGGAGTGAAGAGTTTTCTGTTGAAATGTGGATTTCAGAAAAAACTATCTCAAAAACTTTTGCGGATTTTAGAATTTTTCATAAAGAGAAAGAATTTGCTAAAGGTGATAGTTGTTGGTATTTGCTTGATATGAACAACAAACGTCCTGTAAAAACAAAGGAGATTTTAAAACCTTTTGAGGTCTTTGATGAAAAAGTTTTTGGTCAAAGAGAAAAAACTATTTACAAAACAGAAGGCGAAAAAATTGCAGAGCATGAACATCTTGTCACCGTCAGAGATTTGGATTTTAATCATCACGTCAATAATCTTTCTTATATTGGAATGGCTATGGAAACAGTACCTTCTGAATATTTTGATAAATATAGTGTTTGGGAATATAAAACTAAATTTTTGAAAGAAGCATTTTTAGGTGATGATTTGAAATGCGAAATTTTTAAATCAAACGAAATTTTTATAAGTCGAATTTTTGATGGAAAAGATAATTCCGATGTTTGTTTTGTGATTGCAAAATATGGAGAAAAACAAGATACAGGCAGAAATCCAAGAGAAAATGGTGTCGTTTTTGAATAAGAAATTTTAAACTTATTCATATAAATATTGAAATTTTTTTCTTTTAGGAATAATATTGTATTTGACAGTCAATAAAGGAATTAAGTTTTGGGACTAACTTTTCAAGAATTGGTTTTTAATTTATCAAAATATTGGTCGGATTATGGATGTATAATTCAACAACCTTATGATATAGAAAAAGGTGCAAGTACAATGAATCCTGCAACTTTTTTACGTTCATTAGGACCTGAACCATGGCATACGGCGATGATAGAGCCTTGTCGCAGACCAACGGATTCAAGATATGGTGAAAATCCTAACAGACTCGGTCATTATTACCAATTTCAAGTAATCCTAAAACCATCTCCGGAAGATGCTCAAGAAGTTTATTTAAAAAGTCTTGAAGCGATGGGTATTGATTTGTCAAAACATGATGTCAGATTTGTAGAAGATAACTGGGAATCACCGACTTTGGGTGCTGCAGGTGTCGGCTGGGAAGTATGGCTTGACGGTATGGAAATAACTCAATTTACATATTTTCAACAAGTTGGCGGAGTTGAAGTAAAACCCGTTGCTTTGGAACTTACTTATGGGCTTGAAAGAATTGCTATGTACCTTCAAAATGTTAATTCTGTTTACGATGTAATGTGGAATAACAAGTTAAAATACGGTGAAATTTTCTTACAGAATGAAATAGAACAATCAAAATATAATTTTGAATATTCAAATTCAGACAGACTTTTTAAGTTATTTGATGCTTTTAAGGAAGAAGCAGAATCGTGTATGGAAGCGAAACTTGTCCTTCCTGCTTACGATTATGTGTTGAAATGTTCTCATACGTTTAACCTTCTTGATGCAAGAGGTGTTATCGGAAAAGATGAACGTATGAATTTTATTAATAGAATAAGAAAATTAGCATCTGCCGTAGCACATTTATACGTAGAACAAAGAGAGGCATTAGGATTCCCGCTATTGAAAAATAAGGGATAAAAATGAAAGAAAATCCTTTAGGGTTTTTGAAAGACGTATTTAAAAGACGTTCACCGGAAAAGATAATAGCTCGTTCTAAAGCGGACAACACGCAGAGGACACTTGGCTGGCTTGATATATTGATTTTAGGTATAAGTGCAGTTATAGGGTCTGGGATTTTTGTTATGATAGGAGAAGCTGCATGCGGAACGGCAGAGCATGTTGGGGCTGGTCCTTCTCTAATTATTTCGATTATTTTAGCGGCATTGGCTTGTGTTTTTCCTGCATTGTGTTATGCGGAGTTTGCTGCTTCAATTCCGGATTCCGGAAGTTCTTATACTTATACTTATGCAACAATGGGAGAACTCGTTGCTTGGGTTGCAGGTTGGGTTATAATTTTGGAATACGGAATAAGTAACATAACAATTTCTGCAGCATGGTCAGGTTATTTATTTCAATTTTTGCAAGGATTTGAAGATTATTTGCCTGAATGGCTTGTTCAACCGCCTTTATGGTTGACTTTTGATTATAGTACAGCGGTTGCAAAGTATCAGGCAATAGGGCTTGACCCATCGGCATATATCCCTCAAATATTTGGAATTCCGATAGCATTTAATTTACCTGCAATATTTATTTTAATTCTCATGGCTGTGATTTTGACAAAAGGTACAAAAGAATCGACACAAACAGCGACTCTTATGGTTATAATAAAAATGGCTGTCATTTTTCTGTTTGTCGGTGTTGGTGCTTTTTATGTGAAACCGTCAAATTGGGTGCCTTTTGCTCCTAATGGTATCGAGGGTATAGTTTTAGGTACATTTATTATATTTTTTGCTTTTTTAGGTTTTGATGCACTTGCTACTACTGCGGAAGAAACAAAAAATCCTCAAAAAAATCTTCCTATCGGTATTTTAGGAACGTTAGCCGTTGCGACTTGTGTTTATGTTGCTGTTGCACTTGTATTTACGGGAGTTGTTCCTGTTGAAATGTATCCGACTGTTAATATTCATGCTCCGATAGCTCATATAACAAGACTTATTCATCAAGATTGGATTGCTGGTTGGATTTCCTTAGGTGCATTAGCCGGTTTGACTTCTGTTTTATTGGTATTGCAATATGCGTGTTCAAGAGTTTTGTATGCAATGGCAAGAGATAATTTTCTGCCTAAAATCATGAGGTTAAGACACCCTAAGTATAAAACACCATATTTTGCTATTTGGTTTTTAACTTTTACAGTTATTATTTGCGGATTTTTTGTTGATATGAGTGTTGCGGCACAACTTTGCATATGCGGAACTTTGCTTTGTTTTATGCTTGTCTGTGCAGGAGTTATTATTTCAAGAAAAATTTATCCTAACATTGAAAGACCATTTAAAGTGCCATTTTGTCCTTTGTTTCCGATATTTGGAATTTTGATTTGTATGGCATTATTGTTCAAATCGATGCCACAACTTGAAAGGGCAGCTTTGCTTTTTCCAACTTGGCTTTTGATAGGCGTTTGGATTTATGCTGTTTACGGCTACAAAAAAAATCGTGAAGCAGAATTGAAAGAGCAGAAATTATTACAGAGATTTACGGAAAAAAAGAAGGATGAAGAAAGTGCTTTGTAGTTCAGATAAGATAAAAACATTTTTTTCAAATATAACGAAAACGGTTGATACGGAAGAATTAGTAGAAAAATCCAAACAAAACGGTTTTAAAAAAACATTAAATGCATTTGATTTAATCATTCTTGGTATAAGTGCGATAATCGGGTGTGGAATTTTTGTTATGATAGGTCCGGCAGTATGTGGAAGTCATGGTAACATCGGAGCCGGTCCGTCAGTAGTAATTTCTATCATGCTTGCGGCACTTGCTTGTATTTGTCCTGCTCTATGTTATGCGGAATTTGCATCTATGATTCCTGTTTCAGGAAGTGCCTATACGTATACGTATGCAACAATGGGTGAATTTGCGGCTTGGATTATGGGTTGGATTTTAATGCTTGAGTATGCAATTGGTGATATTACAATTGCTGTAAGTTGGACTGAATATTTAATCCAATTTTTGAGAGGTTTTGAAGATTATTTGCCTTCTTGGGTGGTAAATCCTCCTATTTGGCTTATAAATGATATTCCGAGTGCTTTAGAAAAATGTAAACAGCTGAATGTTGACCCTCATGAGGTTTTACCGCATATTTTCGGATTACCGTTTAGTATGAATTTGCCTGCAATATTTATTGTATTAGCTTTGGGCTTAATTATTTTGAAAGGTATGAAAGAATCAACAAAAACAGCGGCTTTAATGGTTGTTATAAAATTGGCTGTAATATTGATTTTCGTGGGTGTAAGTTTGTTCTATGTTAAGCCTGAAAATTGGCAACCTTTTGCTCCTGCCGGATTTAGCGGAATTATTTTAAGTGCGTTTATTATATTTTATGCATATATTGGTTTTGATACGATTTCGACCGCGGCGGAGGAAACAAAAAATCCACAAAAGAATTTGCCAATCGGATTAATAGGTTCTTTGATTATATGTTCAATTATATATGGGCTTGTTGCAATTGCTTTTACAGGAATTATTCCTGTAGAAAAATATGGAGAAGTTGATATTCTTGCTCCGATAGCACATTCTGTCAGAATGATTAATCAACCTTGGATTGCAGGTTGGATATCTTTAGGGGCATTAGCCGGTTTGACTTCTGCACTTTTAGTTTTCCAATATGGAAATACAAGAATTTTATATGCGATGACAAGAGATAACTTCTTGCCTAAATCTTTCCAAAAAATTCATCCCAAATATAATACTCCCTATATAACAACGTGGATTACCACTATTGGTGTTATGTTGGGTTGTATTTTTATGGATGCTCATGTTGCGGCTGAACTTTGTATTTTTGGAACATTGACCTGTTTTATTATGGTTTCTGTTGGTGTTTTGATTATGAGAAAAACAGAACCTGATAAAGTCAGACCGTTTAAAGTTCCATTTTGTCCTTGGTTTCCGCTGCTTGGAATAGTTATTTGTTTGTATTTGATGATACAAGCAATTCCACAACTTGCGACTTCTGCTTTGTTGTTCCCATTATGGCTTCTTGGCGGAGTTGTTATATATCTTTTATATGGGTACAAGAAAAACAGACAGGCTGAAATTGTTCTGCAAGAAAATTCTGTAAAGAAGGAAGAAAATGAATCAATCGTTTAAAAATAAAATACAAACGTTCTTTTCTAATATATGTAAAACTGTGGATACTGATGTTCTTATAGCACGCTCTAAAAAAACTTCTTTTAATAAGTCCTTAGGTGCTTTTGATTTGATTATTCTCGGCATAAGTGCAATTATTGGTTGCGGTATTTTTGTTATGATTGGGTCGGCAGTATGCGGAAGTCATGGACAAATTGGGGCAGGACCGTCTGTTATAATTTCCATTATTTTAGCTGCACTTGCTTGTGTTTGTCCTGCACTTTGTTATGCGGAATTTGCTTCTATGATTCCTGTCGCCGGAAGTGCTTATACATATACCTATGCTACAATGGGTGAGTTTGCAGGTTGGATGATGGGTTGGATTTTGGTTTTTTCTTATGCCATTGGAAATATCACAACGGCGGTCAGCTGGACGGAATATTTATTTCAATTCTTGCAAGGCTTTTCAAAATATCTGCCAAGTTGGATGATAAATCCGCCGGTTTGGCTTGTTAATGATGTTCCGAGTGCTTTGGACAAATGCCAAAAAATGGGTTTGAATCCTGATGATGTAATTCCTAAAATCTTTGGTATGCCTTTTTGTATAAATGTTCCTGCATTATTTATTGTTCTTTTCCTCGGATATATTTTATTCAGAGGTATGAAAGAATCTGCAAAAACAGCAGCATTAATGGTTTTGATAAAACTTGCCGTAATTATTCTTTTTGTTGTTGTCGGAATGTTTTATGTTAAACCTGAAAATTGGGTGCCTTTTGCTCCATCGGGTATACATGGAATTGTTTTAAGTACGTTTATTATTTTCTTTGCGTATCTTGGTTTTGATGCGATTTCAACTGCTTCTGAAGAAACGAAAGATCCTCAAAGAACTTTGCCTATCGGAATTATCGGTTCTCTTGTTATTTGTTCGATTTTGTACGGACTTGTTGCAATAGTGTTTACGGGTATTATTCCTGTTTCTCAATATGGTCAGGTGGATTTACTTGCTCCTATGGCACATGTAATTGCTTTAATTCATCAACCTTGGATTGCAGGATGGATTTCATTGGGAGCTTTGGCAGGACTTACTTCTGTTTTACTTGTTTTTCAATATGGAACAACAAGAGTTTTGTACGCTATGACAAGAGATAATTTTTTCCCGCCCTCATTGAAGAAAATTCACCCGGTGTATAAAACTCCTCATGTTATTATTTGGTGGACAACTTTGTTTGTTGTTTTGGGGTGTATTTTCCTTGATGCTCACGTTGCAGCTGAACTTTGTATTTTTGGCACATTTGGATGCTTTATTATTGTTTGTTTGGGAATTATTATTTTGAGAAAAACAGAACCTGACAGACCAAGACCGTTTAAAGTTCCTTTTTGTCCTTGGCTTCCTCTTGCAGGGATAGGACTTTGTATATTTTTAATTTATCAGGCTGCTAAGACACTTAAAGTGTCTGCAACGCTTTTCCCTGTATGGGTTATTATTGGTGTAGCATTGTACGCTTTTTATGGTTATCATCAAAACAGAAAAGTCGAAAAAGGTGAAGTTGTTATTGAAGAAGAAGATGAAGCTGCAAAAGAAATTACAGATGTTTTCTAACCATTTGGAGAAAAATATTGAAAAAAATATTTGATTTTTTTAATACGATTACTTTTAAAAGTTTGATAATGTCTTTTTTATCGACATTATGTTTGCCGTATGTTCTAAAAGTTGAACCAGTGAGTATTTCAAATAGCATTCTTTTGGTTGTTATTTGGTGGTGTTTCTTTTTTGTTATAAAAAATTCTTTGAAAGAAAAAAGCTATTTGGGTTTTTCTTTTACGATGGGCTGTATATATTCATTTTTGTTATATATAGGTAAAAATTGTGAAATGTATGGAAATTTTGATATTTCTCTTTTAGGTTTAGGTAAAATTATTTTTATAACTATTGGTTTTTCTTTTATATTAATGGCTTTTATCGAAATGATATGCCGGACATTTATAGACAAAAAAGTTTTTGAGTGTTTAGAAAATGTTAAAAGTTTTTTTGAATATGATAATAAATATTTTTTCAAAATTTGGTTTTTAATAATGTTATGTTGGCTGCCATTTTGGATATTAATGTGGCCTGCTGTTTTTAGTTATGATTTACCTGTTCAAATTCCGGAAGCTGTTTCTGGAAATTATACTAATTGGCATCCTGTTTTATATACAATTTCCACGTATTATTCTTTATTGGCAGGGGTGAAATATTTTGGTAGCTGTGAAATTGGTTGTGCTATATGTATTTTACCTCAATTTGTTATAATGTCTGCTATATGTGCATATTGCATTAATGTTTTTGCGAAGCATAGTGTATCTAAGTTTATAAAAGTATTAACTTTTGCATTTTTTGCATTTTACCCTGTAACGTTGTTTTTTATCGTAAGTATAACTAAAGATGTACTATTTTCCGGAAGTATTCTTCTGTTAAGTACGCTTTTGTTTGATGCCTCATTTGATAAAGCATTTTTTTTACAGTCAAATAGAAAAGTTTTTATGGTCTTGATTGCCGTTTTAGGAATTTTGTTTTTCAGAACAAATGGAATTTTTATTGTTATTCTTTCAATTCCGTTTATATTTATGTTTTTTGGTAGAAAAAAAGGTTCTATAAAACTTTTTCTTTCTTTTATGATTCCTGCGGGATTTTATTTATGGCTTGCTTTGTATGGTTTTCAACTGTTTAATGTTGCACCTACAAGACCGGAAGAGGCAATAAGTGTTCCAATGCAGCAATATACGAGAGTTTTAAGGTATCATTCAGCTGAAGTTGAAGGTAAAAGTTTGTTTTTTGAAATTTTTCCTGACGATGCTTTAGACAGATATAAACATCTGACTTCTGATTATTTAAAATTTAATATTTATACCGATTGGAAAAAAAGATTATTTAATCGTGAAAAATATGTTCAAAGCAGAGATAAGTGTCGAGAAATTTGGTTCAATACCGGTATTCAATATCCTGATGAATATTTGAAGGCTTTTTTGTGCCTAAATATGCCTTTTTGGTATCCCGACTATAAATATCATTGGGATAACCATTCTTCAAATCCTTATTTTTCTTTTTATAATATTCCTGAAACCATAGAAGGCTTTGGTGTTAAACAAAGGGCATATTGGATAACAAAATTTATGTATAGAACGTTATATAATTTGAACTCAAAATCTCAAGAAAGACCGTTATATGACAAGGTTTTTCCTCTTGCTGTTTTGTTTTCAACAGGTTTTCCTTTTTGGATATTGATTTTTTCATTTGCTTTTGCAGTTTTTAGAAAAAAATCAGAATTTCTATTACCGTTAGTAATTCCTATAGCTACAATTTTCGTATATTTATTTTCACCAACGTATTTATTGCGATACAACTACGGTGTAATAATATGCATTCCAATAATGCTTGCTGTTATTGGATTGGCAAGTTTCTGTAAAAATCGGGATGTTTAAACCGGCTTATTGAGTTCAAGAAGTTCGTTTATAATTTCAACACAATCTTCGACCATTTTTCCACAATGTTGTTTTCTTTCGGGTGACGACATTATGAAACCTGCTGTTAAGACTCTGCAACAGGTTGCTTTATTTTTCGCTTTGAACATTTCTATTGATTTTTTAGCTAATTCTCTTGCTTTTTTGCCGTCACGAAGTTTATCGTCACGACCATACATAGCACCGAGTATGATTTGCATGCCCGCAACTGCACCGCACAAACAACCGGAGCCAATACCCCCTGAAAAAGCTGTTGCAAGCGGCAATACACTTTCGTGAACGAGTCCTTTATCGATTGCTGCTTTTATTACTGATTCAGAACAAGAATAACCGTTTTTAAAATATTCGATAGCTCTTTCCATTAGAAATCCTTTTTAGAGATGTTAATTTGTTTTACATTGGTAGTTTAAGACTTTTTTTGTATCAATTTTTTTTGCATCTTTTTTAAAAATTTTTGATTTAAAGATATTATTTTTTGCAAGTGCAAACAATATAGAAACCGCTAAAACCCCGAGACCATATTTGCAGGAACGGATAAAGTTTATAGAAGATGCTTCCGGAAAATATTTTGCAGGGCAGCTAATTTCTCCGATTTTATAATTATTATAAATAATTAAAGCCAACATTTCGTTGTCAAAAATAAAGTCATTATCACAGCTTTCTAAGGGTAAATTTTCGAGAACTTCTTTTGTAAAACCTCTGTAACCGCTATGATATTCAGAAAGATTTGCTTGGGTAAACAAATTTTCAAAACAGGTCAGAAATTTATTAGAAATCCATTTGTAAAAAGGCATACCGTTTTTCAAAGCATCACCTGTAAGCATTCTTGAAGCAATAACAGCATCATATTTGCCATAAGCGAGCATTCCTGCAATAGCCGGAATTAATTCCGGTGAATATTGATAATCGGGGTGAAGCATAATAACGATATCAGCATTGGCTTGGAGAGCTGCGGTATAACAAGTTTTTTGGTTGGCACCGTAGCCCATATTTTTTTCATGCAAAATGGTTGTAATTTTTAATTCTTTTGCCACGGAAACGGTGTTATCGCTTGAAAAATCATCAATTAAAATAATATCATCTACAATGTCTTTGCTTATTTTTTCATAAGTTGTCCTAAGCGTTTTTTCAGCATTATATGCAGGAAGTACAACTATAATTTTTTTTCCGTTAAGCATAAGAATCTCCAATTGGATTTTATCATATTTTGTTACAGAATGCAAAGAAACTTGTTTATTGTGACAATTTTTTTTATTCAGTAGTATTAAACAGGTATCAGAGTGTGTAAAGAAAGTGTGTAAAAATGGCAGTTGCTTCTGTATCATCGGTCAATGTTAGTGGTTTTATTAATCCGGCAAAGAAAAACGTGACAAATCCAATAATTCCGGAAAAGAAGGAAAATAATCAACTGACTGATAATAAGATTTCCTCAAATGCAATAAGTTCTTACTTTAGAGGCGGAATGGCACTTTCTTTTAACGGTTTTGACTGTTCAACAGGAAATTTTGTTACAAAACAACTCGATGATGTTCCATGTTGTTGCTGTGGCGGACGTATGATTATTAATAGGAAAATTGGAGATAAAGCAAGGGAATTTAGTGCTTTACAAGGTCAGGAATTGGCAGATAAAATTAGAAATAATCAGGATTATTTCAGAACGACAAGACGATTAATTGCTAATCTTATTGCTGATGAAGCTGAACAAAATCCGTCTTATGATATGGGAAAGGCTATTCAAAGTCTTGAACCGAATTTGAAAGAAAAGTCGATAGCTTATTGTGTAAAACATTTACAAGCTGCTGATGCGGTTGCTAAAAAATCAACAGGAAATGAAAATAATCCGATTTCTCAACTTATAGCTCAAGAAATTGGAAATGTTCAAGATGGAAAAATTAAAAGAGTTGAGTTTACAGAAAAATTAGCGACTTTAAAAGATACAGTAAATTCTGATGATTATTTAAAAATTCAAGATTCTGTTATGAATATTCCGGAAAGTTATAAAGATGTAAAACAAGTATACAGCTACGCATACGGAAAATCGATAAAAGCGGCAAGAGAACTTTTGAAGCCTTCAATGCAGACTATCGAGCATATTCATCCGAAATCACAAGGTGGTCCGAATGCAACTCAAAATTATATTGCAGAATGCTATGATTGCAATAATCCGAGAGGTCATATGTCTTATGCCGAATGGCTCAAAGTTCACCCTGAATATCCTCAAAATGCTCAAAAACATATTGAGTATTTCCAACAAAAAATGATAGATGGTGAAATTCCTGAAGAATATAACACTTATCCTGTAGAAGTTAAAGAAACACTTTCAAAAGAATCGAACGGTAGAATGGAGTTGAAAGTTTTAAACCCCGAAAAAATTCAACAACTTCGAGAAGCTAAAAAAGCAGGTCAAGACGTTGATATTCACGAGGAACTTGCGAAGGTTTACGGAGAAGAAAATTCAGACAAAAAAGAAGACACAGAAGCTGCATAGGAATTTGGAACAGTACAAAATTTATAAATATATTGTTAAAAAGGGCAACATTCAGCCCTTTTTTATTGCTCAAAATTTGAAAAAAAGTTTTGAATGGGTATAATTTTTTTGAATGTGAAAGGAAAAAATATGTCGGATAAGAAATTGATAGTTTTAGGCTCAATTTTTGTTGCAGCTGCGATAGCAGCAGGTGCAATTTTTGGAGCCAAAATTTTTGACGGAAGTAAAAATGATAAATTTGCATTGAACTTGTCTTCAGAAGAGCTTTCTAAGCGTACTGATAAACAATATTTAATTGATATAAATTTGCTTGATGAAAAATCTCCTGAATATCAAAATTTAAAAGACGGAGATAAAGAAGCATTGAAGCACCTTGTTAGAGCTGCTGAAATACTTCAAAATATATATTTACAGCTTGATAACCATGATAATCTTGCTTTTCGTGATTATTTGATTGCTCAAATTGAAAAGGGTAATAAAGATGCGGAAAAGACATTGATATTGTTTAATGCTCAACACGGTATGAATGCATTAGACAGAGAGTCAAACCATATTGAACTTGCAAAAAATCACCCAGAACCTCTTGGAAAAGGTTTTTTTCCGGCTGATTTAACCGCTAAAGAATTTCATTCAATTTTAATAAAAATGCTTAAAAACGGTGAAGTTGATATGGTTAAGAAAATCTTAAATCAACGATCTGTTGTTGAAAGAAACGGTGATAGCTTGATAGCTGTTGATTATGTTGATAAATTTAAGTCAGAATTTGCTCAAATGGCTGATGAACTTGAATTGGCTGCTCAGACTTCGACTGACGTTAATTTCAACGAATATTTAAAACTTCAAGCAAAAGCCTTGAGAACAGCTGATCCGATGTTAGATGCTTATGCTGATAAAAAATGGGCAACTTTGCAGGAAACTCCGCTTGAATTCACGATTACAAGAGAATGTTATGGCGATAATATGACAAAAACAATTTCTGCGGATAAAGAACTTACGGAACTTCTTCAAAAAGCAGGCATAAGCCCGTTGATGAAAGATTCTTTGGGTTGCAGAGTCGGAATTGTTAATAAAGAAGCAACCGAAGATTTGCTCAAAATTAAACAATATTTGCCAAAACTCGCTGCTCAAATGCCTTTGAAAGAAAAATATCAACAAAATATCAAAGCTGACGGTGAAGTTAAACAAACCATGGTTGATGTAGATTTGGTTGATATGACAGGTGATTGCGGTGCATATCGCAGCGGTATTACTATTGCGGAAAATCTTCCGAATGATGATAAACTTTCACTCGCTATCGGCGGCGGAAGAAGAAACGTTTACCACAGACAAGTCCGCAATATGTACACTCCTGAAAAAATTCAAAAGAAAATCGATGCTATTTTGGCTCCCGAACTTCATAAATATTACAATATCGAAGCGGCTCATTGGTTCACTATCGGACATGAAAATATGCACTCTTTAGGACCTAATTCAGGTTGCGAACGTATTGGAAAATATCAATCGATTATTGAAGAAAACAAGGCTGATATGGGTTCTTTGGCATTTGTTGATGTTTTAACGAAAGAGGGCATGTACACTCCTGAAGAACGTAATCAAATTATCGTGACATCTGTTTTGAGTGATTTTCTCAAGGCAAAACCTGCAATGACACAAGCTCATAGAGTTCGTTCAGTTATGCAGATTAATTACTTGATGAGAGAGGGTGCTGTTTCTGTAAATAGTGACGGCAAAGTTGTTATTGATTTGGATAAATCAGTTGCGGCGGCTCAAAAAATGCTTAAAGATATTATCGAAATTCAGCTTTCGGGAGATATTAATAAGGCTGAAAAATTTGTAAATAATAATTTCGTTTGGACTGAAGATATGGAAAAAATTGCGGTAAAACTTCGCAGCATAGATAATGAGTTGAACGGTCAAGTCATTGCACCGCTTGCTAAAAAATTGCTTGCTGAATAGTGTTTAGCTATCAACTTTGTTAGAAAAAAGAGGTTTTTTTGAGCCTCTTTTTTCTGTGGTTTTATTAATTTTTAATAAGTATTTATTTTATTTTGACTTAATTTTTGAATGAATTCAATCTGTAAACTTTGTAAAATTGTATAATTTAGAAATGAGGAAATACTTTAGGTGTAAAATCAGGACGAAGTTTTTTAAACTCTGCTTCAAATTCTTTAAGTTTTATATTTGAAATCCTTCTTTTTTTATTTTTGTCACCAATTTCGATGTATCCGGAATGAGATCTATATTTCCCTCCTATTATTCTTTTAGGACATACATAAAATTCATCAATTTCATCTAATTCAAAACTTGTAATTTTTGATGTAAATCTGTTGTAAAGTATAATTCTTTGGTTTGTCAAATATGCCTCATATCTTATTTCTGACATGCAACCTATAACTATAATAACAGTAAAGAATATGAAGAAAAGAATTTCTTGTATCAATGTTTGTAAAGATGGCTTTTGCGTTTGATATTGCACCCATAAACCTGTCGCTCCACAAAAACAACAAAAGAATACCGATACAGGTATCAAAAGAACGTCTGAAAGTTGATTATGTGTACTTTTTTCAGCATGGTAAATAATTGCTTCATCAGGTCTTAAATGTTTATAAATACCAACTTCCATTTTTAATAATCCTCTTTTTGTTTTTGATTATTATAACATTTTTATAAAATTTTGGTAGTTCTATTATAAGTATTATTAATGTTTAAATTTTAAATTTTATCAGCTTGCAAGCTTGATTACGACCTGTAGATTTTTTCAATTATTTACTTAAAGAAAAATGAACTTTGTAACAAAAATGAATATTTATTAAATAAACAAAAGTTTTTATCCGATAAATGAACCATATGTGTAGAGAGAGGTTATAAGAAGGTATTTTTATGAACAATATTCAAATGAATAATGGTGTTAATTTAAACACCAAAGTATCAAATGCAAAAAAAAGTTCAAGATTCAAGACTTCAAGAAGAAGCAAAACCACAACTTAAAGAACATTGTTCATCGAAAGCAGGTCTGGCATTAAAGAACGTAGCACTTGGAGTAATGCTTGCAGCAAGTGTAATTGCAGGGGCAAAGGCTGCCACGGTTCCTGCTAAAGCTGCTGAAACTCAACAACCTCTTGATAATTCAACTTCTGTTTCTCAACAAGCAGAAACAAATGCGGCTCCTAAAACGGAAATTGAAGCAGCTGTTGATGAAATGATTAATAACCATGCAGGAAAACCTTCAAAACTTCATGTTGGAGGCAAACTCAGTTGTTCGGGAAGTATGAGAGATTCTTTTTCGATAATTGACAAAAGAAGTTATGATGCTGCTGAAATTACTAAGGGTGGCAATTTAGTATTTTATAATAAAATAACTTCTTCTGATGGTGATAGTACGCATTATCTTCCTGTAAATTCGTTTGATTTGAAAGCATCAACCAATGGTGATTCTATTGTTCTGCAAACCGGTTCAAGATTTGAAGAAGCAACAAAATTGCATGGTGATTACATTGAGCTTGCAGATGATGGTGTTACCTTTAATGTTTATAATGCTGACGGGAAAAATATCGGGCATGTGACAGCGCAAACTCCTGAAACCCATGATGTAACAGTGATTATAGAAGGTGTTACAGTCGCATCGGTTGTAGGTTTGGCTGTTGCTAAAAAGATAAAGGATAGTCATTAATTTTGTTATATTTTAAAATTTAGTTTTCAGGTAGGGTTTGGCAAAATTTGTCAAACCCTATCTATGTGCTAATAGACTTTTTTCATAAGTATTCAGGGTGATTTTCTCGCAATGACATGTAAAAGAAGTCGTCATCATGAGTGGATTTGTTTCACAAAAAAAGAGAGTTTGCCAAAACAAACTCTCTTTTAAAAATTTTAACAACCGAAGTTATTATTACATAGCACCTTCAACGATTTTAACGAAGCTGTCAGCTTTAAGGCTTGCACCGCCAACCAATGCACCGTCAATATCTGATTGAGCCATTTGTTCTTTAATTGTTTCAGGTTTTACACTGCCGCCGTATAAAATTCTGATTGAATCAGCAGCTTCTTTTCCTGCAACTTCTGCAACAGTTGCTCTAATCATTGCGATAACTCTGTTTGCTTCAGCTGAATCACAAGTTTTACCTGTTCCGATAGCCCAGATAGGTTCGTAAGCGATGATTGATTTTGCAACTTCTTCTGATGTCAAATCTGCAAGTGCGTTTTTGATTTGGGATGCGATATGAGTATCAGTTACGCCTGATTCTCTTTGTTCTAATGATTCACCGCAGCAGATAATCGGGATTAAGCCGTTTGCAAGAATTGCTTTTGCTTTTTTGTTTACCATTTCGTCTGTTTCTGCAAAATATTGACGTCTTTCGCTGTGTCCGATGATGATGTATTCGCAGCCTGCATCCTTTAACATTTCAACTGATGCTTCGCCTGTGAATGCACCACTTTTTTCAAAGTAGCAATTTTGTGCTGCAAGTCTTACTTTTCCGCATCCGCAGTCTGTAAGTGCTTTGTTTGCAACGTATAATGATGTGAATACAGGTGCAACGATAACTTCAGGAAGTGTTGCTTTATCGTATTCTTTTAATACTGCCATAACACCATTTACTAAATCTTTTGCTTCTGCTTGTAATTTGTTCATTTTCCAATTACCGGCAATAACAGGTCTTCTTGTCATATTTAAAATCCTCATATTAAAATACTTTTGGGTTTAAACCCACGCTTTTAAAATACCCCAAAAAAACTTTTTTCGCAACAAAAGCCATGAAAGATAAATTTATGGTATAATACTTTTCATATTGACATTTAATCGAAAGGAAGTTTTATGAAAGGGATTATACTTGCTGGTGGTGCTGGAACAAGATTATACCCTGCGTCTTTACCGAT
Source organism: Candidatus Gastranaerophilaceae bacterium (assembly GCA_051875105.1). Classification (GTDB taxonomy): domain Bacteria; phylum Cyanobacteriota; class Vampirovibrionia; order Gastranaerophilales; family Gastranaerophilaceae; genus RUG841. The sequence goes on from JBJEGN010000086.1 coordinate 30,987, forward strand.
TTCAAAAATATTATTGTCTGTTTATGACAAGCCTATGATTTATTATCCTTTATCAACTCTTATGCTTGCGGGAATTCAAGATATTTTAATCATTACAAATCCTGATGATTACTCTAATTTTGTAAAACTTTTAGGTAACGGAAGCCAATTTGGTTTGAGATTGCAATATAAAATTCAACATGTTCAAAAAGGTATTGCTGATGCGTTTTTAATTGGTGAGGATTTTATAAATAACGAAAATGTTGTTTTAATATTAGGTGATAACATCTTTCATGGATACGGCTTTTCAACAATGTTGAAAAATGTCAAGGCAAGAAAAGAAGGGGCAACTGTATTCGGTTATACGGTTAAAGATCCTGAAAGATTTGGTGTTGTTGAGTTTGACCAAAATAAAAGAGCGATTTCACTTGAAGAAAAACCGAAAAAGCCCAAATCTAATTATGCTGTAACAGGTTTGTATTTTTACGATAAAAATGTTGTCGAATATGCTAAAACCTTGCAACCTTCTGCAAGAGGTGAACTTGAAATTACTGATTTGAATAAAATTTATCTTCAAAAAGGTATGTTAAACGTTGAAATTTTGGGTAGAGGCTTTACCTGGCTTGATACAGGAACTCATGATTCAGTCCTTCAAGCAAGTAATTTTATTCAATCAATGGAACTCAATAAGGGTGAAAAAATTTCTTGTTTAGAAGAAATTGCATACAATCAGGGTTTTATAACAAAAGAAGATGTTTTGAAAAATATTGCTCCATATTGTGATAAAAATGAATATTACGCATATGTAAAACGTGTTGTAACGGGGCATCTTTTCGGGGAGGAAAATTAATGGAATGTAGAAAAGACAAAAATTTAGAAAAATGTACTTGTACTTACCCATGCCCGACAAGAGGCTTATGCTGCGAATGCGTAAAACATCATAGAGAAAATGGGGAACTTCCGGGATGTTTTTTCCCTGCTGAAGTTGAAAAAACATACGATCGTTCGATAGAAAATTTTATTAAATGCAAGATGAAACAATATTAGTTAAGGTAAAAAATCATTGGCTAAAGCGAGAAAAAAACAAAGCAAGAAAGGTTTTTCATTAAAGAAACGTTGGATTTTCGCAGCTGTTTTGATTGCGATTTTGTGGTGTTTTATAATAGAGCCTAACATTCTTGTTGTTAAAAAATATAAAATTCAAGACAAAGACTTACGAGGAGTCAAGGTTGTTTTAGCGGGTGATTTTCATGTGAAACCTTATCAGGCAAAAAGGCTTAAATATACTGTCGATAAAATAAATGCACAAAACCCTGATGTTGTTTTTCTGATAGGTGATTATGTTAATATGCACAGTGATTTGATGAGTTATCCTATTTCAAAAACTGCAAAAGCTCTTTCTGATATTCGTGCAAAACATGGTGTTTATACTGTTCTTGGAAATCATGATTATTTTAAAGATGGTAAAACTATAAAAAGAGAGTTAAATAAAAACGGTATTACTGTTTTAGAAAATAGAAATAAAAAAGTCAGAATTGATGGAAAGCTTATCTATGTCGCAGGAATAGAAGATATTACAACAGCATTTCCTAATGTAAAAAAAGCTTTGCATAATGCCGGAGAACCTCTTATTTTATTATCTCATCAACCTGATATTTTTCCTGAAATTCCCAAAGATGGTGTTAATTTGACTCTTGCAGGGCATACTCATGGTGGTCAAGTTGTGATACCTTTTATCGGACCGATAATTGTTCCTTCAAAATACGGTAAAAAATATGCTTCAGGGTATTTTGAAGAAGATGGCAAAAAAATGATTGTTACCAAAGGTATTGGTACAAGCATTTTACCTGTAAGATTTAATTGTGTGCCGGAAATTGATGTTATTGAGTTCGAATAAATTACTTTTGTTGAAAAATACTCTCTGACAATTTTGCAAAATTAAGCAATTCTTTAAGATATATTTTTATCATATTATGAGGATAATTGAAATAAACTGATTTTTGTTTATTATTTGTTCAATATTGATAATTATCTTTTTCTTCTGATTTTATATTTGTTGTATATTGAAAAGTTTAGCTCTGTTAGTTCTTTGTCAGAAAAAACATAGTTCGATTTTTCTTCAACAATTTTTCTCATCTTATCGTTGCAAGGATAATCTGCATCAGAAGGTTTGCAAACTTCTGTCAGCTTGTACTGTGAAGGTATTGAACCTCGAGTATATGAGTATACATAATATTGTAAAGAATAATATGGCGGACGAAATTCTTCGTAATTGGAATATCCTTCTTTTGTGTATTTTGTATAATTTATGAAAAGTCGTTCAAACATATATAAACTCTTTTTCATTTCGAAAAAGTATTTTCTTTCAAAAGAAAAATCTGTTTTTAT
>JBJEGN010000087.1:0-2057 GCA_051875105.1 Candidatus Gastranaerophilaceae bacterium
TGATTTTGATGAAGATGCAGCGTTAGAAAAGGCTAAAGAAGTTGTTGCAGCAGGTAAAAAACGTTGCTTTAACAACGTAGAAATAACACCGGATGATGTTGCATCGATATTGTATACGTCTGGTACAACCGGTAATCCTAAAGGTGTTATGTTGACACATGGTAATTTCTTATTTCAATTAGAAGCGGCTCATCGAGGATTTCAGTCTGTTCCTGGTGAAAAAACACTGCAGATATTACCGATATGGCATGCCTATGAAAGAATAGGAACTTACTATTATTTTTACAGAGGTTGTCATTTACATTATACAACTTTGTCAAAAATTAAAGATGATATGATGAAATATGCTCCTGATACAATGATGTCTGTTCCGAGAATTTGGGAAGCTGTCAGAACTGGAATTTATACGAAATTAAAGCAAAAAAGTCCTGTTTTACATAGTATATTTTCTTTTGCAATAAAGACAAGTATGAATTATAAACGACATGCTATGTATGTAGAAAGAAGAGTTACAGAACAGAAACATTATAGTCCGGTTGCAACTGTTTATCATGCTGTTATGGCAGCAGGTTTAAAGCCGTTGCATGAAGTGTTCAAAAATACATTGTATAAAAAATTAAAAACAATGGTCGGTTTAAATTTAAGAGCAAGTATTTCAGGCGGCGGAGCTCTTTCAATGTTAGACGAACGTTTTTATGATGCAATAGGTGTAAATTTACGTGTGGGTTATGGTTTAACTGAAACTGCCCCGGTGTTAACATTGAGAAATGTCGGAGATAAGAACTTTTTATGCTCTGCAGGTGCTCCTGTTCAAGGAACAGAGATGAAAATCATTGATCCTGAAACGAAAAAGGAATTGCCTCCTTTTACCAAGGGACTTGTTGTTGTAAGAGGACCTCAGATTATGAAGGGTTATTACAAAGATGAAACTGCAACGAAAGCTGTTTTGGATGAAAACGGTTGGTTCAATACCGGTGATTTGGGTTATCTTACAAACGATAATAATCTCGTTTTGCAAGGCAGAATGAAGGAAACAATAGTTCTTTCAAATGGAGAAAATGTTGAGCCTATTCCAATTGAAGATGCTTGTTTGAACAGTCCTTTTATTAATCAAATTGTCCTTGTCGGACAAGATCAAAGTTCTGTTGGGGCTTTAATCATTCCAACTAAAGAAGCTCTTGAAAAATGCGGAATTGATACAAGAGGATTGAGAATGCAACAAGATGTTTGTATTAAAAATCCTGCTTTAAGGAAGTTAATCAAGAGTGAAATTGATACTCATATCAAGGAAAAGAGTAAATTGAAACCTTTTGAAAAAATTATGAAATTTGAAATTTTAAAAGATGGTTTCAGTATTGATAACGGGCTAATGACGTCTACTGCCAAAATAAAAAGAAATAAAGTTTTTGAGATTTATCACGATATTATTTCAGGTATGTATCAATAGTTTATTAGAAAACTAAAAAAGCAGCTTTTGGGAAGCTGCTTTTTTGTTTTAATTTTTTTGTAAGTTTAATTTTTCGATTAACTTTGGAACAATTAAATTCCAAGCTTGTGCATTAGGGTGAAATCCGTCTTTTTGTCGTTCTTTATTTTTCTGTTCAGCTCCAATTAAGTCATCAACTTTTATTATTATAAATCCGTTTTGTTGTAATTTATCAAAATAATCTTTCATATAAAAGTGAAAATCGTTCGAAGGATTTTCGTCGTATATTAGTATAACAAATTTTGTTTGCGGGTATTTGTTATTGATAATTTGTTTTGATTGTAAAAGTATTTGATAAAGCATTTCTTTATTTTCGTTGAAGTACTTTGTTTCATTTATTTTTTCATATTTTGATTTCAGATCAAATAAAAGTTTCATAATGAAAGTTTTATAAAATGGTTTAGGAAAAAATACATCTTTTTCAAGGACTATATTTTTATGTGAATCAAATTTTGAAGTTATAGCGATAAAATTAGATGTATTTTCTGTGAAGTAGTAGTAGCGAATTCTCTCAATGTGACTTGGAATATATGTATATATGACGTATTCAGGAGGATTTTTTATTTCGTTT
>JBJEGN010000088.1:0-8493 GCA_051875105.1 Candidatus Gastranaerophilaceae bacterium
AAATGCTTATGTTCTTAATTGAAAATGCAGCCGCTATGGAAGATGATGACGAATACCAATCGCCCGTTGACCAACTGTTTCAAGGTCTTGAAGAAGAAAATCCGGAGCATATTGCGGTAAAGCAATACAAGATATTTAAGCAAGCAAGCGGAAAAACAGCAAAATCAATCCTTATTTCTGCTGCGGTTAGATTGGCTGCTTTCAATCTTCCGGAAATTGCTAAAATGACATCTTATGATAATCTTAATCTCGGCAATATGGGAGAAAAGAAAAAAGCCATTTTCTGCGTTATTCCCGATAATGACAACTCTTTCAACTATCTTGTAGGTATGCTTTATACTCAGGCATTTCAAGAACTCTATTACAAAGCTGACCATGAATATGGCGGAGAGCTTCCTGTTCCCGTACACTTTGTAATGGACGAGTTTGCGAATGTTGCCCTGCCTGATAACTTTGAAAGATTGCTTGCGACAATGCGTTCAAGACGCATTTCTGTAAGTATTATCATTCAGAATATGGCACAGTTAAAAGCCTTATTTAAGGATAGTTGGGAAAGTCTTGTAGGTAACTGCGACACAATGCTTTATCTTGGCGGTAATGAGCAATCAACACACGAATATATATCCAAAATGCTCGGCAAAGAAACCATTGATACAAGAACACGAGGAATTACAAGAGGTTCGCACGGCAGCAGTAATACCAATTATCAGAATGCCGGGCGTGAACTTCTTACACTTGATGAGGTGCGCTTACTTGATAACAGTAACGCACTTGTTTTTATTCGTGGCGAAAAGCCTATTATGGATAAAAAGTTTAATATTCTTTCCCATCCACATGTTAAATCGACTGCCGATGGCGGTGCAGCTCCTTATACTCACATTAAGGACAGTAAATACCTAAGAAAGAATATACAAGCTAATATTCCTATTCCCGAGGAAGGTCTTACTATTGATGAAAATCTTATTAAGAACTCCGGTATTACCTTTGTTGATTTGCCTGTAACGAAAACACAGGCTGAAGAACCAAAGGTAGAAAAACAACCACTCAAAAAGCGGATAAAAGATTATCTGCTTAATATTTTTAAACAACTCAAATCTAAACTATGGAGGTTATTGCGTAATGAAAAGAAATAACAATATTGAAAAGGCATCATCTGTTTTGAGAAAAATTAAGGCTGTGCTTGTGGTTACGCTGATTGTCTGCACTTGCCTTACAAACACAGTTTTTGCCGCAGATCCTTTAAGCACGATAAATAGCTTGTCAGATTTTATCTTCTCTGCGATTAAGGCTATCGGTCTTATTCTTTTAGGCTTTGGTATTGTACAGATTGGTTTATCACTCAAATCTCACGATGCTTCACAGAGAGCAAACGGCTTCTTGACATTCTTTGGCGGTGTAATAATTGCATTTGCGAAAGATATTCTCGATATGATAATGTAAAATGATGAATTTTACCTCTTTTGTATTGACAATGCACATATTTTGTGGTACAATGAATATACTATAACATAAGGAGGTAATTTTTATATGGCAACAGTTAATATGAGTATTCGTATGGATACAGAACTAAAAAAACAAGCCGATGCTATGCTTGCCGATATGGGACTTAATATGACAACAGCAATGAATATGTTTCTAAGACAGGTTGTGCGTCAAGGGAAAATACCTTTTGAGATTGCAACAGATATTCCAAATAGCGAAACACTTGCGGCTATGAAAGAAATGGACGATATGATAAGCGGTAAAATTCCGGCAAAAAAATATACAAGTACAGACGAATTGTTTAAGGATTTGGAAGTATGAAGTATGAAATAGAGATGTCCTCTCGTTTTAAAAAGGACTATAAACTTGCTAAAAAAAGAGGTTATGATTTATCATTGCTTAAAAAAGTTATTGATATTTTGGCAAGTGGCGAATCTTTGCCGGAACAATATCTTGACCATTCATTGACCGGAGATTACAAAGGTTATCGTGAATGTCATATATTACCCGATTGGCTGCTTATATATCGTATTCACGAAAGTACACTTATTTTAGGTCTAACCCGAACAGGCACACACAGTGACTTGTTTTAAAAAATAAAATCAGAAGAAAAAGCCATCACCGTAAAAGTGGTGGCTTTTTTGCGTTCAAGGAGGTGAATGTCTTTTGAGTGATAATTGGATTGTTGCGAACTTGGAAAATGCCTTTAATACTTGGAACGAGAAACTGTCTGAAATATGGACACTTGTTACTACCTCACCACAGAATTTTCGCGGTGGCGGAATTTGGAATGTAATAGTAAACATCAATAGCAGTCTGCAAGCCATAAGCTACGGATTGCTTATTTTATTCTTTGCTATGTCTATATTCAAATCAACAGCATCGTTCAGGGATTTTCAAAGACCGGAATATGCCTTAAAGCATTTCATTCGGTTTGTAGCTGCTAAAACTGCGGTAACTTATGCAATGGATATTATGACAAAGATATATGAAATATGCGGAGGTGTTGTAACGCAAATTACAGCCGGAATGGGCGGTATCGGCGGTGCAAGCGTATCATTACCATCTACAATAGAATCTGCAATCGAAAATGTAGGATTTTGGGCGAGCATTCCTTTATGGCTTGTTACTATAATCGGTAGTCTGTTTATTAATGTCCTATCGTTCATTATGATAATGTCAGTGTATGGGCGATTTTTCAAGATATATATGTATACAGCGCTTGCTCCTATTCCTCTATCGTCATTTGCAGGTGAAGAAACATCACAAACAGGCAGACACTTTATAAAATCATATATAGGTGTATGTCTTGAGGGTGCAGTAATAGTGCTTGCTTGTATAATCTACTCGGCATATATTTCCTATGGTTCACCACCAACGCTTGACTCAAGCATAACGCCTGTTACTATGGTATGGAAGTATATAGGCGAGATAATATTTAATATGCTTGTGTTGGTGGGACTTATTAAAGGCTCTGATCAGATAATTAAAAATATGTTAGGAACATAAGGAGGTACGGTATAAATGGCAGATATGGAAGTACATATCAATACGGAAGTCAAGGGATATAAAGAAAGCATTGTGTTAGGTCTGACACTTCGGCAAACACTATGCTCTGTACTTGCCATCGGTACGGCAGTCGGAATATATTTCGGCTTCAGAGATATACTCGGAAAAGAAACAGTATCGTGGCTATGTTTGGTCTGTGCTGCACCTTTTGCAGTTGCAGGATTTTTTAAGTATAACGGAATGACATTGGAAAAGTTTTTGTATGAAGTCATATATACTTACCTTTTTCGTTCCGATTTACTGTTATACAAATCTCAAAATTGGTATTATGACGTTTACAAGGAGGGACTAAAACTTGAAAAGCATAGAAAAGATAACAAAATCAAAGTCAAAGTTAAAAAAGAAAAGGCTTAAATCCGTTCAGGATGCCATACCTATCCAAAGGGTATATAAAGACGGAATATTTTTAGCAGGCGGCTTGTATTCAAAGATGTGGACATTCTCTGATATAAATTATAAGGTAGCAGATGATAACAACAAGCACAGTATGTTTCAAGACTACTGTAAAATATTAAACTCATTACCGCTAAACGCCGAAGCACAGATTATTGTAAATAATCGCAGTATCAATCGTGACGAGTTTCAAAAGGTAATTTCACTTGAAAATGTTGATGAACGTCTGCTTACGCTCGGTACAGAGATTAAAGACATCATAATGGATAAAATTGATGAGGGTAATGATATAACACAAGAGAAATATATTGTTATCTCCGTTCAAGCTAAAAAGTATGATGAAGCAAAGACTACTCTGAATCGTATAGAGAGCGACTTTATGGCAACATTCGGAAAGCTTGCATCAAGAATTACACCTATTACTGCAATAGAACGCTTACAGATTCTTCACGATTTCTATATCGGCAACCACGAATACACTCTGCCGCTTGATTTTGAAAGATACTCAAAAGCAGGCAAAGATGTACTTGACTATATTGCCCCCGAAAGTATGCAGTTTTTTAACAAACACTTTACTATGGGTGAAAAGTTCGGCAGAACAATTTATTTAAAAGACTATGCGGCTTACATATCCGATAAAATTGTTATGGACTTAACCGATATGCCTAAAAATATGATGTATTCAATGTCACTCGTGCCTGTTGCAACTGATGTGGCAATACGAATGCTTGAAACTATCAAGCTCGGCTTGGAAAAAAATCTTACCGATTGGCAGAATAATCAAAATAAGAATAACAACTTTTCTGCTCAACCGCCAGCGCAGATTATTGATCCGATTAAGGATATAACGGAACTCATAAGCGATATAAAGACTCGTGACCAACACATTATGTTTGCAAATGTATCTATCGTATTGCTTGCTGATAGCTTGGAAGAGCTTGATGCAGACACCGAAACAATATTTTCAAAGGTGCGTGGCGGTTCTTGTCAGTTTGCAACCCTGTTTGCACAGCAAGAAAAAGGGTTAAATACCGTACTTCCCTACGGAACAAGGTATTTGGAAAGTGATATGCGTACACTAAAAACTGAAAGTGTTGCAGCATTTATGCCATTTAAGGTACAAGAGGTCAGAGATGATGGCGGTCTGTATTATGGAGTAAATGCTGTATCACATAATGTAATTTTATGTAATCGCAAAAACCTTATCAATGGTAATGGTTGGATACTCGGTATATCGGGTAGCGGCAAATCGGTATTTGCAAAGTTTGAGGGTATCTTAAACGCAATATTCAATAGTGATGATGATATTATCATAATGGATCCGGAGTCGGAATACGGAAAAATGGTTGAAATGCTTGGAGGTCAAAAAATAGTCATATCCGGTTCAAGCAATAACCATATAAACGCTATGGAGATTGTGCGTGATAGTGATGACGGTGAAAACCCTGTTTCGGCAAAGGCACAGTTCATTATGAGCATTTACGAACAAATATCAAAGAAAGACTCTGTAACCGCACAGGAGCGTTCTATTATAGACAGAGCCGTATCGGAGATATTACGACCATATATACTCGGTATATCTGATGTTATGCCTACCTTGGTGGACTTGTATGAACTAATCAAAACATATCCCGAAACAGAAGCTAAAACTATTGCATTGTCACTTGAAATGTATGTAAATGGTAATTTGGATGTGTTTGCAAAAGAAACCAATGTAGATATAAATAACCGGATCGTATGCTTTGATATTATGGAACTCGGTGATACATTAAAGCCTGTGGGACTTTTAGTAATGCTTGATAACATTATGAACAGAGTTATTTCAAACCGAAGAAAAGGCAAATATACCCACATCTATATTGATGAAGCGCATCTGTTTTTCAAGAATGAGTTTTCAAGCGAATTTTTAGCAAGAGCGTGGAAACGATTTAGAAAGTACGGAGGACTTATAACAGGTATTACACAGAATATTTCCGAAGTATTAAACAGCGATACCGCAAGGCTTATGATAGCCAACTCGGAGTTTATCATAATGCTAAATCAATCAGCAGATGACCAAAGACTTCTCAGCAACCTACTTAAAATATCACCCGAACAGCTTGCATTTATCAATAACTCGCCTGTCGGACAAGGTATAATGAGGATAGGTGCAAATATTATACCGTTCCAAAATCGTTTCCCTACAAACACACAACTGTATAAACTAATCAGCACCAAACCCGGTGAAAACAACTAAACATAAGGAGGACAATATGAAGAATAAAGCAACAGAAAAACTGTTCAATCTTGCGTATCAGGATTTAATGACAAATACATATAACAGAAACGCTTATGAGGAGCGATTGCAGAAGTTAAGAAGAGATAATGTAAATCTTAATAACACCTCTTGCGTGGTAGTTGATATAAACAACCTAAAACACATCAATGATAATTTCGGACACCATACAGGTGATGAAGCTATACGCCTTGTGGCAACAAGCCTATCTGAAACCATCGGAACAAAGGCTGATATTTTCAGAGTCGGCGGAGATGAATTTGTGTGTTTAGCAGACTGCGATATTCGTGGTTATATCTCTGAATTTCACGATTTGCTGGGTTTTAAGGCAAAAGAAAAGATATATCCTCTGTCGGTTGCGTGGGGTTATGCAATTTATGACAGTAAAAGATTTAGCGGTATTGATGATTTGATTAAATACTGTGATGAGAGAATGTTTAAGAATAAGAAAAAATAACCGATTAAGGGAGTGATATTTTGAAAGATATTAAGATTAAAGATACCAAAAAAGCTGACACCATACGAACAAAAGTGTCTGCACCGGTTAAGGCTGCGGAACACGCTATGCGTGAAAATGCTTTGGATAAAATAAAAACAATGGGCGAAGTTAATCGTGACAACAATGACAATGCACAAAACTATGCTATTGATAAAACTGAGCAAGGTATGGAAAATGCTGAGTATGTGGCAGAGAAAGCTGCTATCAAAACAAAGGATTATGCAGTTAGGAAAGCAAAAGAACATTATCATAATAAAAAGGAAGAACAAACCTTCCAAAATGCTGAAAATATCACTCCCGAACAGCCAACCGATATAAAGACAAGAGAAAATGCTGCGGAAAATACTCCTGTTGAAATTAAGAGCAACTCCGCACCAAAAGAGCAACAAATAAAGCAAGCTATATCGGAAAAGCAGACGGATATTAAAGTCAAAGGCGAGGTTGAAAGTGTTATTAAGGTACGTCATACCGAGCAGAATATAAAGGTTGTAGATAATATTAGCGGTATCCCTATCAAAACAAGGGATACCGTTTTATTATCTGAAAATAAGGCTAATATTGATACACGACAAGCAGTTGAGCCAAAGCTGAAAGATAATGTGATTAAAGATAGAAAGCAAGCTATGCTACAGACTGATAAGAAAACAAATACCAATAATTCAGCACTTACACCAAAGGGCATTCAAATCCGTCAATATGCTAAACAAAAGCAAGAGAAATTAAAGGCTGATAAAATTAGTGCAGAAAAGCAGTCGGTTGACAATTATGATAGTGATATAAAAGCTGTTGGAGATGTTAAGGTTGAAGATAATAAGGTTAAAAACAGTGAAAATATGAAAATGAATACAGACACCATAAAAGCTGATACCTCGTCTATTAAAGTATCAGAAAATCCTGTCGATAGTCATACAAATACTGTTTTTGATATAAAAACTAAAGCATCAATGCAAGAAAAAAGCATAGCAAATGGCAATGCCCCCATCAAAACAAAGGAAAATTCCGTTGTATATGAAACTCGACTAAAAAATATCGAAACCGAAAAAGTTCGACTTCGCTCTAAAAATATATCAAGCGAAACTGTCAGGCGAAAAAACATATTCTCTGCAAATGAAATTAAAACAAAAAAAGTTGTTGCTGAAAAAAAGGCTAAGAAGAAATTAGCAAAGACACCTGCTAAAATTGCTAAAGAAAAAGCTAAAGCTGAAGCAAAGAAAAAGGCTATGAAAGAAGCCGCACAAAAGGCAGCACAGGTAACAAAACAGACCGCCAAGGTTACTGCTAAAGTTATTAAAGAAACTGCGAGAATTATCGCACAAGCTGTTGCTAAAGCAGTTGAGGCTATTGCATCGGCGGTTACTGCTCTCGGTGGTTGGGTTGTACTTCTGATTTTACTTATTGTAGTTATAATCGTTGCCGCCATTGCGGCAAGCCCGTTTGGTATATTCTTCTCCGATGAAAACGCAGGAGCAGACACAAATAGCATACCTTTATCCTCTATTGTGGCGGAGTGCAATATGGAGCTGTCAGCAAAGCTCGATGATATTGAAAATGCTGCGGCGGCAGAACGCAGTGAGATTATAGGCGAACAGGCTAATTGGAATTTGGTGCTTGCGGTCTTTGCTACAAAGGTTGCAGGCGTAGAAGATGACACCGTGGAAGATGTTGTTGTCATTACGGAGGAAAAGAAGCAAAAGCTCAAAGATGTATTTTGGGATATGCACGAAATAACCTCTCGGACCGAAACGGTTACAAGCGGCGAAACCTCGGAAAAGGTCATATATATTACGATAAACACCAAAACAAAAGACGATATGATTGCTCAGTACGGCTTTACCCGAAAACAGCAAGAAGCACTTGATACTCTTTTGGAACAGGACGAGGTGCTTATTTCAGCCACACATTCCCTTGCCATATCAGACGGGACGGCGCAGGATATATTAAAAAATCTACCCGACAGCCTATCTCCGGAGCGTAAAAAGGTAATAAAAGCAGCTTGTTCATTGGTCGGCAAAGTCAATTATTTTTGGGGCGGCAAATCATCTGCTATCGGCTGGGACTCTGAATGGGGTAAGTTGAAAACGGTATCAGCAGAGGGCAGCAAAACAACTGGAACAAAACGCCCGTTTGGACTTGACTGCTCCGGCTTTGTTACTTGGAGCTTTGTCAATTCCGGATTTTCGGCATCCGCCATAGGACACGGAACGCAAGGACAAATTGCAAAGTGCAGCCGTATCTCTTGGAGTCAGGCACAAGCCGGTGATTTGGCATTTCTCTC
>JBJEGN010000089.1:0-8463 GCA_051875105.1 Candidatus Gastranaerophilaceae bacterium
ATTGGCATTAGTTGAACAAAATAAAAAATTCGGTTACATTGATACATCAGGAAACGGGGCTATTCCTATGATTTATGATAGTGCGACAGATTTTGAATTTGCAAGGGCAATAGTTACGCTTGATAATAGGACTTTTTGTATAAATAGATATGGAGAAGAAATTAGGATATATTAGAAGGGCTACTCAAACAGTAGCCCCTTTTAATATCAACAATATGCTTATTATTTTGAATGCAACGTTGGATGAATTGATTTAGGAACCCAAATCAAATTATCAAGATAGTTGTTGCTTGGGTTATTATCAATGTGATGTAACTCTATTCTATCACTGGAATAAATATTATTTTCCACATTGTATTCTACAATTCTTTCGGACATTTTTTTATCTTCTGTGTTATCTAACCAACCTGCTTCTATCATAAAATTATAAACATCTGTTGTAGTATTTAAGTCAACGCCTTCAAATTTATCTTTTGCTAAATAGCCATTTTTTACAGGAATAATCTCACAAATAGTAGGAAGTTCTTCTTTGCTATTAATTCTATCTTTAAAGATTCCATCACTATTATAAGCAACCAAAACTCTGCCATAATTACTTATGTAATAATAATGTGTATTGTTATTTCTAATTTTATGAAGTTGTTTAAATACTTCCTTATCTAAAAAAGTTGTACTTGTATTTTCCCAATATTTTGGTGTATTGCAATCACTAAGGTCTTTTTCAATATTTGCGTTATATTTTTGAGATTTCAAATCTTTAATTTTTTGTTCCATTTGCTGCATTATTTCTTCTCTTGTTTTCATATCCTACCCTCCTATTTCAAACCCATGTACATAGGAATGTTCTTCTCTGTTTAGTAAAATTAAATTTTCAACACTATTATCATATCCGTTATTTGTTATATGATGAACATGGTATCCGTCACCTTCTATCTTACCTAAAAAAGTAGAAGCAACAAAACTATAAACATAATCTTGTCGTAAATTTTTATCCTCTAAAACTAAATATCCAATCTTTGGTTTACCAGTTTTGGAATCTATTTCATCAACTTGATCCTGTATTTTACCTTCAAATTTAACCCTGCCAAGATTGCTGATAGAATATTTTTTATCCAGAGGAAAATCTTTCCATATTTCACCTTGCAAATTATGTTTTGAATAATTAAAAGATGAAGAATCCATACGCCAATCAGCAAACAACGGCTCATAATTCTCAAGTTTTTGTTTAAGCTCATCAAGCCACGAATAATAATTCTTTTTATAAGTTTCAATATAATCCGATTTCTCTTTTTCTGTCATACTGTCGGAATTTTTAATTATTTCTGTCAACTTTTCAAGAGAGTGCATTCTATCCATAATTTAATCCTTTATGTTTTCATACATTTTTCTTATTTCGTTTTTATAGGCTTCTTTTAGGCTTTCAGGAGCAATAATTTTTACACTATCTCTCCATTTCAAAAGCTCGGTTATAATTTCATATTCCCCGCTTGCTTTTAGTGATAATGTATAGCTTCCATCTTGTTCTAATTTACCAATTTGTGTCGGATGGAAAAAATATTCTTTAGCATCTTGCGCTGCATCTTTATTAAATTGCAAAACAACATCAAATATTTCACCTTGAAAAACCCCAAATGACCTTGCACAATACTCTTTTAAATCAAAATCATCTTCTTTTTCAAAATAATTATCGGTAAGAGTTATTTCTTTTATTTTAGAAATCCTAAAAGTCAAAATTGCATTTGCCTTAGTATTATATGCAATTAAATATGCTCTATCAGAATACAAAATTCCGTAAGGATTTAGGGTGTATTCTTGATTATAATAGGTTATTCTTATTTGCTTTTGACACAAAATAGAATCATTTATCAGTTGCAATGTTTCAAGGGGTAAAAGTTTGATATTTTCTCTAAAACCCTGTCTTATTACGTATGCTTGATTTGATAATATTTCATCAATATCGACATCTGAGATGTTTTCAGGATTGAGTGCCTTGATTTTTTCAATAAGTTCATCTATCTCTTTTTGTTTTGCAGAGGATTTAAACGATTTTTTGCATTGTTCCAAATTGGCAAAATCGGCAGACGTAAAATTAATTAGCCAATTCATTGTACCTTTTTTAAATCTCCAACGTTTTTTCTTATCATTTACACTTGAAACTTCTTCAATTTTGCTGCCAAATTTTTCCACCAATACGGCTTTCATACGTTCAGCCGAACGCCTTGAACACTCAAATTCTTTTGCGATATCATCTAAAGTTAAACCAATGTAGCTGTTTTGCATTAGGATTGCAAGCTCGATAATTTCATTTGCTTTATTCAATCTGGACATAGGTATCTCCTTATATTTCTATAATATACCATACCTACGACAAAATGTGTCGCAGGTTAAATATTGAAGAGATACCATTTATAACAAAGCTAATTATATGAATACTTTAAAATAATATTTGAAATTACAATAGACCGGAACCTTTTGGTCATAAAACTAGAAAATATTCTAAAAATCTGGCATGACACTGTTTATAACGCGATAAGAGAATAGGAATTTAAACCAGATAAAAGGCAAAAAATCCGAAGATGGGAGATTCTGTTAAGCATTTTTTCCCAGAATTTAGAACACTTGTCGAATAGTTATAAATATGAATCTCAAGTATGTTACATAGAAATATGGAATTAAAATTTTATTTGTCATAGATAATAGTAGCAGAGCTTGGAAAATGGCAAGCCAAAATAGTTATTATGAAGTAAGGTTTGTTTTTAAAAGAAATACAGAATATTCTCTATCCATAAAGCAATGTTTCAAGATAAAAAATAACATAATGTAAACTGAAACCCTATAACCATATTTGATATATTAATAAAGTAATATAAACATAAAAGACATATTACCATGTTCATGGTAGTATTGGCATAGGAATTTTATGTAGTTGAGGGTTTTGAATGGGCTATCAAAGTGAAGCAGAATTAGAAAATAAATTAATTGAAAAACTTAAAACACAAGGTTATGAGAGAGTTTTAATTAATGATTATTCAGAACTTGAAAATAATTTCCGAGAACAACTTAATAAATTTAATAAAAAAGCATTAGATGAGAAACCTTTAACTGATAAAGAATTTGAGAGAGTATTAAATATTCTTAATGGCAAAAGTGTTCTGCAATCTGCAATAAAATTAAGAGAAAAAATAGATTTTGACAGAGAAGACGGTACAAAAATATATTTAAAATTATTATCAGAAAATGCCGAAGACAATATTTATCAAGTTTCAAATCAAATTACTGTTCAAGGTAAGTATAAAAACAGATATGATGTTACCATTTTAATTAATGGTTTACCATTAGTTCAAATAGAACTAAAGCGTAGCGGAATTGATATCAATGAAGCTATTAATCAGATTGATAGATACCGTATCCATTCATATCGTGGATTATTTCATTACATACAAATTTATGTTGTTTCAAATAGTGTAGAAACAAGATATTTTGCCAATACTGATTCACAAAGATTATTAAAATCTCTAACATTTTATTGGACAACTGAAACAAATGAGAGAATAAATAAACTGGAAGATTTTTCATCTTCTTTTTTTAACAAAACCCGTTTATTGAAGAATATTACCCGTTATATGGTAATTAATGAAACAGATAAAAATCTTATTGTTATGCGCCCTTATCAAATATATGCCACAGAAGCGTTAATCAGACATGCATTAGATACCGGCAAAAACGGATATATTTGGCATACAACAGGGTCAGGTAAAACATTAACAAGTTGGAAATGTGCAAATTTACTATCAAAAGAACAAAGCATTAAAAAAGTATTTTTCTTGATCGACAGGAAAGACCTTGATACGCAGACAAAAGAAGAATTTAATAAATTTGAAAAAGATTGTGTTGATGAAACTGATAAAACTGAAACATTAGTAAAACAGATAAAAGATATTGATAGAAAATTAATAGTTACAACCATTCAAAAAATGGCAAATGCTATAAAAAATCCGAGATATTCAAAAATATTGGATAATTATAAAGATGAAAAAGTTATATTTATAATAGATGAATGCCATAGGTCCCAATTTGGAGAAATGCATACTACTATAAAACATCATTTTAAACATGCGCAATATTTCGGTTTCACAGGTACACCTCGTTTTGATGAGAATAAATCGCAAAATGGACTCAGAACATCTGATTTATTTGAAAAATGTTTACATACATATTTAATCAAGAATGCAATATACGATCATAATGTTTTAGGATTTTCAATTGAATATATACAAACATTTAAAGGTCAATATGATGAAAATGATAAAACCATGGTTGAAGGTATTGACACTGACGAAGTTTATATGGCAGATGAGAGAATTGACTTGGTTGCAAATCATATAATAAATAACCATAAGTGCAAAACTGTAAACGGTAAATATACAGCTATTTTCGCCACATCTTCAATCCCTGCACTTGCTAAATATTACGATAAAATCAAAAATTTAAATTCTGATTTAAAAATTGCTGCAGTTTTTTCATATGGTGAAAATGAAGATTTAGAAGGTAAAGATGAACATAGCAAAGATATTTTAGCAAGAATAATCGAAGATTATAATAAAGAATTTGATACTAATTTTTCATTGGAAACCTTTGCTGCATACAACAAAGATATTGCTAACAGATTAAAAATCAAAAAATCGCCGAAAATTGATATTTTACTTGTAGTAAATATGTATTTAACAGGTTTTGATTCAAGACCACTTAATACTTTGTATGTTGATAAAAATCTTGAATGGCACAACTTAGTACAAGCATTTTCTAGAACAAACAGGGTTGAAATGGCTTCAAAACCTTTTGGTAATATTATTTGTTACAGGAATCTTAAATCTAATACAGACAAAGCCTTAAGATTATTCAGTAATGAATTGGAAGCAGATACAGAAAACAATCCGCCTATATGGATAATTCCGGGTTATGGATATTTTAGAGACAAATTTAAGGAGTTTGCATTCAAGTTACTGTCTATTGCGCCAACAGTCCAAAGTGTAGATGATTTAATGAGTGAAGATGCGCAAAGAGAATTTGTTATTGCATTCAGAGAATTGTCAAAAATAAAATCTATTCTTACTACATTTTCGGAATTTTCATGGACGGATGTTGAAGATGCTTTAACTTGCCAGGGTTATGAGGATTATAAGAGCAGATATTTAACATTATATGATTTTGTTAAAAAGGAACGTAATGCAGAAAAAGTTTCAATTCTTGATGACATTGATTTTGCTATTGAAGTTATTCAAACAGATAAAATAAATGTTACATATATCATGAATTTATTAAGAAATGTCGATACCGCCAACAAAAAACAGCAAGCAAAAGATTTGGAACATATTAAGCAAGAGTTAGACAGAACCGATAACCCTGAATTAAGAAGAAAAGTTGATTTAATTAGAGCATTTATCGATAGAGTAATGCCTACAATAAAACAAAATGATTCAATTGATGAAGCATTTGCTAATTTTGAATCAGAACAAAGAAATAAAGAAATTGAAGATTTTGCAAATAAACAAGAAATTAATGCAGAGTTTTTAAAACAAACAATTTCAGACTATGAATTTTCAAATACAATAAACAAAAAAGATATAATAACAGGAATTGATAGACCTATAAAATTTAAAGAAAAACATGAACTTGTTGCAAAAATAATTCAATTTATTAAGGAAAATGTATTTAAATATCAATAGGAGTAAAGAATGGTAGATATTGCGGTACAAAAAGAACAAAAAGCTGAACTACATAGCAAATTATGGGAAATGGCAAATAATTTGCGCGGGAATATGGAAGCTTATGAATTTAAAAATTATATTCTTGGTTTAATATTCTATCGTTATTTATCTGAACGTACCGAAAATTATATGAAAGAGCTTTTAAAGGATGATGGAATTTCTTATGCAGAAGCTTGGGAAGATGAAGAATACAGAGAAGGTTTAAAAGAAGAATCTATCGATTATTTGGGTTATGTTATAGAACCAAAATATCTTTTTTCTCACGTAATAAAATTAATTGAAACAGGTGAATTTGATGTTGAGTATATGGAAAAGATAATAAACTCAATATCTGAAAGCACACAAGGACACGATTCTCAAGAAGATTTTGAAGGATTATGGGAAGATATGGATTTAAGATCTTCCAAATTGGGGAAAGAAGTTTCTCATCGTTCAAAATTAATTGCAAAAATCCTAAATACAATTAACACAATAGATTTCCATTTAGAAAATATGGAACTTGATGTATTGGGTGATGCATATGAATATTTAATCGGTATGTTTGCGCAAACTGCCGGCAAGAAAGGTGGAGAATTTTATACTCCTGTTAATATGTCAAAACTTGTCGCCAAACTTGCAACTGTCGGTTTAAGTGAAGCAAGAACAGTTTCTGACTGCGCCTGCGGTTCAGGCGGTTTATTGTTGCAAGTAGGTAAATATATAAAAGTGGGTCAATATTATGGTCAGGAATTAACAAGTACAACATATAACCTTGCAAGAATGAATATGTTACTTCATGGAATTCCGTATAACAATTTTGAAATAACAAATTGTGATACCCTTGAAGATGAAAGATATGAGGATAGGAAATATACTGTACAAGTAGCAAATCCACCATATTCTACCAATTGGAGTGCAAATTCAAAATTTTTAGATGATGAAAGATTTTCGGCTTATGGTAAACTTGCGCCAAAATCTACTGCAGATTTTGCTTTTGTTCAGCACATGATTTATCACATGGATTCTGATGGCAGGATAGCAGTCTTATTGCCTCATGGAGTATTATTTAGAGGGAATGCTGAAGAAACTATAAGAAAATATATAGTTAAAGATTTAAACTATTTAGATGCCGTTATTGGTTTACCTGCAAATTGTTTCCAAGGGACGTCAATCCCTGTCTGTTGTTTAGTGCTAAAAAGAGAACGTAACGGCAACAGCGATAATATTTGCTTTATAGATGCATCTAAATATTACACACAAGGTAAAGCACAAAACTCTATCTCTCAGGAAGATATTGACAGAATCGTTAATGCCTATACGGAAAGAAAAGATATCGAAAAATTCTGTCATATAGCGACAATGGAAGAAATTGAAGAAAATGACTATAATTTAAATATTCCAAGATATGTTGATACTTTTGAACCTGAACCGGAAGTAGATTTACAAGAAGTTGCCAATGATATTCGTAAAGTTCAGACAGAGATAAAAGATATTGATAAGGAGTTGAAGCCGTTTTTTGATGAACTGGGATTAGATTTCCCATTTGGAGAAAATTAGAAAGGAATAAACTTAAGATATTGCAAAATATGCAACAACTTAATACGATAGAATTATGGATAAAGATAAATCAAAAGGTGAAATAATAATATATACAAGCGATGATGGTAAAATATCACTTGATACTAAACTTGAAAATAATACGATTTGGCTTACTCAAAAAGATATGGCTGAATTGTTTGGGGTAAAAACTCCTGCAATAAGTAAACATTTAAAAAATATTTTTAATGAAGGTGAGTTAAAAGAAGAAGTGGTTATTTCCATTTTGGAAACAACCACAAAACACGGTGCTATCAAGGGAAAAACACAAAAGTCAACGACACAATTTTATAACCTTGATGCAATAATTTCTGTTGGGTATAGAGTAAATTCATCACGTGCAACTCAGTTTAGAATTTGGGCTACTAATGTGTTAAAAGAGTACTTAATAAAAGGTTATGCAATTAATGAAAAATTATTAAGTGATAAACAGGAAAAAATACAAACTCTGCAAACTACAGTGAGTTTACTAACAAGAAGTTTAACAAATCAAATAGAATCAATTGATGATGCACAGCAGGTCGCAAAAATTTTGGATAATTTTGCAAAAGGGCTTGATTTGCTTGACAACTTTGATCATAAAACATTAGATGTAAAAGGCTCTACACAAAAAGAAGCAGTTATAATTCCTGTTAAAGAATTTTTATCAGTAATAAACGAAATGAAATCGGAATTTGCATCTGATGTTTTTGCAAATCCGAAAGATGATAGTTTTGAAAGTTCCGTAAATCAAATTTATCAAACTTTTGGCGGAAATGATTGTTATCCGACATTAGAAGAAAAAGCTGCAATGCTGTTATATTTGATAACTAAAAATCACTCTTTCTCTGATGGGAATAAACGTATTGCGGCAAGTTGCTTCTTGTATTTTTTAGAAAAAAATGGAATTTTGTATAAAAATAATTTGCCTATCATAGATAACGGAACTTTATTTGCATTAACTATACTAATTGCCGAAAGTAATCCAAAAGAAATGGAAACAATGAAGCAAATTGTTATAAGTGTTCTTAATCAAGGAGGAGTTTGTGACTAATTCTGAAACAAAAAATTTTTCACAAAATGTATCCTCAAGTTATCATCTTGAAGACAGGGGTAAATGTAATAAAAATGCATGGCATCA
>JBJEGN010000090.1:0-8309 GCA_051875105.1 Candidatus Gastranaerophilaceae bacterium
AGTGCAGCCGTATCTCTTGGAGTCAGGCACAAGCCGGTGATTTGGCATTTCTCTCAGACTTATCTCATGTCGGTATTATTGCCGGCAAAGATACAAGCGGTAATATACTTGTGATACACTGTTCATCAAGTGCAAACAATGTAGTTATTACTACAAATTCAATATTCGGCTTTGCTGCAAGACCGAGCTGTTATTAAAAATAAAGCGAGAGTGCAAACCTTCACTCTCGCTTTATTTGTTCATATTTTTTATAATCGTTAAAATGCTTTCCAATGATTGCTTATCCAATTTTTTACTTTCTTTTACTATCTCATCAATAAGATATGGGTATTGTGAATCCTCATCAAAGAAGTCCTTAGGAGCAATCTTAAAATATTCACAAATGTATAGGAACATACTCATAGATGGCAGTGACTTACCGTTTTCAATGGTATTGATATATCCTGTTGATTGCCCAAGCTCTAAACTTAACTCACGAGCAGAGATGTTTTTATCCGTACGCAATTTTGCTATTCTTTGTTTTATATACTTTTCGTCTATTTTAATCACCCACTTTCACTACTATTATATAATAATAGTATGCACAAAATGATTGATTAAAGTTTGTAAATATGCTATAATGAAAACTATAAATATTCATAACAAAAAGAGGATTTAATATGAGTGAAAATATGGTACAATATCGCTGTTGTTTTGCCGGTCATAATAAATATTATGATGCGAATATGAACTCAAAAATAAGAGAAACAGCTACGAATCTTATAGAACAATTTGGAGTAAAAGAGTTTTGGGTTGGACAGTATGGCGGATTTGATTCTTGTGTGGCACAAGTCATTCGAGATTTAAAAAAAGAATATCCGTATATTGAGCTTATCTTAGTGATACCATATATTACGAAATTCCTTAATGAAAGCAAGGATATATATTATCAAAAGTATGATTGTATTCTTATGGCAGATATACCTTTAAATACACCCCCTCGGTTTAAAATCTTGAAAACAAATCAGTATATGGTTGATAAGTCGAATTTCTTGATATGCTGTGTTGACCATAGTTGGGGTGGAGCGGCACAAACTTTAGAATATGCGCAGAAAAAACAGCATATCACTGTAATTAACTTAGCATCTTAATAGGAGCAATACAATGAAAAATGAAAAGCTAAATAATGAATTAAAACAGGCTTTTATTCAGGCTGCAAAAAAACGTGATTTTTCTGAAATGCGGAATGTATATGATAAAATACAGCTTTATACTTTGGGCGGTGATAAAAACCTACCGGTTGTCTGTTTTTCTGAAATTGATGAGAATAATGCCATTAAAATGCCTCCTGAGGTTATATCGTATTTGAAGGACTTTGATGCAGATTGTATATATATTCTCAAAAATGAGTATATAGCTTTGTTCTTTGCTGAATATACGGAAGATTTGGCAAATTTATTACGATTAAACTATGTTGAGGTTAAGCATTTATATATAGATGACAGCCTGCAACTAAACCAAAAAGCACTTAAAACTTTAGGCTTAGTTGTAGGCGATATTGTGAGATTTACAGTAGACACAGATAATATTTTTATTGATAAATTGGAACCAGATTACATTTAACATATTATACTTGAAATGCTGTAAAGGTATTTTATATAGTTAGATATATTGACAAAGCATTTCTGACGATGTATAATAATATATGAATTGAGGTGACAAAAATGGAGTTACGAGTTCTAAATTATTTTTTAATGGTAGCACGAGAAGAAAATATAACAAAAGCAGCACAGCTTTTGCACGTAACACAGCCGACCTTATCAAGACAGCTTATGCAGCTTGAAGAAGAACTTGGTGTAAAACTGTTTGAACGAAGCAATCATCACATTATTCTAACAAATGACGGTTTGCTTTTAAAAAGGCGGGCGCAGGAAATAGTTTCCCTCGCAGATAAAACCAAAAAAGAATTTTCAAACGAACAACAGCTAATCGGAGAATTAGCAATAGGAAGCGGAGAATTTAAGAGCTTTACGCTTTTTTCTGAAATTATGTCTTTATTCAGCAAACAACACCCTATGGTGACATATGAGCTTACCAGCGGTGATGCAGACAGCGTTAAAGAGCAGCTTGAAAAAGGAATTTTAGATATTGGTTTACTGTTAGAGCCTGTTGATATAAGCAGGTATGAATTTATTCGTATTCCGCAAAAAGAATTATGGGGCGTTCTTGTTCATAAAAGCTCTGAATTGTATGAAAAAAGTGTTGTCACGCCCGATGATTTGGAAGGTATGCGTATTATAATTCCTCATAAAATTTTAGTACAGAATGAACTGAAAAATTGGTTTGGTAATGTGTATGATAAAATGGATATCTTCGCAACGTATAATTTGTTATACAATGCGGCAATGATGGTTCGCAAAAATATGGGGACGGCGCTTTGCATTGATTTGGAAAACAATTTCGATGATTTAAAATTTATTCCGCTTTCGCCTAAATTGGAGTTCGGCACTGTGTTGGTTTGGAAGAAAAATCAAATTCATTCTGCAATAACAAAAAGCTTTATAGAGTTTTCTCAAGAATACATAAAAGGCATTTCTGATAATACATTATAAGTATTAGACATTTCTTTGAGATAATGATATAATATAGGTGTCCTGAAGGATGCCTATATTTTTTTATGAGGTGATACGATGACAAAACAAGAAGCCTCGGCAAAGTACAATATTCCTATTGAAATATTAGATGAATATGAAAGCTGGGGACTTTGCGGCGAGGTAAAAAAGATAATGGGTGAATGGCATTATGATGATACAGACCTTGAACGGCTTAGTATGATTATGACTCTGCATTATATCGGGTTTGATAATTCCGAAGTAGAACGGTATATGCGCCTGCTTATGGAAGGCAGCTCAACCGAGGGTGAACGTATGCGTATGTTAGAAAAACTTAGGAAAAACGCACTTGACGAAATTCATTTTAAGGAAAAACAGCTTGAAAATATGGATTATTTAAGGCACAAAATCAGAAATCAAAAATAATTAACAACGAGTAATTTTGAAAGGAGTTTTTAAAATGAAAAAAATCACATTACTTATGACAATGTTTGTTTTACTGTTCGGTCTTGCCGGCTGCGGTGCGGAAACTTCACAGAATGAAGTAACGCCTACTTTGCCGGAGTATACAGAAAATTCCGAAGAAATATCAGATTCCGAAAATGACGCAGATGTTACGGAGGCGGTTTCAAAATCATTGGTTGTTTATTTTTCCTGTACCGGCAATACGGAAACGGCAGCAAAGAAAATTGCCGAACTTACAAACTCGGATACCTATGAAATTGTTCCCGAAGTGCCATATACCGATGAGGACTTAAATTATAATAATGATGACTGCCGTGCCAACAAGGAAATGAATGATGATTCCGCCAGACCTGCAATCGGGAGTGAGCCGATTGATATGTCGAATTACAATACCGTATTTATCGGCTACCCAATTTGGTGGGGCACTATGCCGAGAATAATCAATACATTCCTTGATACCTATGACCTTTCCGGTAAAACGGTAATGCCTTTCTGCACATCCGGCGGCAGCGGAATATCCACATCTGTATCGGATATAAAGAAAGAAGAACCCGAAGCTGATGTAAAAGACGGTCTTAGAGTAAAGAATGAATCAGACAGTGATATTGCCGATTGGCTCAGCAGAAACGGTCTTTAAACATAAGGAGGATATATGAAAAAGATTATATCTATTGTTTTATCGTTATGTTTTATGTTTTCGTTGGTTGCCTGCAATCAAACGGAAAAATCTGATACACATTCTGAAAGTGATTTTGCGGAGGTTAGCAATATGGATATTACTGAAAATTTTGTTCTGATTAAAGGTGGCTCATTTCAAATGGGAAGTCCCGAAACGGAAGCGTGGCGCAGTGATGATGAAATTCAGCATACAGTCACCGTAAGCGATTTTTATATGAGCAGATACGAACTGACACAAAAAGAATATGAAGAACTTATCGGTAATAATCCAAGCAATTTTTCGGGTGATAACCTGCCGGTTGAAAATGTTTCTT
This sequence comes from Candidatus Gastranaerophilaceae bacterium, assembly GCA_051875105.1. GTDB lineage: Bacteria > Cyanobacteriota > Vampirovibrionia > Gastranaerophilales > Gastranaerophilaceae > RUG841. Next base: position 4,049 of record JBJEGN010000090.1, read on the forward strand.
GGCTTGATGCGGTAGCTTACTGCAATGCACGGAGCAAGAAAGAAGGGTTGACACCGGCGTATAAAATCAACGGTTTAAATGTTTCGTGGGATAGGAGTGCGGACGGTTATCGTCTGCCAACAGAAGCAGAATGGGAATATGCCTGCCGAGCAGGTACAACAACACCGTTTTATACGGAAAAATCACCAAGTGCTGATGAAGCCAATTACTATGGACATTATCCCTATCAAATTGAAGATAATTATTTCTCTCAGGAGAAATTAGAGGTTCAGCCCGGTGAGTACAGGCAGACTACCGTTTCAGTCGGTAGCTTTTCTGCAAATCCTTACGGACTTTATGATATGCACGGAAATGTCGGCGAGTGGGTATGGGATTATTACGGAGCATATTCTTCCGAAACACAGAATGATCCTACCGGTCCCTCCTCCGGAACTCTGCGTGTTTACCGTGGAGGTGGTTGGAATGATTTTGCGAAAAATATGCGTTCGGCATACCGTGCAACGCTTGAGCAGAGCAAAGGCAGCTTCAATATAGGAATACGTTTGGTTCGCAACGCTGTTTCCGGTAACGGCAATATTACAGGAACGGATTTGCAAAAAAACAATACAAACGAGAACAGAAAAATACTTATCGCATATTTTTCTTGGGGCGGTAATACCGAAGGTGTAGCTGAAGAAATTCAGCGTCAAATCGGGGCGGATATATTTGAAATTACAATGGTTCATCCATATTCTACTGATTACGAAACTGTTTTGGATGAGGCTCAGCGTGACCAAAATGAGCAGGCTCGTCCTGAGCTTGCAGAACACATAGAAAATATGGAGCAGTATGGTACGGTTCTTCTCGGTTATCCAAACTGGTGGGCTTCCATACCTATGCCGGTTGCCTCATTTCTTGAAGAGTATGATTTTTCGGGAAAGACAATTATTCCGTTCTGCTCTCACGGAGGCGGTAGATTCGGTCAGAGCTTAACGGCGATTGCAAAGCTTGCGCCGGATGCGGCAATGGGAGAAGCTCTCTCCGTACATTATTCGGGCGGTTCGGAACTTCCCGAAGATGTAGCCGATTGGCTTAAAAAGAACAACATTCAATAAAATATTTTGGAGGAAAAATAAAATGAGCAAAAAATTAGTAGCATATTTTTCGGCAAGCGGAATTACGAAATCTGCTGCCAAACATTTAGCGTCGGCAATCGGTGCAGACCTGTTTGAAATAAAACCGGAAATCCCATATACCAATGCCGACCTTGACTGGAGAAATAAAAAGAGCCGCAGCTCTGTCGAAACAAACGATCCGGCTGCCCGCCCCAAAATTGCAGATACATTTTCGGCAATGGAAGAATACGATACCGTTTTTATCGGTTTCCCCATATGGTGGTATGTCGCTCCGAAGATTATCAATACCTTTGTAGAAAGCTATGATTTTTCGGGAAAGACAATGATAACATTTGCCACCTCCGGCGGCAGCGGAATGGGTAAAACAACAGAGGTACTCAAAAGCCTGTGTCCGTCTGCTGCTTGGAAAAACGGCAAGATTGTAAACGGTATGTCCGAACAAGCACTTGCGGATTGGGCAAATACCATTTGAGCTAAGGGGGCAAGGAAATGGAATACACAAAACTCGGAAAATCCGATATTACAATATCTAAGCTTTGCGTCGGATGTATGAGCTTCGGTAAGCCGTCAGCAGACTTTCATGAGTGGACATTGAATCCGCAGGATACAGAGAATATGGTTCGCCACGCATTGGAGCTTGGAATCAATTTCTTTGATACAGCCAATACCTATGCTCACGGAACCAGCGAAGAATACTTGGGGCGTGCAATCCGCAAAAATGTTGTGCGAGATAAGGTAGTGCTTGCCTCAAAGGTTTATTTCAACGAAGGTCATCTCTCGAAAGAAGCCATTAACCGTGAAATTGACGGAACGCTGAAAAGACTTGACACAGATTATCTTGATTTGTATATCATTCACCGTTTTGATTATGAAACACCGCTTGAAGAAACGATGGAGGCGCTTCACGGACTTGTAAAGGCAGGCAAAGTGCGTGCGCTCGGAGCTTCTGCCATGTATGGGTATCAATTTCATAATATGCAGTTTGTGGCAACACAAAATGGCTGGACACCATTTGTTTCAATGCAAAACCACTACAATCTTCTTTACCGTGAGGATGAGCGTGAATTGATACCCGTGTGCAAGCAAATGAATGTATCGCTTACACCGTACAGCCCTCTTGCCGCCGGCAGACTATGCCGCAAGGAGTGGCATACAGATACAAAGCGCAGTATGACAGACCGCATGGCTGCGGATAAATATGACGGTACGGAATCAGAAGATTACAAAATTGTTCTTCGGGTGGCAGAGCTTGCTGAAAAATACGAAAAAACAATGACGCAGATTGCACTTGCATGGCAGTTTGAAAAGGGCGTTGATTCCCCTATAATCGGAGCAACAAAGGCAAAGTATTTTGATGATGCAGTCGGTGCATTCGATGTAAAGCTGACAGATGAAGATATTGCCTTTCTTGAAGAACCGTATGTTCCCCATAAGATTGTAGGTGCGCTTTAAGAGATAAGGAGGATAGACATGGATTTAAAAATAACAGACACTGAATTTATTGAACGGTTTGAATACTTTGCCTTCGATGAGGTTGTAAATGAAGAAAGCTGTCATTTAGACACCGAAACACGTTATATTGCCGTGCTTGCGGCACTCATCGGCTGCGGCGGTACGGACGCATATCGTCAGATGTTGAAAAGAGCATTGGATGACGATATTTCTCCGATTATGGTAAAAGAAATCGTATATCAGTCAACCGATTACTTAGGTTACGGACGAATGCTGCCGCTTATAAACTGTACTAATGAAGTAATGGCAGATTGCGGTATTACTTTGCCGCTTGAGGTACAGTCAACGACTACTCTTGAAAACAGGCTTGAAAAAGGAATAGAGGCACAGGCAGAAATCTTCGGTGAGCATATGAGAGAAGCGTGGAAAACCGGGCATATCAATCGTTGGCTGGCATCAAACTGTTTTGGTGATTATTACACACGAACAGGTCTTAACCTTGCACAGCGTGAGCTTATAACATTTTGTTTCCTCATGGCACAGGGCGGCTGTGAACCTCAGTTGATTGCTCATGCAAAAGGAAACTTAAACGTGGGTAATGATAAGGATTTTCTAATTAAGGTTGTTTCACAATGTCTGCCTTATATCGGCTATCCGAGAAGTCTTAATGCTATTGCCTGTATAAATAAGGCGGTGGAAGGATGAAACCAAAGGCAATCTTAAAGCTTGTAATCGATATCTTAATGACTGCTGCATTGCTTCTTTTAATGGGGTATCAGTTTTTACCGGGAGCCGCACATGAATGGATAGGCGCAGGAATGTTCGTTCTGTTTATTGCCCACCAAATTTTAAATTTTATTTGGTACAAAAATTTATTTAAGGGCAAATATACCATGGTCCGAATTATATCTCTCTGCGTTGATGTCCTTGCGTTACTTTCTATGCTTGCCTTAATGTACAGCGGCATTATTCTATCACGTCATGTATTCGGTTTTCTGACTGTGAACGGAGGAATTGCTTTTGCACGGCGGCTGCATATGATTGGTTCGTATTGGGGGTTCGTGCTGATGAGCATACATATCGGTATGCACTGGAGTATGATGCTCGGAATGTTAAAAAAAGCAATCAAAATACCAAAGCAATCGAAAATTGCGGAAATAATCTTGTTTGTCGCAGGCTTATTCATCGCATTCTACGGTGCTACGGAATTTGTGCGATATAGCATGGCAGAATATCTCTTTATGCAGACGGAATTTGCATTTTTGGACTATGCAGAGAACCCGATTCTTTTCTATATGAACTATTTATCTGTAATGGGGATGTTCATATTTGCCGCACATTGCTTACAGAAGCTGATAAAATTTATTCAGAGAAAAAAATAACAAAAAGTAAGGAGGAAATTATATGAATAAAAAATTTTTATCAATCCTAATGTCGCTTTTATTATCAGCGACAAATCTTGTCGGATATGCGGCAGAGGCGGATCAGAATATTGAAATCGTTCTGCAAATTGGCAATCCGATTATGACCGTAAACAATACGCAAAAAGAAATTGATCCCGGAATGGGAACTGCTCCTGTTGTAATAAACGACAGAACTCTTCTCCCCGTTCGTGCCGTTGTTGAAGAAATGGGCGGAGCTGTTGGCTGGAACGGCGATACACAAGAGGTTACGCTGTCATATAACAATGACGA
>JBJEGN010000091.1:0-8067 GCA_051875105.1 Candidatus Gastranaerophilaceae bacterium
TCAATATTTCAGCTTTAAACCTCAAATATAGCATATTTTGAGGATTTTTTGCCAGAGCCTTATTTATCTCTGATAAAGCTTCTTTTTCTTTTTTCTCTGCAAAATATGCTTTGGATTTTAAGTAGCAGCCGTAATCTGAATTTGCAAGAGAACTTTCACTTTTGGAAAGCCTTGCTAAACTTTCGTTTGTCATATTATTGTACACAATATCAGACAGTAATTCCGCAAAAAATACTTCTTCTGTTACTTTTAAATTAACATAGGGAAAAGCATATTTTCTTATTGCTTCAATATGAGAAGCCCATATTTCTTTATCTTCTACTTTGTTCATAGCATTGTGTGCAAGAGAAAAGAAACCTCTTTGAGTCAAATTATACGCAATTAACATATAATAGAAATCATTTGGTGACATAGTGTCAATAATTTTCTTATACTCATAATAAGCTACTGCGACATTTGCATTTTCACAATGTTTTTCTGCTATCGATAATTTTTCGATTAAATCTCGAGTCGAAGGATTGTAATATAATTTAGTGTCATAAACAAAATCGTACTCTGAAAAGAAAACAAGAGAGGACAATTCTGATGATTTTAAAACAGCCAATTCATTTTGCATTTTTTGTAAAGAATTCAAATCCTCAGAATAAACAGAATTTAAAGAATAACAAAAAGATAATAAAATAAGAATAAATACTATGATTGATTTCTTAATCAACATGCACCTCGTTTTTATTATCCATCAAATAGTAAGCATTAAATAAATTTAATATTTTAAGTTCTGAATCTGACTTTTCAGGTTTATCAAAAATGTTCATCAATTCAAACAAATTCTTTTCTTCAAGAATTTTTCTGTCATTAGCGGACAAAACAATAGTATTATTAAATAAAATAACATCTATTATTTTATCACAAGAAAGTGACAAAAAAGCATCAGTAATTTTAGCATCAAAATGATTATTTGCACCATCTTGAATAATTTTAACAGCTTGAGCAATCGGCATTCTATCACGATAGTGTCTTATTGATGTTATGGCATCAAAGACATCAGCAACCGCTAATATTCTTCCTCCGAGAGGAATTTTATCACCGCTTTTATGTCTAAAATAGCCACAACCGTTATATTTTTCGTGGTGAGAAGATGCAATTTCCACAACATCTTTAAATGATTCTGACTTATCAGCAATTTTACTTAAAATATCATGAGTAATTCTTACGTGTTCTTGGATATGGTGATATTCTTCATCAGTCAATTTACCTTTTTTCTGCAAAACAGAATCACGAATACCGATTTTTCCGATATCATGGAGCATCGCAGCTTGGGAAATTGTTTCTGTCATATTTTTATCAATTCCAAGTTTTTGACAAATCAAAACAGAATATTGAGTAACTCTCATTGAATGACCGGCTGTAATTTTATCCCTTGCATCAATAGAAGCAGCAAGAGTATCAATGAAGCCATTAAAAAGTTTTTTCTGCTCTGATAACATTCTCTGCTGAGTTTCAAACAATCTGTTATTTTCAAGAGCAATACCTGCACTTGCTCCGATTGTTACCAATAAATCTTCATCAGAATCCGTAAAATTCCCATCAAATTTATTGATTACCTGAAAAACACCTATAACCTCATATTTCAAATTACGAATAGGCATACATAAAATCGTAGAAGTCTTATATCCTGTTTGAGCATCAATTTCTTTGTTAAATCTATCATCACTATAAGCATTTTTAATGTTTACGGTTTCTCCCGTAAGAGCAGAATGCCCTGCAAGTCCTCTATCTATAGGGAACCTGATTTCTTTATGTTTATCAATACCAAGAGCAACCTTTGACCATAGCTCATTCTTCTCTTTATCAATCAGAAAAACTGTACATCTGTCAGCCTTTAAAGCAAATTTTGTTTGTTCCGCAATAGTTTTTAACAAACTATCTAAATCTATTTCAGCACTGATAGTTCTTGCAATTTTCAAAAGAGCAATTAATGGATCACTTGGAATTTCAGCATCTTCAGGACGTTTAATTTTTTGCAAAGACTCTGTTAATATTGATTCACTACACTCGCTTAAATTAGTATTCAAATTGTTTATACGTTTTAATGCTGATTCGAAATTACCATTTTTAGCAAGTTCTCTTGCATTTTCCATACATTCATAAGCTCGTTCAAAGTTTTTTGATTCAAGATTTAAAAAAGCTAATGATTCATAAATTCTCATCAAAATATAAGGATATTCCGTTACCATACAAGCAGCTCTGTTAAGATACAGCAAAGCTTCTTGATAATTTTTTTCATGGACTGCAATTTGAGCAAAAGCCCATTTGCTTATACCCCAAGCATTTTCACCTTTTGCATCTTGTGCCAAAAGTCTTGCATCTTCAAGAAGTAATAAACTGCTTCTGTATGTATCTGTATCACACAAATATTTTGTCAGACCACGAAATGTTAAACAAATTGAAATTTTTTCCGTATTATCAGCTTCAAGATAAATTTTATGTGCAATATTAATTTTCTCTGCACAATCTTTATACTGTTGATTTTCAAAATCAATCATCGCATTTTCGAATGCAATATCAGCGTTCTTTAACTTTTCTTCCAAATTATTATCATTTTTAGAAATAATCATACAAAAAGACCTTAACTTTTCCTTATTTTATTATACAATATTTTTATAATACATAACAACTTTAAACAAAAATGTTACACCGAAAGGATTTATATGAAGAAAGTCAGTATCTTAATTCCTGTATATAACGAAATAAACACATTAATTCCATTACTTGAAAAGGTTGAAAAAGCATCTTTCTGCGGATTAGAAAAAGAAATAATTTTGATAGATGACTATTCAACTGATGGTACAAAAGATATTTTAAAAAACTTAGAAAGTAAATACAAAGTTTTATACCATGAGTTCAATCAAGGAAAAGGTGCTGCTTTAAGAACAGGTTTTGGTGCTGTAACAGGCGATATCGCTGTTATTCAAGATGCTGATTTAGAATATGATCCTGAGGATTATGACGGAGTTATCAATTTGATTTTGAACGAAGGTGCTGATGTTGCCTATGGTTCAAGATTTTTAAACTTAAATGAAAGTAAAACTGTTGTTAAAGTTAATTTCTTTGCAAACAAAATGCTTACTTTGATGACGAATATTTTATTTGGTGCAAAATTAACTGACATGGAAACATGCTATAAGGCATTTAAAACAGAATTTATAAAAGATATTCAAATTAAGTCTGACAGATTTGATTTTGAGCCGGAAATAACAGCTAAAGTATTAAAGAAAAAGGCAAAACTAAAAGAAGCTCCGATAAAATACTGCGGAAGAACTTTTGAAGAAGGTAAAAAAATCACTTGGAAAGACGGTGTACATGCCGTACTTGCTCTTATAAAGTTCAGATTTTTTGATTAATTTTGGTTGACCTTTAATTAAAATTAAGTTTTAATTTTAATAGAGGATTAATTATGGATTTCAAAGAATTAAATATATTAAGCTACGTTTTTCAGTTGTTTAAAGAATGGGATTCTCTGTATGGCTTAAAAGACAAAACTGTCTTTCTTTCAGCTTATCAATCTTCATTAGACATTCCGAAAGCAATTCTTAAAATGGGTGCAGCTAAGGTTATTTTCTACAATCCTGAAGATATAAACTCTGACGATGAAAAGATTATTTGCTTTAATATAAAAAAAGAAGAAATAAACTTATTGGAAGACAAATCTGTAGATTTAATTCTTGGATATGAAATGCTCGAGCATATTAACAACTTGGACAACTTTTTTTACCATGTAAAAAGAATTTTAAAAGACAATGGAAAAGTTGAAATACAGGGTACACCTATGTACACTTGTCATTTTGGACATCATTTGTGGATAAAAGACAAGTTTATTTTCTATGAAAAATCTAACCCTTTTGAACCTTGGGAACACTTAATGTACAATACAAAAGAAGAGGTTGAAGAAGCATTAGAAAAGAAACACATATCAAAAGAAGACAGCCGATTAATTTCAGAATGGATATACAATAAAAATGAAGTCAGCAGACATACTCCATCAGAAATAATATCAGCAGCAATCGGACAAAATGCTGAAGATATTTCGTCTTCAAAAACAGATTTCTTCGCATCTTCAATTGAACATTTTCAAATTAACGGTTGGAAATATTCTGCTAAGAGGCATTTTGAGAAAATTTCAAAAAACGAATTTTATAATTTGGCAAAAGAAAAATACACAGAAGCAGACTTAAAAACCGCGAAATTGACAATCAAAATGTCAAGAGAAGATTCTAATAATGAAGAAACGACCTTTGTAAAAAAAGAATTTCCTGTTCTTGATTCTTCTATTTCAGACATTATTACACCGTTCAACAAACTTCACGATTGTAAAAATTTGAATGTACTGAATTTGTCTTATTATCAAAATGACAAGATTTCTCAAACATTTTCAGCGTTAGGAGCAAATATAGTTTACGGTGTTTCTAAAAACGCCACAAAATTTGATGAAAACAATCCAGATGTAATTATTTATCAAACAGCTTTTGAAAATTTTGAAAACCCGCAAAACATAAAATTTGATATAGTTTTTGGATTAGATACAATTAACAATATTGAAGATATAAAATCTTTCACAAGTAAATTAAAGGAAGTTGTAAAATACAATACAGCCTTTTATCTTTCCGGATACAAACCCTATACTTCTGCAGAAGGACATTTAATTTGCTATGATAAATACAATACTTTTCAAGGCTGTAACCCTCTTAAATTTTGGCAACATTTAACTTGCAAAAATGAAAATGAACTGTACAACGCATTATTGGAAAATAATGTTAATGAAAATATTTCAAAAAATATATGTGAAATTCAAAAATCAAAAAATGCAGCAACAAAACTTTCTCCAACTGAACTGACAGAAATGTTTCAATCAGTTACAAACCTGCATCTGAAAAGAATTTATAAATATTACCCCAAAAATAATTTTTATAATGAAGCACTAAAAGAATATTCTGAAGAAGATTTAAATACAGATAGGATAATTATAACATCTGATAAACCGGAATATCAACAATTTGAAAATATTAATATAGACTACTACTTTAAAGAAAGTTTATTTGACATAAATGCAAAATATAAATTTCTAAATAAAAAAATTCTTAATATAACACCTTATGTTAACGGAATATTGACAGAAGCAATAGTTGCACTCGGAGCAAAAGAAGTTGTTTCATTAGCGCCTTATTATTCAGGTTTTGAACTGAATTCCGAAAAAAATGTCAGATGCGTTAACCAAGACTTCGAAGATTTAAGTAATATTGACGAAAATTTTGACATAATTTATGGATTGGACGTATTAGAACACGTCAAAGATTTGAGAAAATTTTTCGCAAATGTCATAAGGTTAATTGACAAAAATGGAGTTATTTGCCTTACGGGTTCACCACTTTGGCCAAGCGATAACGGTCATAACTTTACTCTACCTTTAGATTGCGATACTCTCAAAACCGGCTCCGGCTATAAAAAAATAGATTATTGGGAACATTTAGCTTATAATTCTCAAACTGAACTAAAAAATAAAATGATAAATAAAGGCTTTAGTGAAAAAGATGCAGAAACAGTATCGGATTTCATTTTTAATTCAAATTCAATTAACAGAAAATCATTTGCAGAAATTCTCAATATTTTAAACGAGTTTGAAAATATTACTTACGGTTCAAGAAAAATTCTCGACTTTGCAGAGGAAAATGAATTCTACAAAATAGCAAGCGAAAAATATACTCACGAAGAACTTAGAACAAAAGAACTAAAGTTGTTTGTTCGCAAAAAACAGTAAAAAATTAATTTTTATAAATTAATTTTGAGAATTTTTTGGAAAGCTTCTTCTTTTGCAGAACATTCGAAAACATTATCAAATGTATCTTTTATGTCTTGAATAACATTCTTGGGAATTTTTTCGCCAAGGGGTTTGTACATCAAATTCATTTGTAAAATGTTTTCTTCATTTGGATAAAAATAGGCTAAATCTAAAATTTCACAACCAATTTTTTTATAAAAATTTATTCTTTTAGTTGTCAAAGGCTCATCAGGGTTTTCGAGTTCTACCTCAAAGTATGCACCGCTTTTGTTCTTGTAGTGTTCAAAAAGTTTTTCCAAAATCAAACTGCCATAACCTTTTGACTTGTTTTCTCCGATAACGGCAAGATAATCAACCCAGATAAAATCTTTTTCAAAATACGTAACATATCCGATACATTCTCCTTTATCCTCTAAAACGGCCATTTTGTAAGGTTTCTCAGACAATATATCATTTAGTATTTTTTCATACGGACGAAGCTCAGATTTGGGAAATTGTTTTTTCATATCGGAGTATATCGCATCGAAAGTTTGTTTGTCCTGTACTTCTATGAAATTCATTTGTGTCTTTTTATATGCTTAATTTTATGTAGCAAATCTGAAGTGCATAATATCGCCGTCTTGAACAACGTAATCTTTACCTTCAAGACGCATTAAGCCTTTTTCTTTTGCCATTGTGTAAGAACCGTTGCAGGCAAGAAAATCTTCATAAGAAATTACTTCCGCTCTGATAAAACCTTTTTCAAAATCAGTATGAATTACACCAGCAGCTTGAGGGGCTTTTGTACCGGCAGTAATTGTCCAAGCCTTAACTTCGATTTCGCCCGCTGTAATGTATGTTCGGAGGTTCAAAAGGTGATAAACCGATTGAATCATTTTTTCAATACCGGAGCTTGTAATTCCGAGTTCTGCAAGATATTCTTTTGCTTCTTCTTTTGATAAATCTGCAAGTTCCTCTTCAATTTTTGCAGAAATTATAACCATTTCCGCACCATGTTTTTTTGCATACTCATCAACAAGTTTTGTATAATCATTTCCGCTTACAACGTCTGTTTCTGATACGTTTGCAGCATAAATTACAGGTTTTATGCTCATTAATTGAGATTGTTTTGCTATTTTAAGTTCATCTTCATCATCAAAAAGTTCTTCTACATTAATAAATGTTGCTTCAGAAAGTTTGTCATACAAAGTCTGCATAACTTTAACTTCGACTTTAGCAGCTTTATCACCGGAATTTGCAACTTTTGACGTTTTTGCAATTCTTTTCTCCAAAGATGCCATATCAGCTAAAGCAAGCTCCGTATTTATTGTTTCTATATCGTCAATCGGATTGACTTTGCCAGCAACGTGAATTGTATTGGGGTCGTCAAAACATCTTACAACCTGAATGATTGCATCTGTTTCTCGAATGTTTGCAAGAAATTGATTGCCCAAGCCTTCACCTTTACTTGCACCTTTTACAAGACCGGCAATATCAACAAATTCTATCGCTGTAGGAACAACTTTATCAGTATGAACAAGAGGTTGAAGTTTCCAAAGTCTGTCATCAGGAACACCGACTACTCCCACATTAGGCTCTATTGTACAAAATGGGTAATTTGCACTTTGTGCATTCTTTGCACTTGTAAGTGCATTAAACAATGTTGATTTTCCTACATTCGGTAATCCGACTATTCCTGCTCTTAACATACTTTATCTCCTATAATAACTTTAGAGTAGTATAAACACGCTTGTTTATCAAGTAAAAGACTTTTTTCTTTTATTTTCTTTCATTTAAAATAAAAAATGATATAATCTTTTTAATAGGAGAAAATATGAAAATTAATAAAAAAGTCATCTTTATGAATATACTTTTGCTATTAATTTTTATTCCGGTTTCTGATTATTTAATTTTCACACATTATTGTTCGCCTGAATTCAGGAAAGAAAGAAATATATCGTACGATTATTTTTACAAGAAAGAACCGTTTCCTACTTCAAGGTGTCTTAACAGGGAAAAGTATTATTTTAGGACTTTAGAACAAGATAATGCTAATAAAAAATCAATTGCTTTACTTGGCTGTTCTTTTACTTATGGAGATAGTCTATCGGATGAAGAAACATTTTCTCACCAACTATACGAAAAAACAAAAGGTTACGATATATATAATTGGGGGATTTGTGGTGCCGGCATCCAGCACATGCTATATTTGCTAAAGGACATAAAAGTTTTAAACGAAATAAAAAATCCTC
>JBJEGN010000092.1:0-1949 GCA_051875105.1 Candidatus Gastranaerophilaceae bacterium
AAACGCTATGCAACATTTTTACAAAATCTGTTTTATAATTTCTGTAATTCCTATAGCTTTCTGCAACTTTAGGATTAACTGTATCTAATGCTTTTTCTACTATAAAGTGAATTTCTTTTATATCAATATTATTTTTATTTAAGTAGCTTATTTCTCTTTCTACAATATCAGAAATTCTTCTTAAATCTATTTCGCTAAATGTTATCAACATTCTTGAAGCTGATTTTGAAATAGCATTAATAATCTTTTGAAAATCGAATTTTTCAAGAGTACCATCTTTTTTTACAATAGAAACTTTTTCAAGAAGTTGATGATTTTTCAACAATTCATCAGGCGTAAATAGTTTTGAATCACCTGTGATTATTTTGGCTGCATTTGCCAGTACATCTCTTTGTTGTTTTAAATTGTCATTGTTATTTTTATTCAAATTTTTATTTATAGAATTCTGCATGTAAATCTCCTAAGTATAAAAAGTTTTTCCGACTATGCTCATGCTAACCGGATAAATTTGTTATAAATCCGCCCCAATAAATATTCGCATGTACATTATAATATAGATTTAGTTTCTAAAGTTATTTCTTTTTGTACAAACTTTTTACTATTTCCGCATGTTTCAGTGTCTATAACAGTTTTCAAAATCGTAATTTTTTCTTAATGTTTGTAACGAAACTTAATTAAGTTTCGTTTACTTCTAAGATTACAATAATGATACGCATTTTCACGAATTCCTTGCTAAATAGTGAAAATGCTTACATTTGTATTCCTTTTTTACTTGAAAAGCTTATATTTGTTGAAGATTAGCTTTTATTACAGAGTTGCAACATGTTTTAACGTTTGCAATAAATTATCATCTTTATTTTACGGCATGCTCAATTCTTTCAGAGTTAATATCTGTATTGATTTTTGCATTCAAATATAGTTTTGTTTCTTCAACTACAACTCCGGAGAGAGCTATTAAGGCAATTAAGTTAGGAAGTGCCATTAATCCGTTTACAATATCTGCTAAAATCCAAATAACGTCTAATTTTAAGCAAAAACCCAATGCTATTAAAATAATGAAAATTATTCTGTAGGGTGTTATTCCTTTTATTCCGAATAAATACACGCATGCTCTTTCGCCGTAATAATTCCATCCTAAAATGGTTGTGAAGGCAAAAAGTACGAGTGATAAAGTGAGAAAAACTCCACCAATATTTCCCATCGATAGTACGAATGCTGAAGATGTCATAGCCGCACCGCTTGTATCACCGGACCAAACACCTGTCAAGACTAAAACTAAACCTGTCATAGAGCAGATGATAATAGTGTCTATAAATGTTCCTGTCATAGACACAAGACCTTGTTCTGACGGATATTTTGTTTTTGCTGCTGCAGCTGCAATTGGGGCAGAACCGAGTCCTGCTTCGTTAGAAAATATTCCTCTCGCAACCCCGCTTTGCATTGCGAGCATAATTGTCGAACCTGTAAAACCTCCGACTGCTGCTGAACCGGTAAAAGCATCCTTTACAATCATTTTTATTGCTTCCGGAATGGCTGTTATGTTTGTTATTATTATAAACAGAGAACAAGCTATATAAAAAATAGCCATAAATGGTATTATTTTTCCGGTAACCTTTGAAATATTTTTTAATCCGCCGAAGATTATGCTTCCAACTATTATTGTTAATATTATATTAGTTACGAATTTTGGAGTTCCAAAAGTTATGTTGACACTGTCTATGATAGCGTTTACTTGAGGAAAAGTGCCTATTCCGAGAAATGCGACAAGTATTGTTGAAACAGCAAAAAATATTGCTAACGGTTTGTATTTTTCGCCCATGCCTTTTCTTATATAGTACATAGGTCCGCCTGAAATATGTCTGTTTTTGTCTACGGAACGATATTTAACAGCAAGAACCCCTTCAGCGTATAAAGCTTTGGGTGGTACGAACCTGACCGGTACCCCGGCA
>JBJEGN010000093.1:0-8020 GCA_051875105.1 Candidatus Gastranaerophilaceae bacterium
AATACGAAACCCGAAAAATATATATTGACTCCATGCTCCAGGATGCAGGTTGGGTTGAGGGTAAAAATTGGCTGAACGAGGTAGAACTCCCCGGTATGCCGAACAACAGTGAGGTAGGCTATGCAGACTATGTGCTTTATGATGATGCAGGCAAACCCCTTGCGGTAATTGAAGCCAAAAGGACTTGCAAAGATGTTGCAATCGGTAGGCAACAGGCAAAATTATATGCCGATATTCTCGAAAAAAAATACGGCAGACGGCCTGTTATCTTCTTAACCAATGGTTTTGACACTCGCATTACGGACAACCTTTATCCTGAAAGAAAATGCTCTTCCATTTACTCAAAACGGGATTTGGAAAAACTTTTCAATCTTCAAACAATGCGTACAAGCTTAAAACACATTATGGTGAATAAAAATATTGCAGGCAGATATTACCAAGAGGGGGCTGTCAAAGCGGTTTGCGATGCATTTGACACGCGTAATCGCAGAAAAGCGCTTCTTGTCATGGCGACCGGTTCGGGTAAAACAAGAACGGTGATTTCTCTTGTGGATGTACTTTTGCAACACGGATGGGTAAAGAATATTCTTTTCCTTGCAGACAGAAATTCACTTGTAACCCAAGCAAAACGCAGTTTTGTAAATCTTCTTCCCGATTTGTCAACAACTAATCTTTGCGAAGGTAAGAACGAGGCAGATGCACATTGTGTTTTCTCGACTTATCAAACCATGATAAACTGCATTGACGATATTAAGGATGAAGAGGGTAAACTCTTTACTTGCGGACATTTTGACCTTATCATTTGCGACGAAGCCCACCGTTCAATTTACAATAAATATAAGGATATTTTTACATATTTTGACGCACCTTTGGTGGGCCTTACTGCTACGCCCAAAGATGAAATCGACAAAAATACATATGAAATTTTTGAGCTGGAAAACTGTGTCCCAACTTATGGCTATGAACTTGCACAGGCAGTAAAAGATGGATACCTTGTTGACTATATTTCGGTTGAATCAAAATTAAAGTTCATTGAACAGGGCATTGTTTATGACGAGCTTTCTGATGAAGATAAACAGGCTTATGAAGACACCTTTGAGGATGAAAACGGAGAACTTCCCGAAGCAATTCAATCATCAGCAATCAATGAATGGGTGTTTAATGAAGATACAATAAAAGAAGTCCTCAATGTTTTAATGACAAAAGGGCTTAAAATAGATTACGGTCAGAAACTCGGCAAGTCAATTATCTTTGCAAAAAATCATGAGCACGCCGAGAAAATATTTGAAATATTTAATAAAGAATATCCTAATTATAATGGCTATGCAAAAGTAATTGATAACTATACTAACTACGCTCAAAGTGCTATTGACGAGTTTTCTGACCCTAAAAAATTGCCTCAAATTGCAATATCTGTTGATATGCTTGACACAGGCATTGATGTGCCTGAAGTTCTTAATCTCGTGTTCTTCAAAAAGGTTATGAGTAAGGCAAAATTCTGGCAGATGATAGGCAGAGGTACTCGACTTTGTGCAGGCTTACTTGACGGTGCTGACAAAGACAAATTTTACATATTTGATTTTTGCGGTAACTTTGAATTTTTCCGCAATTCACAAGGTAAACCGACGGCAAATATGATTGCTCTTCAAGGCGCAATTTTTACTCTCAAAGCGCAAATTGCATACAAGCTGCAAGATGCTGATTATCAAACACCCGAACTAATAGAATTCAGAAAAACGCTTGTGGATGATATGTCAGCGAAAGTCAGAGAACTTAATCGCGAAAACTTTGCAGTTCGTCAGCATCTGAAATTTGTGGATTTATATTCCAATCCCGATAATTATGCAAATCTGACTTATGAAAATACGTTGCAAATGAAAGAAGAACTTGCATCATTGCTTCTTCCTGATGATGATGAGCCAAGCGCAATTCGTTTTGATGCACTGATTTATGGCATCGAACTTGCATATTTGATTGGTAAAAAATATACTCGTGCAAGGTCAGACCTGATGAAAAAAGTTTCAGCAGTTGCAAATATTGCGAACATTCCGGAAATTCAAGCACACACAGATTTGATTGATAAAATTCTTCACACAGATTATGTTGAGTCTGCCGGAATCAATGAATTTGAACATATTCGCGAAGAACTTCGCAATTTGATGAAATACATTCCAAAGGGTCCCAAAGTGGTTTATCTTACTAATTTTGATGATGAAATTTTGGAAATGAACTGGAATGAATCAGAACTCGAAAATGACGATTTGCAGAATTACAAAGCGAAAGCAGAATTTTATGTTCGTCAACATCAGGATACTCTCGCCATTGCAAAGCTTAAATCAAATCAGCCTTTAACATCAGCAGATATAAAGGCATTGGAAGATATCCTCTGGAGCGAAGTCGGCTCAAAACAGGAGTATGAGGCTGAATACGGCAATAAACCGTTAGGAGAGTTTGTCCGTGAAATCGTAGGTATGGATATGAACGCTGCCAAAGAAGCGTTTGCTGAATACCTCAATAACACTAACCTTGATAGTAAACAAATCTATTTCGTAAATCAGATTATTGAGTACATCGTACACAACGGAGTTCTCAAAGACCTTTCAGTTTTGCAAGAGTCGCCATTTACTGATTACGGCAGCATAGTTGATGTATTTACTGATGTTTCTGTTTGGCTGGGCATCCGCAAAATCATTGAAAAAATCAATAATAATGCAATCGCAGTGTAAAATCAGAGCCACTCAAATGAGTGGCTTTTTTGTCGCTATATTGTTTAGTAAGCTGAGGTTTTAATATGGAATGTAATAAAAAAATAATTTTCAACACTTAAAAAAGCTTGTTTTTCAAAAAAATTTATAGTAATTTTTCACAAAGTATCCTCCATCGTTTGCTGGGGCGCCGGCAACGAGGCGGTGAGGCAGGCGAGGATAAAATGCGCCGCCGCGTCCACGGCTCCACGGATTTATACGGCAACAAAAAGCCATCCTACGAGCTGTTAAGACAGCTTCAATGCAAATAAAGCTTTACGGATAGAATTTATATTCTACTGATATACGGTTCCATGCCCGTCAACCAATTCAGTTTAAATACAAGCAACGCAAAAGCAAATTCATTTAAATACTTAACCATGGTAAATCCTCTTCTTTTCAATACAATACTATAAATCCGCAGTAAACACAGCAGAGGACTGCATTTTCTACATATTTATAAACAAAAAAAGAGCATCATTCGATGCTCTTTTGGGCAGAGAATTCAAAAAACAATCCTACCATTTTTGAGGCAAAGAAAGATGCGAAGTATTTTCCTTGTAATGCAGTTATGTTATTCCCTATTTCCTTTAGATTTTACAATGTTAAATTTAATTGTTGAATCAATAAATTCTACATCTATATTTAGCCAATCACTTAAACATGACCATTTGTTAAAGACTTTATAATCAATAAGTTTGGGTGAATAAATTTTTATTTCTTTATTTCTTGTGTCAAAATCAAATAGTAAATCTTTCAATATATCAATTAATAAAAGTTCATTATTACTTTTGTAAAATTTTTTAACAGGTTCGATTGTATCAACAAGTCCTAAAAGAAGTAATAAATTTTCACGTTCTCCATATTGAATTCTATCAAATGCAAAAGACTCTTTAATCAATCCGTTCAACCCATATTTTTCATAAACATTATAATTCTCATCATTTGAAATCCAAATATTATGTCTTGCAATAGTTTCAGATATTCTTAATGCGCATTTCGGAAACTCGCTACTATATTTCCAAGGTTCAGAAAAATCATATTTTATGTTTTTTTTATTTTCAATATGATTATAATATTTGTTCATTAATGAATCATACAGTAGCAATCCACAACAAATACCATGATCTATTTTATGCGATTTTTTTTGTTTGTTTTCATCACCACATTCAACTCTATATTTGTAATATTGCTCAAACAATTCTTTGTTTTTTGTCTCATCAAGCATATTGTATTTTATTCCATGCTTTTCTATGAAAGTATGTATTGTTAGGCAATCTTTGTAAATTATATTAGAATTTTTTTCAAGAGTATATGCCATATCGTGATATAAACAAGTCATTGTCCAAAAATACATAAAAGATGTGTGATAATTTCCTGTTGGTCTCGGTATATCCCTCATATCAAAAGATAATTTGTCTTTTAATAGAATTCCAAATAAAAAAGAGGATACAGTGTGGAATATTCGTTCTTCAGGTATTTGTAGTTCTTTTTTATTAAGAAATGCGCCCCCTTCTGACATAAGTATGGTATAAACGAAATCACGTGCGACATCAATAGAAAATAACTCTTCAACACTAGAATAATCGATACTTTTCAATAATTTTCGCGTCCAATTATCTTTATTTTTAATAATCTCAGAATAATAGTCATATATACTTTTCATTTTTTTCCCTTACTATTGAAAGTTAAGATTTCAAGGATTGCAAAATCTTACTATATACCCTTATAAATATCCGTTTCTTCGATTCTTGAAATTAAAACATCCCTATTCCACAGGATAACATTGTTTTTTTGAGCTAATTCAATAGCTGATTTTGTAAAATAATTATTTGTTATGACCATTACTTTATCGCAATTATAAAACGCTTTTCCTGCAACCGCTTCTTGTACCGCTGAATTACCTACCGTTTGCGAATAACACTTTGTTTGAACACCGGTAACTTTGCTATTCTTTTCAACAATAATATCTATACCTTGATCTCCACTTGCTTTTGTTGTACTCGCCCTATAACCTAATCTTGTAAACAATTCACATATAAAGTTTTCAAACTCAACACCGCTCATATTATCAATGTCTTTTAAAGTATACATTATCTTGTTATCATCGGTAACATCTTGTTGAGTGTTAAAAAATGATTCTTTTTCTTTCTCATGTAAAAATTCGTTATAAATTGCTTTTATATTTTTACAGGCTTTCTCATAGGTTTTAATATTTTCTTTTGAATGATATATGTAGTAATATGACAGGCAAGTTAAAGCATTATGGTCTTCATAATAAACAATTTTATCAATAAAACATTTTTTAACAAAATCATCTATTGACATTTTTGCACTTTCAAAAACATATCCATAATCTTTTTCCCACTGAATACTATAAAAATCAGTTAAATAATTCATAAAAAGTTTATATACAATATATAAGACATAATCTGTATTTACTGAAAATTTTTCTTCAAGAATTTCACTAAATGTGAAAAAGACTTGTAAATTCTTATTGGCAAATCCAACAATTCCTTGGTCTTTATTACAATAATCTGTAATTTTCTCTAATTCATCAGAAAGAATATTCAAATAATTATATAGGATAATATTGTTTCCTGCAAGGAGAGTAAAAAATATATTATTAATGGTCTCGTTAGAAATAATCTCTTGGTCTATTTTTGAAACTAAATTATAGACTGCTCTGTTTATATCATCATTTTTCGAAAGATTTGAAATGATGCTTTCACATTCGCCGAGCACTGCGTAATTCATATTAGTAATAAAATGATCATAACGATTACAAAAGTCTTGGAATTCTTTTATTTCCGAATTAGCTAAATAAAACACCGCATCACCAATCGAAATTGCGCTTATCGTGTCACGAGCTGCGTGTACCGTAAAATTTAGAAATTTAAATTTATTGAAACTAGCATAGTTGATAGTCCCACCAATATTATAAGCAAACTTTATACCATAAAAATTAATTGATAATTCTCCAGCCTTTAAATCATTATTCGCATCAATTGCCTGTGCCGATGTTCTAACAGTTTTTATTACTGCTTTTTCATTTCCAAGTTTTTCCACTGCTGTTTCTAACGACCATTGATAACTTAAATATTCTTTTAATGTCATATTCTCAAACGCATACAATTCATCATAATCTAATGCAGTTAGTTCTTCTACTGCAGTTGATTCGTTTGAATCAACAACAGAATGATTTACAGTAATAGTATTATTAGACGAATCACAATTATCGGTATTATTTGATTTAAAAACAAAAATAATAATTCCTACAATTACAATTAGACATAAAAATCCTAAAAACATAAATATCTCCTTTTCATCATAATAAAATGGATTTGAAAGGTTAATAAACAAATTAATATGTATGAGTCCATATGGTCAATATCATTTTTACATAAAAACATATTTTAGTCAATAATAATTATTCAGTTCATCAAATATAGTCCAAAAAAAGAAATACTTGTATATGCATCACAAATTAAAAAGTTTTGCCCGCATAGTAAGTTTGATGTAAAGTGCTAGGCACACTTGGCTACACATAAACAATTGTAGATTTTTTCTTGAAACTTATTCTCATTTTGGGATAAGTAATCGAGTTAATGATATATCTCGATTGTAGGCGATTTGTGATCGTCTTTTGAAAAAACGAACACATAATAATGGCAAAATTCATATTTCCGTCGATACAGAAATACTTTGAAGAACAGAGAAATAAAGACTAACAAAAATGGTAGGTAGCATCGCACTACCTGCCTAAAATATTTTCTAATTGGTAAATGAAAAAGGAACCCGAATATATCACCTATAATGGCATAGTTCGGATTTCTCTTCATTGGCAGCGGTAAAAGGATTCGAACCTCTACATACGGAGTCAGAGTGTATGTTTTTCTTTCAAAACTCCCCATTTCAAGCCATATTTCAAGGCTCATATCTCTATAATATCTTCAATCTGAAATTTTAAGGGAATCGGGATAAGTGAGTAAAAATATTAAACGACCGCTTGTAAGAAAACTTTACAAAAAGAATAATTTAGTTCACTGCAAAAACAAACCCGAAAGGACACATCCAAAGTTCTTTCGGGTTTTGACTTATATTTTTATTGAAAATTTAGGTTAACAAGTGCACTTCGGTTTATAGAGAACAGCAATTCGCATATTGTGTTTTCATCAGCATCATAATCGGAGCGTATCCATTGGATAAGAATACCTGTACTGCCGTTTAATATGTATGAATAAATATACTGCTCAATCTCTTCGGGGAAAGCAATATTAAGATTTTCGACAAACTGAACTATTGTCTGTTGCATGAACCTTGAACGAAATGCAGGGTCAGCAGAATCAACAAGCAGAGCACGGAAGGGCTTATCGTTATCCTTAATATATTTAAGGAAAGACAAGATATATTTATGTGCACCTATGTCATTTTCCTCGCCGATTTTTTGCAAATGTTCCTCAGTGGATTGTAACAATTCGTTTTCCAGTTCCTCCAGTAAATCCTTGGGCTCATTGTAATGTGCATAAAAGGTAGAACGGTTTAGTTCTGCTCTTTCACAAAGCTCTCTTACAGAGATTTTGTTGACAGAGCCTTTTTCTTTCAATAAGTCCATAATTGCACTTTTAAACATATATTTTGAGATTCTTGTGCGTTGATTATTTTTCGTATTCATAAATTATTCCGTCACTTTTCATATATTTTGTCGGTTTAACAGCAATCATTACACAAACTGATGATTGTTAACCCAACATAGTGTTGCTATAATAAAAGTGTAATATAAGATCTGCTGATTGTCAAGCAGAAAAGAGAGGGAAAAACAATGACAAATAAATTCAATTCTCCGCTTCTGCGTAGCAGGATAACAAGCGACGATGTGCAAAAAAGTGAAAAATGGTTGGGCTACCTTTTAGGTCCTGCCGGTGCATTGCTTTTAAACGCAGTGCTTGCAAGCTTTCTTAATGTTTATTACACGGATGTTTTGAAGCTTACAAGTGTGTGGGGCGGAGCATTTCTTGCAGTGTTTCCCATTGTGTCGAAAATAATTGACGCTATAACAAATATAGTTATGGGTCAGATTATTGACAGAACTAAAACATCTCAAGGAAAAGCAAGACCTTATCTTTTGCTCGCGGCAGTTTTAATGCCGATAACAGGTATTCTTTTATTTACCGTTCCAGAAGCATCACAGAATGTTCAGGTCATATGGGTAATGATTTCATATAACCTTTTCTATTCCTTTGCTTTCACAATTTATAATATGAGCCATAATCTTA
>JBJEGN010000094.1:0-1925 GCA_051875105.1 Candidatus Gastranaerophilaceae bacterium
TTTAAAAATATTTAAGGGAAGCAAAATTTTTGTCTCAAAAAATGTAATTTTAACTTTAAATGTAATCGTTGAGAAACTTTTTAAAAATCGTTTAAAACTCTTTTAAAATAAGGTTAAAGAGTGTTTTTTGTTTAAAATGTTTTCAGGATGAAATGTTAGAAATAACGATTACATTTTTGAATAAAAATTAGTAAAATGTAATCTTAAAATCGAAATTTCAATTTTATGTAACGCTAAATGTAATTTTAAAATCCAAAATTAGACCATTTGTTTTAATATTTTAATTACTTTTGGATTTTCTATTTTGTAGCAAATCTGATTACCGTTTCTGTAACCGGTTATTACATTTGCATTTTTTAAAATTGTTAAATGCTGAGAAACCGTTGGTTGTGGAACACCTAAACATTCGCTCATTTTACTCACGTTGCACTCCGCTTTTTTAGAAAGATTATATGCAATAGTAAGTCTTGTCGGATGTGCAAGAGCTTTAAAAATTTCTGAATATTCATTTATATCAATGTCTTTATCAGTTTTCATAGTATTAGAATATTATAATGTTTGAATATTGTCAATTTATAAAAATATTGACAAAGAATAAAAGTTTTTGCTAATATTCTAATATACGAATATAAATATATTAGGAGATTATATGAGAGTAATTATAATAGGCGGCGGAGCATGTGGTGCAAGTTGTGCAACAAGACTAAGAAGGTTAGATGAGCGTTGTGAAATTACTATATTAGAACGCACTAATGAAGTGTCTATTGCTAATTGCGGCTTACCTTATTATTGTTCTGACGTTATTAATGATAGGGATAAAATTCTTGTATCTAATCCTCAAAAATTCAAAAATATGTTTAATATAGATGTAAGGCTAAATACAGAAGTCGTAAAAATCAATAGAGAAGAAAAGTTCGTTGTGTCCTCAAATGGAGAAAAATTCTATTATGATAAGTTAGTTTTAGCTCAAGGCGGAAATCCAATAGTTCCCCCGTTAGAAGGCATTAACAATGAAAATATTTTTACGGTTAGAAGTTTGGCTGACGCTGATAAAATAAAAGATTATATAAAAAATAATAATGTTAAATCAGCTGTTGTTATAGGCGCAGGATTTATCGGTATAGAAATGGCTGAAAATTTTGCACATTTAGGTCTTGAGACAAAAGTAATTGAATTATCTAATCAAATTCTTGCTCCCATTGATTATGAGGTAGCGTGTTTTGCTCAAAATGAGATGAGAGATAAGGGAGTAGAGTTAATTTTATCTGACGGTGTAAAATCATTTAAAGAAAAAGAAATTGAGCTAAACTCAGGCAAAACAATTCCTTTTGATATTGCAATTTTGGCTATCGGAGTTAAACCTGAAATAACATTAGCAAAAAACTCCAACTTAGAAGTTAATAGAGGAATTATCGTTAATGAAAATATGCAGACAAATGATGAAAATATTTTCGCAGGTGGCGATAGTGTAGAAGTTAAGCATTTTGTTACTAATAGCGATGTTTTAATACCTTTGGCAGGGCCTGCCAACAGGCAAGGCAGAATTATTGCCGATAATATTTGTAATTTAAAATCAATTTACAAAAAATCTCAAGGAACATCAGTATTAAAAGTTTTTGATTATACGGTTGCTTGTACAGGTTATAATGAAAAATCCTTGCAACGAGAAAATATTCCATATTGGAAAGCATTAACTTTCGGAAATTCTCATGCAGGATATTATCCTGATGCTACTTCAACTTTTTATAAGTTATTATTTAATAACGAAGGTAAAATCTTAGGTGCTCAAGCCGTAGGATATGATGGTGTTGAAAAAAGAATTGATGTCATTGCCTCCGTTATGAGAAATCAAGGAACAATTCAAGAATTATTGGATAGTGAGCTTTGTTATGCACCGCCTTATTCATCAGCAAAAGACTCTGTAA
>JBJEGN010000095.1:0-7833 GCA_051875105.1 Candidatus Gastranaerophilaceae bacterium
TCCATTATTAATAAGTTTAACACGGTTGAGAGCAGCGGACTGAAAAATGACTCAAAAGATATTTTTGTGCTTGTCGATGAAAGTCACCGTTCCAATTACGGAAGTCTTGCCGCAAAAATGCGTGTTGTGTTTCCAAATGCGTGTTATATAGGCTTTACAGGCACACCTCTTATGAAATCGGAAAAGAACACCATGCAGAAGTTTGGCAAGCTTATTCATAAGTACACTATTCAGGACGGTGTGGATGACCATGCAATAGTGCCGCTTATTTATGAAGGAAAGTTCATTGAGCAGACAGTTGATGAGCAAAATATAGATTTGTGGTTTGAACAGGTTACAAAGAGATTAACCGAACCTCAGAAGGAAGATTTAAAAAACAAGTGGAGCAGCATCAAAAGGCTTGGCTCAACAAGTGAAAGAATAAAAAGAATTGCGCTGGATATAAATCTGCATTTTATTGAGGGGTTCAAGAATACAGGTTTTAAAGCCATGCTTGCGTGTAACTTTAAGAAAGATGCAGTAAGGTATCAAAAGTGTTTCGAGGAATTCGGCGACCTGACAACCGCCGTTGTGATTTCTGCACCTGATATGAGAGAGGGCAATACAGACATTGATGAAAGTACAGACGATATGGTAATTGCTTTCTGGAATAAGATGATGACGCAGTACGGCACTGCCGACGACTATGAGGATGCCTTGAAAAACAAATTTATAGACGGCGAAATTGATATTCTGATTGTATGCAGCAAGCTTTTAACCGGCTTTGACGCACCGCTGACGCAGGTTTTATATATTGATAAAGAATTAAAAGAGCACGGACTTCTTCAGGCTATTGCAAGAACAAACAGACTTTGTGAGGGTAAAGATTTCGGGTTGATTGTCGATTACAGAGGGCTTATCAAAAAACTTGACGATGCTTTGGAAATATACAGCGGCGCAGGTCTTGAAGCCTTTGACAGCGAGGATATAAGAGGTGTTGTCGTAGATATTATGTCTTGTATTGCCAAGCTGAGAGAGGCATATTCACATCTAAATGACATCTTTGCAAATATAAAAAACAAAAATGATACGGAAGAAATAGAAATTTATCTTGCTGATAATGAAATCCGTGCTAAATTTTATAATGCACTCTGCTCTTTCGGCAGGGCATTAAACACAGTTATTAACTCGGAAACAGCATACAATGCCATTGACAAAGCGGAACTTAAAAAATATAAGGCTAAATTTGCGTTTTTTTCTAAGATTCGCAGAAGTGTAAAAATCAGATATGCCGATATAATAGACAATGCAGAGTATGAAAAGCAAATGCAGAATTTACTTGACACGCATATGTCGGTAACCGGGATTAAACAAATAACCAATCCGGTTGATATTCTCAACAGAGATGAAATGGAAAGAGAGCTTAAAGAGCTGGGCAGTTTGCGCTCAAAAGCTGATGCAATTATTTCTCATATGACAAAGAGCATCAAGGAAAAGCATGACGAAAATCCGGCATATTATGACAGCTTTTCCAAACGCATCAAAGAGGCGCTTGAGGAATATAAAAACCGTATCATTACAGAAGCTGAATATCTTGAAAAAATGCGCAATATTATGGAGGACTACAGGAAAGGAACAACCAATATTTCTTATCCGGAAAAAATCAAAGGAAATGTTCATGCACAGGCGTTTTACGGCGTTATTGCAGCTTTACTTGACGAAGTGATAGACATCAATGAAAATATTGATTTAGTATCGGATATTGCCATTGAAATTACTGAAATTGTAAAAGAAAATGATACAGTAGACTGGCAAAATAATCAAACCATACATAATAAGATAGCACAGGAAATTGACGATTTGTTCTACTCCTATGAAAAAGAACACGGTCTTAAAGTGGACTTTGATACCATTGATAAGATTATAGAAAATGTAATCACTGTGGCACTCAGGAGGTTCAAATGATATACACTATCCTCCTTGGAAAAAAAGAAGTTCAATACAATTTGGAACGCAAGAAAGTAAAAAACATTAATCTTAGAATAAAGCCGGACGGTTCCGTTTGGGTTTCGGCTAACGACACCGTTTCTCAAGAAAAAATCGAAAGCTTTTTGAAAGATAAATCAGAATTTATATTAAAAGCCCTTGAATATTATGAGGAACTACGGAAATACACACCAAAACCAAAGCAATACGTTGACGGTGAACATTTCAGAATTTGCGGGCATGACTTGCGGCTGAAGGTTTTTCAGGGGACAAAGAACTCTGTTGAAAGCGACGGATCTTATATAAGGCTTACCGTTAAAGATGTCGGTGATGCCGTGTTGAAACAGAAAACAATAGATAAATGGATAAAAGAGCAATGTGTTTCAACTATATCCTCAATCTGTGAATCGGTATACCCAAAATTTCAAAAGTATGGCGTTGATTTCCCTCAATTAAAGTTTAGAAAGATGGTTTCAAGATGGGGTAGCTGTCAGCCGAAACGCAAGATCTTGACATTTAACATATCTTTGATTGAAGCTCCGATGTCATGTATAGAATACGTTGTCGTTCACGAATTTACACATTTCCTTCAGCCAAACCACTCTAAAAATTTCTATATGCAGCTAACGATGTTTATGCCGGATTGGCTGGAGAGAAAGAAGATTTTGGGAAAAATAGGCATTGGAATTTTATAGTTTTATATTTAAATACCAATATTTTTAGTGAGTGATATTATTATTGTGTTGTACGCATAGAGTGTAATTAAAACGAATAAAATAGAACAATAATTGCAAAATATAGTGAATTTCTTCTTGACAACCACTATATATTGTGGTATTATGATTACGTTAATTGACTTGCGCGTGGGGTTCCCGGGATTAAACACTTAATCCTAGCGTACGAGATGTTGGATTGTAATAAATAACAATGGTATAGTTATGCCCAAAAACGCATAGCAGAATATATGATGAATGAAACACTGTCGTTAGCGGCGGTGTTTTTTCGCACTTAAAATGAATTTTCGGTTTTGCCTTTGGGGTAATTTTCAAAGGAGGTGTTGCTTATGTTATTTAGAAACTTATACATTTTTTCTTTCATTTTATTGGCACATAACATAAACGCAAGCAAGTTATTCAACACCTCCAAATGCAAAACCATATAAAACATCTATACAGGTAAGCTATGGATAAATTTTCAAACAATTTATCCAAACGCAGAACTTTATACAATGAAATGATTAGATTATATGAAGAAAATAAAGATAATGCAATCTCCGTTAGGAAAATACAAATTGAAGATCAAAATTTTGAAGCAATAACAAATGTTTCAAGGTCGGTTCTGAGTTTCATTAAAAAAGGAACTTCCAGACCGAAGTTATCAACCATTATTACATTTTGTGTTTCGTTAATGCTTGACGCAATTGATTCTTATAATTTGATTGAGCTTGCAGGATATAAACTATCATAAAATTATGAGGTTGACAGAGCTTATGCGGAATTATTACAATATCATAATTATGGAGATATTGATGCGTGTAATGAGCATTTAGAAAGTTTAGGAATAGACAAAAAGTATTATTTAGGAGTTAAATCAAGAGAATAAAACCGGTTGCCGAGCGTGATTTTTATGCTCGGCAAATTTTTTGTCGTTTAGTAAACGACGATTTTGGCAGAGTTATACGGTTTTTAGGGCACATAAAAATAAATAATGCTTCCAAACCCTTGAAAACACTATGGTTTTGATGTCGTTTATCAAACTTTGCAATGGCATAAATTTGTTTATATAATGTACTCATAGATCGATCTAAAACTTAAACAAAGGAGGACATTATACTTATGAAACTTCAAGATTTAATTATTGATCCTAAAAGTTTAGGAAGCAAGTTGTGGCTTGTTGATGTAGCACCTGTGTATGAGTACAAAGATAACAAACGTACAGAAAATATCACCGGCTATCGCTACACAGTTGCTATGCCTGAAAAGGCTCTTGAAAAAATCAATATCAAGATTGACGGCAGACAGCTTGTGGAAAAACCAAACGGTTATGCGGAAGTTACATTTACAGGACTTGAGCTGTCATTGTATATGATGAACAATCAGCCTCAGGTTAAGGCGACTGCAACCGGTATATCATTGGTTAATAATAAGGCTTAATGGGAATCGGCACGGCGGAGATTTTTCTTAAAAAAAGATTTGCTGTGCCGCCTAATCCATAAGGGTTAGTATTACCCTTATGGATTAGATGTAGCATGTAGCGAAAAAAGGTTGGTGATTATATGTCAAATTCACAATCACGCAAAGGGGCTTTAGTAATAAACAATCCGCTTGAGTGTGAGTTTACACACGAGCATATATGCGAAATACTGATGAAGTTTTTTCCTGACTATTTCTGTATGGCTGACGAGATTGCAAAAACAGGAACTTTTCACACACATATTTTCATATATTCCCACTCTCCTATTAGGTTCAGCACAATCAAAAACCGCT
Source organism: Candidatus Gastranaerophilaceae bacterium (assembly GCA_051875105.1). Lineage (GTDB taxonomy): Bacteria > Cyanobacteriota > Vampirovibrionia > Gastranaerophilales > Gastranaerophilaceae > RUG841. The sequence goes on from JBJEGN010000095.1 coordinate 4,452, forward strand.
TTCCTATTGCACATATTGAAAAAGCATTAGGAAGTGCAAAGGATAATAGAGATTATATATTAAAATCAGGCAAATGGGAAAACGATGAAAAATCAGAAACAAGCGTGGAAGGTAGTTTTTATGAGTATGGAACCTTACCAAAGGAACGGGATGAAAACAATCCTAAAATGAGTAAGCTAATTGAAAATATACGAGACGGGAAGCAAATAACAGAAATCATTGATGATGCTCCTGAATTTGCGTTCAGAATAAGAGATATTGATGCTCTCCGTCAGGTTTTAAATTCAGAAAAGTATTTATGTGAAAACAGAGATTTATTTGTAACATATATTTTCGGTGCAAGTGGAACGGGAAAAACAAGAAGTATATATCAAAAACACAGTGCCAAAGACATTTGCAGAATAACAAACTATCGAGCCGGCAAAGGAATCAATTTTGACGGATATACAAATCAGGAGGTTTTGGTGTTTGAGGAATTTAATTCACAAATACCCATTGAAGAAATGCTCAACTATCTTGATATTTATCCTCTAAATCTTCCGGCAAGATATAACGACAGGACAGCGTGTTATCAGACGGTATATATTACATCAAACATTCCCCTTTCGGAGCAATACAAAAATGTACAAAAAGACAGACCGGAAACATGGAATGCATTTTTAAGAAGAATACACAAAATTTTGGAATATAAGAAAGATGGAACGATCGTAGAAAGGAGTGCAGATTATGAACACTCAAAATAAATTTGAATTGGAAAGAGATGCGAGATTAAAATATCAGTTTCTAAGGTTTAAAATGGGTATTTGCAATATCTTTTGCAAGAAATGGGCTTGGATTTCAGTGATTGCATACATTATCCTTGCAATTATTATTAAATATCATCTTGATACCTGGACTTACGATGCATCAGATATTGGCATGACCATTAATAATATTGGTTTCAGAATGATGTTTCCCTTCTTATCCATTGGCGGATTTATAGTTTTAATTGTATTTTTAGGAACGCCTAAAGGAGCAAAGAGAATCAATCGGAGTTTAAATATTGTAGGGCTTGTCAATCACGCAGGACAATTTCCGTTATTGCTTAAAAGGTATAAAGAATATGGCGTAACCATTATGGAATTTGATCCAAATGGCATCCCCCTTTCAGACTGGGAGGACAAACAAGAAGATATTGAAACTGCACTTAATATGCATGTTGAAAATATCCGTTATGGTAAAAGCAGAGACAAAATCGTATTACAAGCTATATCAGGGAATGAAAATTTGCCTAATGTAGTTCATTGGAAAGATAAATACCTATCAGACGAAGATTTTACATTAATCCTTGGTCAAAGCAGAACCGGGCAAACAAAAATCAACCTGGCGAAAATTCCTCATATACTTCTTGGCGGCTCAACGGGTTCAGGAAAAAGTGTACTGCTTAAATTACTCATTATGCAATGTGTGAAAAAAGATGCTGAAGTATTCATTGCAGACTTTAAAGGTGGTGTTGACTTTCTTCCCGTGTGGCACGGAAAATGTAATATCATTACAGAAGAAAATACCCTGCTTGAAGTTTTGATAGACCTTGTGGATGAATTGGATAACAGAAAACAAGTGTTTAGAAAATATGGTTGTGCAAACATCAGTGAATACAACAAAAATTACGCAAACAAGATTAAAAGAGTTGTTTTTGCCTGCGATGAGGTTGCAGAGGTTCTGGACAAAACCGGGCTTTCAAAGGGCGCAAAAGAACTTGTAACACAAATTGAGGGCAAATTATCCATAATTGCAAGACAAGGTAGAGCCTTTGGAATACATCTTATTTTAGCAACTCAAAGACCGGATGCAAATATTTTAACAGGACAAATACGAAACAACATTGATTTCAGAGTCTGCGGAAGAGCCGACAATGTATTATCACAAATCATACTTGACAATACAGAGGCAGCATACAAAATTCCAAAGAAATCACAAGGTTTGTTTATTACTCATGACGGAGTAATATTTAAAGGATATCTGTTTGATGAAAAAGCCGTATTTACAAAATAATAAGCACTAGGCATATAGTGTATATATTTTTACCTATTTACACATAATATTCCTAAAGGGAGGCGCATGCCACTGAACATTAATGCAAGAGAAATATGGCTTACTTACTTTAATAAGGTTTTATTTGAAAAAGGACTTATTACCGAGAAAGAGAAAAATAAAATGGCAAACCTTATATATAAAGAGTGCCATAGTTCAAATAATAGAAGGAAATATTAAATCCCTCAGGGAACGCAAATGCTCCTTGAGGGATTCTTTACAATATCGTATCCATAAGTTGATGTGCAACGTCACTGTTTTCAAATCTCATAATACTTTCCTCATGTGTGCCAAAACTCAAAAAGTTGACGCTTCCATACCAAACAACAGATTGATCTATAATTGCAAATTTCTGATGAAAATCAGATTTATAAACAACTTTTACTCCATACTGTTTTAATTGCTGGGTACAGTCAATGACAATCTGATTGTTCTTATCTTTAAAATCATCAGGCGGTCTTGTGACAATTGTAACAGATACATTGTTCATCAGTAATGGCGATAGAATTTTTAACATTTGAGTTATTCGTGCTTTCCTCATAAACGGACTAACGATCAAAATCTCATTTTGAGTAGTTTCAACATCCCTGCAAAATACAGGATAAAAAGTCTTTCCGTCATATATCAAATCAGGAGAAGTATTGGACGTTGTGGTAATTTTTGTTTTGTATCCAATTGCCGAGTAGCTTTTTACTCTTTTTTGATACATGCTTTCCAAAACCGGCACATGAATATCAATATAATCATATACATGAACTTCAGTTTTGCCTTGATAATTACGATGAAGTCTTCCTGCGTATTGTGCAACTTTGCCTTTCCAGGCTATTGGTAACGCCAAGAATAAAGTATCTAAACGAGGATAGTCAAAGCCTTCACCTACATACCTTCCCGTTGCCACAACAACTAATGATTCTTCTTTAGGTATATTTTCTAGCCTTTCAAGAGTTTCTCTTCTTGATTTTGCAGATGTTGTGCCTATAATAGGAATCACATTGTTGCAATGTGGCTTTAACAGTTCCGCAAGCATTGCTACATGCTCACGTCGTTCGGTAAGAATTATGGGAGTTCTGCCGTTTTTGACAGCTAACACTATGTCATTTATTATTAAATTATTTCTCATTGCATCATCAAATAACTTTTTATATAGCGTAGTTATATTATCATCAGATATATTCCTGAATGAAGTAAATCTTGGGATCAAGTAATGTTCAAATTCTCTTTTTTCTGCCTGCGCCTTTGCATCAACTCTATATCTTATAGGACCGCATTGCATAAAAATAATAGGATGGTGTCCATCTTGGCGAGTTGG
>JBJEGN010000096.1:0-30330 GCA_051875105.1 Candidatus Gastranaerophilaceae bacterium
GAACGGCACGCACGGTGGTGTGAGAGGGCGGTTTATTCCGCCCTACTCGATTTTTGTGTTGTTATTTTACACAAAATTTTAGTTATGTTTTTGTAGGTAGTAGACAAATTTTTGTTAATATGGTATTATTTTCGTATGATTATTCGGTGATTTTGAGGTGGGTATGAAAAAGGCAGGGACAAAACGCATTGAAACGAAGCGTTGTTATTTGAGGCGGCTGACGGTGGAGGATTCGTTGCAGCTATTTGAAAATGTTTTCAGCGACGAAAAGTCCGCGCAGTATATGTCGTGGGAACGGTATACCGATGTCAAAGCAGTAGAAAAATATCTTGCCGAATGGCAGAAAAGCTATGAGCAGGGCGAGTGCTACTGGGGCGTTTTCTTAAAGGAAAATGATGCCTTGATAGGCACGGTTTATCTTTATGATGAAAACATCAAAGCCGAGGTCGGCTTCATTTCGTACTGCTTCGGTTCAAAATTTTGGGGTAAGGGTTACGCTACGGAGTGTGTAAAAAGCGTTTTGAAGTACGGCTTTGATGAAATCGGGTATAACAATATTACCACCTTTGTTGCAAAGAGCAATATCCGTTCTCAAAATGTTTTGAAGCGTTTGGGCTTTACCTGCGAAGCCACCCTGCGACAAAGGGATAAAACATCATTCGGTATCGAGGATTGCTATTCATATTCACTTTTGAAAGACGAATTTGTATAAATTAGTGTTCAAAAAACAAAATTTTAGGAAAAATGGAAGCAGTTGAATAACGCTGTAATTTATGTTGTATTTTTGTCGCATGAATTATGACATTTTATATTACAATATGTCGAAAATGACCAACATTTTTCTTAACAATCTATAAATAATTAATAAAAAATAATAATATACCGTTTGCAATTATTGACAAATTGTAAACATAAGATTAAAATGGTATGTAGATTGCTATACCTATTTAGTTATGAGGAAATATTGTGATGAAGAATCCGGATAGTCAGAGAGTAAATGTTAAGTGGGCACTTGTATTTTATGACATATTAGCTTTCGCAGTTGTAGATATTTTCTTTTTAGTTATTTACAAAAGCTTTGTACCTTATCAAGCAAGCGAACTTATCATTAATTCTGTTTTAGCATTGGGTTGCATCTTAGTATGCAGATTTTTTGGAGATATATACCGACAGATATGGCGCTTTGGCGGAATTCAGTGTTATATTAGATTTTTGATAACCGACTTTATTGCCTTTGGTATTTTTGTCGGTTTAGAGTATGCACTTCAATTTCTTTTCGATTTTAAGCGTTTGAGTTTTGTACGAATGATTGCTATTATGTCAATTAACTTGATAGTATCATTGACGATGAGAATGGTTTATCGTTACTGCTTTAAGTGCGGTAATGAGGTGTCGGTGAAAGGAAAAGTATTAAGGTTCCTTTTGAGAGTATTTGCAAATGTAGATGTTGTTAAGAGCGATGACTCGCATAAGATAAAGGTTGCGATTGTCGGTGCAGGAAATGCCGGAGTCAGCCTTGCCGAAGATTTGATGAATAATTCGGGTTCGGCATACACACCGAGATGCTTTATTGATGATAATAAGGTGAAATCCGGAAGACAGATACACGGAGTTCAGGTTTTTGCGAGAAATGATTCGATATTCCAAATTCTCAAGGAATATGAAATACAGGAAATAATTATCGCCATACCGTCTGCCACTACCGACAGAAAAAGAGAACTGTACGATTTTTATAAAAAGTCCGGATTAAAGGTAAAAACATACGATTATCCAACTATGCAGGTCGCCGGTGCAAAGCCGCAGCTTCGTGAGTTTGATATTGAAGATTTGCTTTTCAGACAGCAAATAAATATGCGTGATAAAAAGACAAACGCTTATTATAAAGGCAAAGTCGTTATGATTACAGGCGGGGGCGGTTCGATAGGAAGCGAGCTTTGCCGTCAGCTTGCGAAAATGGAGCCTAAACAAATCATCATTTTGGACATTTACGAAAACGGTGTATATGATGTTCAACAGGAGTTAAGCTTCAAATACGGTAACGACATTGATTTAAAAGTTGAAATTGCTTCTATAACCGACAGACAGGCTATGGAAATGGTGTTTGAAAAATATCACCCGCAGATTTTGATAAATGCCGCAGCACATAAGCATGTTCCGCTTATGGAAAATAATTGTCTTGAAGCAGTGAAAAATAATGTGTTTGGAACAAAACTTGTTCTTGAGTTTTGTGAAAAATACGGCACAGAACGATTTATGATGGTCAGCACAGATAAAGCTGTTAATCCTACGAATGTTATGGGCGCAACCAAGCGAATGTGCGAAATGATAGTACAGGGCTATAGCACTCGCGGAAAAGTGAAGTGCAGTTGTACAAGATTCGGAAATGTATTAGGCTCGGCAGGTTCGGTAATACCTTTGTTCAAAAAACAAATTGCTGCGGGTGGACCGGTTACCTTAACCCATAAGGACATCATTAGGTATTTTATGACAATTCCGGAGGCATCTCAGCTTGTCCTTCAATCAGGTGCTATGGCAAACAACGGTGAGTTATTTGTTCTTGATATGGGACAACCTGTCAAAATTTATGATTTAGCTCAAAATATGATTCATCTTTCGGGTGTTCAGGGGATTGAAATAGTTGAAACCGGTTTAAGACCGGGTGAGAAGTTATACGAGGAGCTTCTTGTAAAGACAGAAGAGCTGGATACAACAGACAATGAATTGATTTTCATTGAAAAAGAAAAACCGATTTCGTATGATGAAGTTGAGGGAAAATTGGTAATTCTTAAAAACGCAATAGCTTCTTGTGATAATTCAGTTGTAAAAAATGCACTCTATGAAGTGGTTCCTACATATAAAACTCCTGAGGAAGTAAATAAGAATGCTTGTGAGTCTATGGAAATGCAGATAGTAAAGAGCGTATAACAGAGGTTAATATGACTAACGAAAAAATATGGCTGTCGTCGCCGACAATGCACGGTGATGAAATTAAATATGTGACAGAGGCTTATGAAACGAACTGGATGTCGACTGTCGGTGCGAATATCAACGAGGTTGAAAAACAGATTTGCGAAAAGGTTGGCTGTAAATATGCAGTAGCACTTTCGGCAGGTACGGCGGCACTTCATCTCGCAATGAAGCTTGCGGGTGTTAAGCCGGGAGACAAGGTGTTCTGTTCGGATATGACCTTTGACGCGACAGTTAATCCTGTCGTATATGAGGGCGGTGTTCCTGTATTTATTGATACAGAATACGATACTTGGAATATGGACCCGGTTGCACTTGAAAAGGCGTTTGAGCTTTATCCCGATGTAAAGGTTGTTGTTGCGGCTCACCTTTACGGTACACCCGGAAAAATTGACGAAATAAAAGCTATCTGCGATAAGCACGGTGCGGTAATTGTTGAGGACGCCGCAGAGTCGCTCGGTGCTACATATAAGGGACAGCAAACAGGTACTTTCGGTTCATATAATTGTATCAGCTTTAACGGAAATAAGATTATTACCGGTTCGTCGGGCGGTATGCTTTTGACCGACAGTCTTGAAGCTGCAAACAAGGTTCGCAAATGGTCAACTCAATCAAGAGAGAACGCTCCTTGGTATCAGCATGAGGAACTGGGCTACAATTACAGAATGTCGAATGTAATTGCGGGCGTAGTTCGAGGACAAATTCCATATCTTGAAGAGCATATCGCACAGAAGAAAGCGATTTATATGCGATACAAGGAAGCGTTTAAGGATTTACCTGTAAAAATGAATCCTTATGACGAGGAAAACAGCGAGCCGAATTTCTGGCTTTCCTGCTTGATTATTGACGAGGACGCAATGTGTAAGCAGGTAAGAGGAGAGCAGGATTATTGTTATAATTCAGAAAAAGGTAAATCCTGTCCTCACGAAATTCTTGATAAATTGGCAGAAATTAATGCAGAGGGCAGACCGATTTGGAAGCCGATGCATATGCAGCCGATTTACAGAATGAACGGTTTTGTAACAAAGAACGGCAACGGTCGTGCAATGACTAATGCGTATATCGCAGGCGAAGCGCAGGATGTAGGTATGGATATCTTCAACCGCGGTGTTTGTCTGCCGAGTGATAACAAAATGACTCCTGAACAGCAGGATAGAATTATTGAAGTAATCAAGCATTGCTTTTACAGTACGGAGGAATATAAATAATGGAGCATAAACCAAGAGGGTTTTATGAAAAATACGTTAAAAGAGTGTTTGATATTGTTTGTGCCTTGGCTGCAATAATTGTGTTTGGGTGGTTATATGCAATTATTGCAATAATGGTTAGAATAAAACTCGGAAGTCCGGTATTATTTAAGCAGAAAAGACCCGGAAAAGATGGAAATATTTTTACGCTATATAAATTTAGAACGATGACAGATGAGAAAGACGAAAACGGAGATTTGTTACCGGATTCGCAAAGACTTACGAAATTCGGACAAATGCTAAGATCTACTTCGTTAGATGAATTGCCTGAAGTTTTTAATATAATTAAAGGTGATATGAGTGTTATAGGACCAAGACCGTTAGCAGTTCAATATTTACCATACTATTCCGAAAAAGAAATGCATAGGCATGATGTTAGACCTGGTTTAAGTGGATGGGCTCAGGTTAACGGTAGGAATTCTGTTACATGGGAAGAAAAATTTGAATATGATGTTGATTATGTGAACAACATTACTTTTGTCAATGATATTAAGATAATTTTTTTATCTGTTAAAACTGCCTTAAAACATGACGGCATCGGTGAACGCGGAATTGATGATTTTGTAGATTTTGATGAATACAGAAGACGACAAAATAGCGATAGGGAGCTTAATGTATGAATATTCGAGGTAACAATATAGTATTACGAGCAGTTACATTGAAAGACGCGAAGCTTTTAATGGAATTAATTAATGATCCTGAAACCGAAGAAATGTTAGGCGGTAGTTCATTTCCCGTATCCTTAGAAGAGCAGGAAAAGTGGATAGTTTCACAACAGGGCAGAAAAGATATCTTGAGGTGTATAGTTACACGTTTGGATGATGAAATTGGTGTGGGCACAGTTATTTTAACAGATATTGATAGAAAAAACGGTGTTGCACAGGTTCATATAAAGATGGGCAAAGATGAGGGCAGAGGACGTGGCTATGGAAAAGACGCTTTAAATACAATTGTCAATTATGCATTTGATGAAATGCGCTTAAATTGTATTTATGCGAATGTTATTGAATATAATGATTTATCTCGGAACCTTTTTGAAAAATGCGGATTTAAAAAAGAAGGAATACTTCGCTCTCGTGTTTATAAGAACGGAAGATATAACGATATAGTTTCTTATTCAAAAATAAAAGAGGTTTGATTTATGAATAAGGAAATCGGCAGTGAGTTTTGGAATGTTCCGTTATGTGAAAAGGATAATAATCTTTTTTCGAAATCTACTTTATGGTTCCTTTCAGGAAGAGTAGCATTGAATTACATTTTGTTGGATATTCAAAAAAAACATTCTGTTAAAAAAGCATTTCTGCCTTCTTGGTGCTGTGATAGTATGATAAAGCCGTTTTTACATAACGGCATAGATGTTGAGTTTTATTCTGTATATTACGATGGAAATAGATTAGTTCAGAAAATTCCTAAATACGCTGAACTTATATTGGTAATGGACTATTTCGGCTTTTGCGGTGAAGTGGATTTTTCAAATTATAGTGGTATTGTTATTAGAGATTTAACACATACCATATTTTGCAAAAATTACAATGATGCCGATTACTATTTTGGAAGTATAAGAAAATGGTGTGGTATTTTTACAGGCGGATTTGCTTGGGGAAAATACTTAAATGACTGTGATTCAAATATTTCTATTCCAAATCAAAGGTATGTTGAATTGAGAAAAAATTCAATGGAGAAAAAGCAAAAATATATTGACGGAATCTCTGAATTTAAGGACTTTTTGGAGACTTTTGCACAGGCTGAAGAAGTACTTGATAAAATCGAGGATATCGAATCTGCTTATGATAGAGATATACAGATGATGAATCATATCAATGTTGAGTTCATAAGAAGTAAAAGAAGAGAAAATGCACAAGTATTGTTAGAAAAAATTGGGGAATTTTCAATATTCAAAAATATTGGAAAATGTGATTGTCCGTTATTTGTTCCGATTCTTGTAGATAATAGAGATGCGATAAGAAATAAACTGACGGAAAATGGAATTTATTGTCCCGTTCATTGGCCGATAACAGATTATCATAGCGTAAACGGAGAAACTAAAAGGTTATATGAGAAAGAAATAAGTTTGATTTGTGACCAAAGGTATACGACAGAAGATATGTATAGGATTGCCGAAGTTGTTAAAGAGGGATTAATAGAATGCTGAAGGTTTTTACATTAGAGGAAAGTGAAAAATGGGATGAGATTGTTCGCACATTTGAAGATTATGATATTTATTGGATGAGCGGATATGTTAAAGCATTTAAGATAAACGGCGACGGCGAGCCTTTATTGTTTTTTTATGAGGATGATGTTGTTCGTGGTATAAATGTCGTTATGAAGCGTGATGTTTCAAAAGATTCTCATTTCAATGGTAAAATATCGGAAAATACTTATTTTGATTTCGCAACTCCTTACGGATACGGAGGCTGGATTATTGAAGGAAATAATACCGAAAAATTATTTGAACAATATTTCGCATGGTGCAGGAATAATGGTATTATATGTGAGTTTGTCCGCTTTCATCCTGTGGTGAATAATGCAGACTGGTCGAGAAAAGATTATGAGGTAATAGATTTAGGCAATACTGTTTCGCTCGATTTGACCTCTCCTGAAATAATTTGGGAAAATATTACCAGCAAGAATCGCAATATGATTAGAAAAGCAACAAAGGCAGGAATTGAGATATATAACGGAAGAAATGAAGAATTGTACAAAAAGTTCCGTGAGATTTATAACGCAACTATGGAACATGATAATGCAGAAGAGTATTATTATTTTAATTCGGATTTTTATGAAAGTATTTGTTATGATTTGCCTGAAAATGCACAGCTGTTTTATGCAATGCTTGATGGTGAAATGATTGCTGCTTCAATTATGATTGCGGCAAACGGTAAGCTTAATTATCATTTGTCCGGCTCTAAATTTGAGTATAGAAATCTTGCTCCAAGTAATTTGCTTTTGTATAAAGCTGCATTATGGGGTGCGGCTAATGGATGCAAAACATTTCATTTAGGCGGTGGAGTTGGTTCAGGCGAAGATAATTTGTTCAAATTTAAAAAATCATTTTACAGAAAAGATGATGTTAAACAATTTAGTATTGGCAGAAAAATCATTAACGAAGATAAATATGATGAGTTATTGAGTATGAGAACTGATATTAAAAATACCGGATACTTTCCTCAATACAGAGGATAAAAGGCGGATAAATAATGAAAAAAATGTGTTTTATTACAACGGTTCCAACAACACTTCACGCTTTTGTTTTGGGTACTGCAAAATATATTCATGAAAATACAGATTGGGATATTACCTTCATTTGTGATTATGATGAGGAATTTGCAAATTCACTTCCTGATTATATTCATTATATTCCTGTTCCTATGGAGAGAGGGATAAGTGTTGCAGGCATTAAAGCAATGTTGCAAATGAAGAAAATATTTCAAAAAGAAAAGTTTGACTTAATTCAATATTCAACACCAAATGCATCTCTGTATGCTTCTATTGCCGGAATGCTTGCAAAGGTTCCTGTTCGTCTTTATTGTCAGTGGGGAATGGTGTTTGTCGGATTTCAAGGCTTAAAGAGAAAAATATTCAAACTGGAAGAAAAGTTTGTTTGTAAGCTCTCTACATGGATAGAGCCTGACAGTAAAAGTAATCTTAATTTTGCACATTCACAAGGACTATATCCTGAAAATAAAGGCTCTGTTATTTGGAACGGCAGTGCAAGCGGCGTCAGTCTTGAAAAATTTGATATATCAAAAAAACAAGAGTATAGACAGAAAATTCGTGAAGAATACAACATACCCGACGATGCGTTTGTTTATGGCTTTGTTGGCAGAATAACAAGGGATAAGGGTATTAATGAGTTATTGCAAGCATACAAGTCAATAATAAATGACGATACATATTTATTGATGGTTGGAAGTGAAGAACTTGACGAGAATATGAATATGGAATTGTTTAACTGGTCAAAGAATTGTGATAATGTTGTCTATACAGGGCAAACAAATGTAGTTGAGCAATATCTTTCTGCTATGGATGTATATATTTTACCAAGCTACAGAGAGGGTTTTGGTAGCGGCGTTATAGAAGCGGAAGCTATGGGCGTTCCGGTAATAGTATCAGATATTCCCGGTCCGACAGATGCGATGATAAAGGATGAAACCGGACTTATTGTACAAAAAGCAGATGTTGACACTTTGAAATCGGCAATGTCAGAAATTAGAGATAATGAGGATATGAGAGAATGTATGGCAGAAAAGGCTTACATATTTGCAAAAGATAATTTTGAACAAAAGAGATTGTATAGTTATATTCTTGACGATAGAAAAAAGCTGCTTGGAGAGTAAAAGGATTAAATATGGAAGCTAAAGTTTCAGTTTTAATGGGCATATATAATTGTGCAGATACATTGGGTAAAAGTTTAGATTCAATGCTTGAGCAGACATTCCAAAATTTCATAGTTATTATGTGCGACGACGGTTCAAATGACAATACCTATGAGGTTGCGAAGGAGTATGTTGACAGGTATCCCGAAAAATTTATTTTGATCAAGAATGAAAAGAATATGGGCTTAACATATACTCTCAACAAGTGTTTGGCTGAAGTACAAACAAAATATGTGGCTCGTCAAGACGGTGATGATATTTCGTATCCAGACAGATTCCAAAAAGAATATGATTTTTTAGAAACACACAGTGAGTATTCGTTTGTCAGTTGTGCAATGGATTATGCAGATGAACAGGGTGTTTGGAATACAGGAACGGTAATAAACGAACCTGAGATAAAGAATTTTATTTTCGGAAGTCCGTTTTGCCACGCTCCTTCAATGACGAGAACGGACGTCCTAAAAAGTATTAACGGTTATCGCGATATAGACAAAACCAGAGGTGTTGAAGATTATGATTTGTGGTTTAGGCTTTATGCTGCGGGTCATAGGGGATATAATTTAAGCGAAGCATTATATCAAATGTTTGACGGTAGAGACGCTCAAAGCCGCAGAACCTTTAAGCGTAGACAGAATGAGGCGTGGGTTATGTATCACGGGTTTAAGGATTGTAAGACTAACCCCTTATTTAGATTATTCGCCATAAAACCTATTATTGTCGGTTTATTGCCAAATAAAATATACAAAATTTTAAGAAAGACACATTAAGTAAAAAATTATGAGTGAATTATTTCCTATTTTGATATCTTCAGCATTTTTATTGTTTTTTTCAAATGCTTTTTCTACATATAATCATATCAGCAAAAGGTATGAAAGAAAGGAATGGTTTTTCTATTATATACTTGCCTTTTCGGTTGCTATTTTTGTTGGTTTAAGAACTAATTTTAACGACACTTATACATATACCGAAACATATAATGTTTTTATACCGCAGAACAAGTCTTTGTTAGATGATGTCCTTTCAAATACCGGTAGGATACAATGGATATCGTTAGGCTCAAACCCCGGCTTTACATTTATTCAAAATGTTATGTATCATTTGGGATTTTCATCTCAAGACTTTTTGATGTGTTTTGCACTTTTTTCTGTTGTCATTTATTTTTGGTTTATACGAAAATATTCGGAAGATATTGTATTTTCGATATTTCTATTTTTTACAATAGGAATTTTTGCTTCTACTATGGCGGCAATAAAACAAAATTTTGCTGTTGCAGTCGGTTTAATTGCACTTGACAGATATCTTGAAGGTAAAAAAAGTACATTTGCAATATTGATATTACTTGCGTCTTTGGTGCACCCATACATTTTGATGTTTTTATTTGTTCCTTTTTTGATGTTCAAACCATGGGAGAGAAAAACATATTTACTTATTTCAGGATTTACTTTAATTGGTTTAACTTTACAGTTGTTTATCGGCAGAATAGTAGATATTACTACTTTATTAGGTGAAGATTATACTGCCGATTATTTCGTCGGGGAAGGTGTTAACCCGTTACGAGTTTTGGTATTCTTGGTTCCGTTAGCAATTTCTTTTTTGGTTAGGAAGAATATTCCCGACGAGTATTATGACAGGAAGGCGTCTCTATTTGTAAATTTGTCAATGTTAAATGGATTGTTGATGTTTGTTGCATTGTTTGGAAATGCAGTTTATTTCGGAAGACTGGCACAATATTTTTCATTGTTTTCGGTTATTGCCCTTCCGGCAGTACTTAAATATATGGATAATAGGACAAAAAATTTAATTAGGATAATAGCGTTTATACTATATTCTATTTTCTTTGTATACGAGCAGTTGCGTGGGTATGGAGACCGCACTTTTGATGATATGTTCAATAGAGTTAAGTTTTTTGACTATATAAAAACATTAGTTCAGTAGCATAAAGGTATATAATATGAAAAAGAAAGTTTTTATTTTCTCTCATGCTATGGAAATTGGCGGAGCGGAGAGGGCTTTGCTTGGTTTATTAACAAGCTTTGATTATTCAAAATATGATGTTGATTTGTTCTTGATGCAGCATAGCGGAGAATTGTTGGCATTAATACCAAAGCAAGTGAATTTATTGCCTGAAATACCTCAGTACAGTGCAATGATGAAGCCGATAGTTACCGCGTTAAAGCAGGGTCAGTTAAAAATTGTTGCCGGTAGAATGATAGGCAAAATAAAAGCAATACAATTTAATAAAAAGAGCAGACTAAATCATAGTTATGTATCAATTGAGTACAGTCATAAATATACGGTAAAAGCATTACCTGAAATAACGAATAAAAAATATGATGTTGCTATCAGTTTTTTGACACCTCATTATGCTGTTCGTGATAAAGTTAAGGCGGACAAAAAAATAGCTTGGATTCACACAGATTATTCTACTATTAGTGTTGATACTGAATCCGAATTGAAAATGTGGGAGCCGTTTGACAATATCATTTCTATTTCCGACGATGTTACAAAAGCATTTTTGACTAAATTTCCGAGCCTGGAGAATAAGATTGTATATATAGAAAATATATTGTCAAAGGGCTTTATAGACGTACAAGCCGATTTAATTGATGTTAGCAATGAAATGGATATGTCGACTGTAAAACTATTAACTATTGGTAGATTTTCCCCCCAAAAAAAACTCGATGAAGTACCGCAAATAGCAAGCATTATCAAGTCAAAAGGTATAGATTTCAAATGGTATATTATCGGATACGGCGGTGAAGAAGATTTAATTCGTTCCAAAATATCTGAGTTTGGTATGGAAGACACAGTTATTATTCTTGGTAAAAAAGATAACCCATATCCGTATATTAAGGCTTGCGATATTTATTTACAACCGTCACGGTATGAGGGAAAGGCTGTTACTGTTCACGAAGCGTTGATACTTAACAAGCCTATTATTATTACCAATTACCCGACAGCACACAGTCAGTTAAATGACGGCTTTGACGGAATAATTGTGCCTATGGATATAGAAGACTCTGCGAATGAAATTGCAAGAGTGATTGAGAATAAAGAATTACAACAAAAATTGATTAGCAATATGCAATCAACAAATTATTCAAACGAAAGTGAAATAGAGAAATTGTATAAGCTCATTGGTGATTAATATGATTCCTAAAAAAATTCATTATTTTTGGTTTGGCGGAAACGAAAAGCCAAAAAGCGTTAAAAAGTGCATAAATAGCTGGAAAAAATATTGTTCGGATTACGAAATAATTGAGTGGAATGAAAGCAATTTTGACGTGCATTGTATGCCGTTTGTTGAACAGGCTTATGAGGCAAAAAAATATGCCTTTGTAAGCGATGTTGCTCGTTTAATTGTTGTTTACGAGCAGGGCGGAATATATATGGATACTGATGTAGAGGTAATAAAACCGCTTGATGATTTGCTTAAAAACAAAGCATATATGAGTTTTGAAAATAATGAAAATGTCAATACCGGTCAAGGGTTTGGCGCAGAGGCAGGTTTTCCTTTGTTAAAAGAACACATTGATGTATATAGAAATACAAGTTTTATAATTGAAGATGGTTCCTTGAATCAAACCGCTTGTACAAAATATACAACTGATTTATTGGTAAAAAAGGGCATGATTAAAAACGGGAAAAAACAGGTTATTTATAATTTGACATTATATCCTGCAGATTTTTTTAATCCTTTGGATAGTTTGACAGGTAAATTGAGTAAGACTGAAAATACCTATTCAATTCATTGGTATGATGCAAGCTGGAGCGATACTTCTCAATCCCGTTTGAAGATAAATCGTTTTATTAGACGAATCATTGGTGTTGAGAATATGGAAAGAATTAAAAAAGCATTAGGAAAATAGATATGAAAAAAGTAATGTTGCTTAATACCGCTATCGGTACTTCAAATATCGGTGATTATATTATTATGGAGTGTGTAAAAAAAGAACTTGCTCCTATGTTAGAAAAAAATTTTGTATATGAAATGCCGACGCATACGGTGGCATTTAATGCATTTTCGGTATGGAGAAATTCTTTAGCTGTTCAGACTTATGCAAATTGTGATTATAAATTCGCAGGCGGTTCTAATCTTTTGGTAAAAGAATTGAGAACTCATTATCCGCAATGGAATATTAATAAATGGAATTCAAAACCTCTTGCAGGAACAATACTTGTTGGAGTCGGTGCGGGTGCCGGTGATAATGTAGATAGCTATACAACCAAAGTTTACAGACAGGTACTTAATCACGATTATTATCATAGCGTTAGAGATGAACGCAGTAAGGAATATGTTGAGAATGTTCTTGGTCTAAAGGCTATCAATACCGGATGTGTTACAATGTGGATGTTGACACCGGAGTTTTGTAAAACCATTCCTACAAAAAAAGCAGATACTGCTTTAATTACACTAACTGCAAGACCTGAAATTAATCAAAATGAACAGAAAATGATTGATATAGTTCAAAGGAATTATTCAAAGGTTTATTGCTGGATACAGGGTGACAAAGATTTAGAATATTTTAATCAATTCAGTAATACCGACAATATTAAACTGATTCCGCCGACAAAAGATGCGTATGAAAATGTACTTAACACAGTTGATTTAGATTATATCGGCACAAGACTTCACGGCGGCGTATATGCAATGCGCCACAGAAAGAGAGCAATAATAATTGCTATTGATGAAAGAGCAAGGGAAATTAATGCAAAGAATAATCTGAATTGCTTAATGATTGATGAAATGGACAAGCTTGATGATATGATTAACAGCGAGTTTGAAACAAAGATTGTTATGCCGTTTGATGAAATTGCTCGCTGGAAGGCTCAATTTGAGGAGTTTATATAAATGAAAATAATGGACACAACAATTAGAGACGGAAGCTATGCGGTGGATTTTAAGTTTACCTGTAAAGATGTTTCTAATATTGTTTCAAAGTTAGTTAATTTGGGTATTGAATATATAGAAATCGGTCATGGTATGGGACTGAATGCAAGTTCACCTGAACATGGAATTTCTTTATATTCGGATGTAGAATATATCGAAGCGGCAAGAAAGGTTGCAGGGAATTCAAAGCTTGGTATGTTTTGTATT
Source organism: Candidatus Gastranaerophilaceae bacterium (assembly GCA_051875105.1). Taxonomy (GTDB): domain Bacteria; phylum Cyanobacteriota; class Vampirovibrionia; order Gastranaerophilales; family Gastranaerophilaceae; genus RUG841. The sequence continues at coordinate 13,689 of JBJEGN010000096.1, forward strand.
CCCGGTATTGCAAGAATTGAAGATTTGACAACCGCCAAAGAACACGGAATTGATTTTGTTCGTATCGGTATATCTGCCGATAAGCTTGATAATGCGAAGGAATATATAGTCAAGGCAAAAGAAGTAGGATTAATCGTTATGGTTAATTTTATGAAAACTTATGTTTTCACTCCTGAATATATTGCCGAGCAATCAGAGACGGCTATGAGCTATGGTGCTGAATATATATATTTGGTTGATTCTGCAGGTACAATGTTGCCGGAGGAGCTGTGTGCATATTTTAATGCAATTAAGGCTGTAAACAGTAACATTAAGGTTGGTTATCATGGTCACAATAATATTGGTATGGCTGTTGCAAACAGTATTGCATGTACGGAAGCCGGCTTTGAGTTTATTGACTGTTCATTTCAGGGATTGGGCAGAAGTATAGGTAATACTTCTACCGAAATGTTTGTGATGGCTCTTCAGAAAAAGCATGGAACAAAATATGTTGATATGGATATTCCAAAGCTTTTGGAATACGGATATGTATCATTGAAGGACATAAGAAATATAGTTCTTCAAAATCCTCTTGATTTGGTTTGCGGTTATGCCGGTTTTCATTCAAGTTTTCTTAAAGATATTTTCAGATGCTGTTGTAAGTATGAGGTTGACCCATTGAGATTGATTATCGCTTACAGTGAAGTTAACAAGAATTCAATGGATTACGATGAATTGTGTAAAATTGCACAGAATCTGCCAAAGGATGATTCAGTTGAGGATCATCCGTATAATTTCAGAAGATATTTCTCTGCTATGTATAGTTTGTAATTTTGTAAAGGGAGACATAAATGGACGGTGTAGTATTAAGACAAGTAAATGTTGACAAGAATTATGTAGAATACAAATTCGAGGCAAGAGGAAAATTAAAAGATTATTTTACCACGGATACAATGTTTATCGAGTATAATACAGACATTAGTCAAGTACCGGTGTCGATTCTTACAATTCCTTTTGTGGCAAGTGTTTTACCGTTGATGTGGGTTACTGATACTGTTTTATGGGTTGAGGAAATTGACAGAACGTTTTATGATGCAACTTACAGAATAAAAGAAGCATATCAGAATTTATATAATTATTATCCGCTGAAAGGTAACTTTATTTCTGCAAGATATGTTAATAACACCTATGATGTTAAGCGTGAGAGTTTAATCCTTTTCAGTGGTGGTATGGATGCTCATACTACATATATCCGTCATATAGATACAGACCCTATTCTCTGTAATATTCAAGGTTGGTATAAAAGCCTTGATGATACAGATAAAGCAGCAGATGCTGATTACAGAGATATATCTAAATTTGCTGAAATAGAAGGCAGGCAGTTTGAGTTTGTGAAATCGAATTTTGCTGTAATTGTAAATGCCAAATGGTTTGATAAACATATTAAAAAGAAGCTTGGGGATACATGGTGGCACGGATTTAATCATTCAATGGGATTTATATCTATTGCAATTCCGCTTGCTTATAAGTTTGGTGTTAAGAATGTATATATTGCCAGCTCTGTTCCTATGGGAGAATATGTTCACTGTGCATCGTATGTATCCACAGACGGCGAATTTAAGTTTGCACAGTATGGCGGGTGCGTTCATGATGGTTCAGAGCTTACAAGACAGGATAAGGCTCATGTTATTGTTGAACATGTTAATAAGTTAAACAGAGATTATCCAATAAGGGTTTGCTCATTTAATGATAAGAACTGTTGCTCCTGTGATAAATGTATGAGGTCTGTTCTCGGCATAACCGCTGAAGGCGGAGATGTAAGAAAATTTGGCTTTAATATTGAAGGGACCCTAAAAGATTTTTACGAAAAAGAAATGGAAAACAATATGGTTTTCCACAGAGTTGAGGGAGAGGGAAGCTTGCATTGGCCTGCTATACGTAAGCGAATGAAAGAAAATTATGATACCTTCAATGATGAGCAAAAAGAATTTGTAGATTGGTTTATGACCTATGATTTTATGGGTAAACGAAAAAAAGCTATTTGGGAATATAGATTTAAGAATTTCTTTAAGATTATCGTAAACAGGGTAAAAAACAAATAGGATAATTGAGGTATTTTATGCAAAGTATTAACTTCACTATTGCAGTAATGATATATAATATTGAAAGATTTCTTCCAATGTGTATTGACAGTATTATCGCTCAAAAGGGTGATGATATCGAGATTTTGCTGATTGATGACGGTTCAACAGATTCAAGCGGTAAAATTTGTGATGATTATGCAAAAAAAGACTCTCGTGTTAGAGTTATTCATCAAGAAAATGCGGGTGTTGCCGCAGCGAGAAATGTTGCTATTGATGAGGCTAAGGGAAAATGGCTTATTCAGGTAGATGGTGATGATGTTTTATTACCGAATGCTGTTGAATACGGACGAGAGTATATTAATGATGATGCTGATTTATTGCAGTTCGATGCAGTTGAATTTGTTGATAATGTATCCTTAGATTCTTGGTCCCCTAAGGGCGAAGAAATGGTTGTTTCGGATGACTTATTGAAAGAATATCATTTGCAATTAGTTGATCGTTCAAATCCAAAGGTGAACTTTCCTACATATAATTTGAATCCTGCATGGTCAAAAATGTGGAATATGGATTTTATTCGCAAGTATAATCTTCACTATGATCCAAAAGTTGTGAAAGGTGAAGGAACGCTTTTTACATTTACCTGTTCTTATTATATGAAAAAGGTAAGGATTATTCCAAAGCCTATTTACGGTTACAGAATTAATCCGTTTTCAATAATGCATCGCTTTTCTGCTGATATTTTGGAAAATCAAAATATACAATGTGAAACATATCAGAAAGTTATTGATGAGCATAATGAAACAGATAGTGAAGTCATAAAAAATGCATTATCAAAGAGAGGGTTATACCTTATTGAAAATGCAATTAATTTGGGAATTTCTCATCCCGATTGTCCCTGGAATAATGAAAAATGTGTTGATTGGTGCAAAACCTTATGCAAATTAGATTGGGTACAACAGGCAGTTAAGTACGCAAAAGACAATAATGTGTCTAATACAATTTTTGATTTAGTTAGAGATAATGATTACATTGGGCTGGCAAGAAAATGTTCTTCACTTAAAAAATCAGAAAAATTCAAGAAGTCAAAGATAGGACGGATTATAACAAATTTATACACCAAAATTAAGTGATTGCCGGAGGTATATGATGAGTAACGATATAATGGTTAGTGTTAGTTGTATAGCATATAATCATGGTAAATATATTAGACAATGTCTTGAAGGATTAGTTAATCAAATAACAACCTTTAAGTATGAAATTTTAGTTCATGATGATGCTTCAACTGATGATACAGCAGATATAATTAGGGAATATGAAGAAAAGTATCCTGATATTATTAAGCCAATTTATCAAACTGAAAATCAGTATTCAAAACGTATTGGTATAATTAAAACTTACCAATATTCAAGAGTGAAAGGTAAATATGTTGCGTATTGTGAAGGCGATGATTTTTGGATTGATCCATACAAACTACAAAAACAATTTGATATAATGGAGAAAAACCCTAATTGTTCAATTTGTGTTCATAGAGTCAAAGATGTGCTTGAAAATGGTGAGGATTCCGGAAAATATCACCCTAATTTTCATATGGAAGAAGGAATTATTAATCTAAAAGAATATCTGGATATTGCTTCAAATTACAGTACCTATCCATTTCAAACTACTTCATATTTTATGAGAATGGATGAAAAGAAAGAATTGGCATTTAATCCGCCTGCGTTTGTCGGAAAATTTGGAGTAGGTGATGTTCCAACAATGTTGTTTGCACTTACAAAGGGTGATATGTATTACATAGATGAAATTATGACTTGTTATCGACTTCAGGCAAAGGGTAGTTGGAGTTCTAATATTGTAAATGATGAAAAGAAAAAACTTGCTTACCTTCAAAACCTTGTATATGGATATGGTGTTTTTGATCATTTTACAAATCATGAGTACCATAATGAAATAGAAAAGATATGTGAAGAAAAAAAGTTTAGGATAGCTCTTTTGTCAAAGGATTATAAAGGTCTTTTAAAGAAAGAATTCAAAAAGTATCTTACAAAAAAAGAGAGACTGTACTTTATAGGTATGGCGTATTTTCCGGTATTAACTAAAAAAGTATTTAAGGGTTAAGGTTACATTATGGAAAGTGATTCATTAAAGAAAAAAACTATAGGTGGATTTGTTTGGCGATTAGCTGAAGCAGGTGGAGCACAGGTAGTTACATTTATTGTTTCTATTGTTTTGGCAAGGCTGTTATCACCGTCAGATTACGGAGCAATTGCTTTAATTACGGTTTTTACTAATATATTAGCTGTATTTGTTAATAGCGGTATGGGAACTGCCCTTATTCAAAAGAAGGATGCAGATGATTTAGATTATTCATCATTATTCTATTTTAATATGGTAATGTGTTTGTTCCTGTACGGAGTTATGTTTCTTTGTGCTCCGTTAATAGCCAAATTTTATGAAATGCCTGAATTAACTGCTTTTACAAGAGCTATCAGTTTAACATTGGTTATTTCAGGCGTTAAGGGAATTCAGCATGCGTATGTAGCGAAAAATATGATGTTTAAGAAGTTTTTCTTTGCTACTCTTGGCGGTACTCTTTTTTCTGCCGTTTTAGGTATATTTTTAGCTTATAAGGGATTTGGAACATGGGCACTTATCGCACAACAATTAAGTAATGCAACTATTGATACAATAGTATTGTGGATAACTGTTAAATGGCGACCTAAGTGGATGTTTTCATTCAAAAGATTAAAGGCTTTGTTTTCGTACGGATGGAAAATGTTGTTGTCAGCATTATTAGATAAAGGTTATAGTCAGCTTAGAAGTTTGATAATTGGAAAAGTTTATTCTTCTACCGATTTAGCGTTTTATCAAAAAGCAAGTAATTTTCCGAGTATCATTATCAATAATGTAAATACTTCGATTGATTCCGTATTGTTGCCTTCAATGTCAATCGTTCAGGATTCTGTTGAATCTGTAAAAGGAATGACAAGACGAGCAATGAAGACCAGTACATATGTTATGGCTCCGCTTTTGATGGGATTAGCCGCTTGCGGACAGTCGGTTATTTCAATTTTGCTTACTGATAAGTGGTTACCCTCTTATCCATTTATGGTAATATTTTGTATTACATATATGTTTTATCCGGTGCATACTGCAAATCTTAATGCGATAAAGGCAATGGGAAGGTCAGATATTTTTTTGAAGCTTGAAATATTGAAGAAGATTATCGGAATCGTTGCAGTATTAGTTACATTTAAGATAAGCGTTATGGCAATGGCGTATAGCATGTTATTTACGAGTGTTGCAAGTCAAATCATCAATTCATGGCCTAATAAGAAGCTAATGAATTATAGTTATTTAGAACAGCTTAAAGATATTTTACCCGGTATTTTGTTGGCGGTATTTATGGGCGGATGTGTATATTGTGTAAATTTCTTAAATCTGCCTAATATTGTTACATTGATTATTCAGGTTCCGCTTGGTGCAGTAATATATATTGGTTTGTCAGCATTGCTAAAGCTCGAATCATTTACATATTGTTTGAATATGGTTAAGCCGTTTATCAATAAGATTTTCAAGAAAAATAGCGCACAAAAATTAGATTAATAAGTGTTGGAGTTATATATGAAAATATCAAAAATTGCAAATTCCATACAGCCGTCACTTACTCGTCAGCTTTTTGACAGAGCCAAATTATATGATGATGTAATTGATTTTACATTAGGTGATCCTGATTATCAGACACCGCAAAATATAAAAAGTGCGGGATGTGCGGCTATTGATGACGGAAAAACTCATTATTCCGCTAATGCCGGATTATCTGAATTAAGAAAAGCTATTTCTGATGATATATATGCGGAAACCGGTTGTCGTTTCAATCCCGATGGAAAAATTATAGTTACTGTTGGTGCTATGCAGGGCTTATATTTAACCTTACTTTCTATTCTTGATAAAGGTGATGAAGTAATAATTCCCTCTCCGCATTGGATAAATTATCGTCATATGACTCAAATGTGCAATGCAAATCCTGTGTTGGTTGATGCTTATGAAGAAGATGGTTTTGTAGTAAAACCGGAAGCGGTAGAAAAAGCAATAACATCAAGGACGGTTGCAATAATCTTGAATTCACCAAATAATCCTACCGGTGCAGTCTATGATAAGGCTACCTTGGAAGCGATTTGTAAATTGTGCAATGAAAATGATATTTATCTTATTTGGGATGAATGCTACAAGAGCATTGTTTATGATGATACTTTTGTTTCGGTTTTGAATTGCGGCATTGACAAGGAAAAGGTTATCGTTATTAACAGCTGCTCAAAAAAATGGTCGATGACAGGTTGGAGATTGGGTTATGTTGCCTCATCGCAAAAACTGATTAGAAATATGACCAAGCTACAGGAAAATATGGTTGCCTGTGCCTCGCTCCCGTCACAATATGCGGCTATCGAAGCTTTTTCAAACTCTTCAAATGAAGCCGTTGTGATGTGTGAAGGCTTTAGAAAAAGGCGAGATTGTTTGGTAGACGGTATTAATCAGATTGATAAATTAAGCTGTAAAATGCCGAAAGGTACTTTTTATGCAATGGTTAATATCAAAGAAACGGGACTTGACAGCGAAACATTTGCTTATAAGCTTTTGGACGCAGTACAGGTTGCAGTTGTTCCCGGCATTACATACGGCGATTGCTGCGAGGGATATATCAGAATTGCCTATACGATGAATGAGGATAAGATTCGAGAGGGCGTTCGCAGAATTAAAAAATTTGTTGATAGTTTATAGGAGAACAGATGAAAAGAGTATTGATGTTAGGCGGTTCAACATCTCAGGTATGTGCGATAAAAAGAGCAAAAGAGATGGGTCTGTATGTGATAATTTGTGATTATTTACCGGATAATCCGGGACAGTTTGTTGCCGATGAATTCTATTTGGTTAGTACAACAGATAAGGAAGCAGTATTAGAGCTTGCAAAGGGATTAAATTTAGATGCAGTAATTTGTTATGCTTCTGATCCTGCTGCGCCAACTGCTGCTTATGTTTGCGAAAAATTAGAATTGCCGACAAGTCCTTATGAGTCTGTTATGGTACTATCTAACAAAGATACTTTCAGACAGTATTTGAAAGAACATAATTTTAATGTACCCGAAGCATTTTGCTATACAGATTACGATAGCTTTATGGCAGATAAGGATAAGTTTAAGTTCCCTGTAATGGTTAAACCTGTTGATTCTTCCGGCAGTAAGGGAATTAATAAGGTATCCTCAGTTGATGAATTAGATTTTGCATACAATGATGCAATGAAATATTCTCGTTGTAAGAGAATTGTCGTTGAAAAGTTCATTCAAAAGAAAGGTTATCAAATTTCAGGTGACGGTTTTTCTGTTAACGGTGAGCTTGTATTTCGTTGTTTTGGTAATGAATTTTATTCAAGTAATGGTATTAAGGAATATGTTCCTCTTGGAGAATGCTGGCCATCGGTACTCGACAAGGCAACACAGGATAAGGTGCATAATGAGCTTCAAAGATTGATTACCTGTCTCGGAATGAAAACAGGTGCATATAATATCGAAGTTATTTTGGATGAAAATGATGATGTTTATATCCTTGAGCTTGGAGCAAGAAACGGTGGTTCGTTAATACCGCAAATAACACAATACGCAACCGGCGTTGATATGGTTGAGTATACAATAAAGGCTGCATTAGGAGAGGACTGTTCAAGCATTGAAATGGTTGAACCTAAGGGCTATTGGTGTAACTATATGGTTCATAGCAAGGTGACAGGAAAGTTAAAACAGGTTACTATTGCTGATGAATTGAAGGATAATTTTGTAGAATATCAAACTGACTTTCATGAGGGCGATGATGTATTCGCATTTGAAAACGCAGGACACGCACTTGGTACAATGGTGTTCAAGTTTGATAGTCAAGAAGAAATGTTTGATAAAATTGCAAGACTGACTGAGTTAGTTGTTGTAGAGGTAGAATGATGGACATTATTCTTCTTGAATCAATTAAAGATGTATATATTGCATATAAGGATGTAAAGAGTAACTCATATTCCTTAGAAACAGAAGTTAATATAGACGATTATTTGAACAAGGTTTTTGAGTTTGGAAAAGTTTATGCCGCTTTTGATTCTGATTATAGTAGATATTGCGGATTTATTGCAGTATATATGAATAATTTTGAAACAAAAACCGCTTATATTTCTTTGCTTAGAATAGATCCGGATTATAAACGGAGGCATATAGGTACAGAATTATTGTCTTACAGTGAGAATCAAGCTAAAAAAGTCGGAATGGAATTTATGCGTTTGGAAGTTAAAAAGAGTAATTATGTTGCGATTAATTTCTACGAAAAAAATAATTATAAATTTGACAACAAAGAATCTAATACAAGTTTGTTTATGATAAAGAAGTTATGAGGAAGCGTATATGACAGAAATAGAAAGGATAATTAAAAAAGGAATAGTAACAGAAGATTTTCTAAAACCGGAAATTCGGAATGAGTTTTATGTTGATGAAAAAAGGAAAAAGCTTTGGGCTATTATTTTAGATTTATTACACGAACTTGATAGAGTCTGTAACAAATTAGGACTAAAGTATTATGCCTGTGGCGGAACCGTGTTAGGTGCAGTTCGACATGGTGGTTTTATTCCATGGGATGATGATATGGATGTTTGGATGATGCGTGAAGATTATGAAGAACTTCAAAAACATGCTGATGAGTTTGAACAACCATATTTTTTACAAACACCATATACTGATCCTGGTTACTATTTTTCAGCCATTAAGCTGAGAAATAGTAACACATCCGATGTTAGTGATGTCTTTGTATATGAAAACTGGAATATGGGGATAGGACTTGATATATTTCCTATTGATGCTTATATTGAATCTGAACTTCCATATGCATACTCAAAAATTGGTGGGTTAGCTTGCGAATTATCAACATATATGAGAAAGAGTAATCCTTATCTTGATGAAAAAAATAAAAAAAGAGTTGCTAACTATTGTGGAAGAAACCCAATGGAAATATATGAAGAGATTCAAAGCATAGCAAAAATACATTTTAACGATCCTAATGCAGATTGTTTATTAGAAATGGTATATACAGAGTATCCCTTTAAGAAAAAAATAATTCATACAGAAGATGTAGAATATCAAATTTATTTAGATTTTGAAAATTGTAAAATTCCGCATTTTAATGGATATATTAAACATTTGGAAACTATGTATGGAGATTATATGAAATTTCCACCGGTTGAAGAAAGAGGAACTTGGCACGGTGGCGAAACATTCGACGCAGATACACCGTATAAAGAAACAGTAATGCGAAAAAGAAATGTTATTAAGTAAGGAAAGAATAATGAATATAGTTACAATTCTTGCAAGCGGTGTTGGCTCCAGATTTGGAAGCGATGTGCCGAAGCAATTTCATAAAATAAACGGAAAAATGGTAATTGAATATGTAGTCGAGGCTATCCTTGAGGCTAAAACTGTCGATAAAGTTTTAATTGTCTCGAATTTAGAAGAAAACAAGGATTATCTTGCCTGCCTTTCGGATAATCCCCATGTAGATTTTACTGATGGTGGAGACACTCGCAATTATTCTCTGGTTAATGCATTAAATTATATTAATAGTAATTATGAATGTAAAAAGATGATTGTTTGTGATGCGGTACGACCGATGATTACAGGAGACTTGATTGATAAGTATTTTGCATTGCTTGACAATAGTGCGGCTGTTGTTACGGCGCAGAAAATCACAGATTCATTGGGCTGTTACGACATTCCTCAAATTTACAGAGACAGATATTATCTAATGCAGTCACCTGAAGGCTTTGACTTTAAACTTCTTTATGATAATTTTGATCCTGAAAGTAAATTGACCGAGGTAACACAGCAATTACCGTTGGGTAGCAAAATAGAACTCTGTTTTGATTTTAATAATAACTTTAAGTTAACATATCCTGCTGACTTGAAGTATCTTGAAGCGCTTATCGAATATAAGGAAAGTAATAAATAATAAGGATTGACAGAATGGATGAAACAAGAGATAATCTTAACAGACAGACAGACAGACAGACAGACAGACAGACAGACAGACAGACATCATATTTGTTTGGATGAAATCGATTGTATAGGTTGTTACGGATGCTTTAATATTTGTGAATTGAATGCAATATCAATTAATAATATTGATGGTAAAATGTATCCGCATATTGACGAATTCAAATGTAACAATTGTGGCAAGTGTGTTGATATTTGCGTAATGAAAAGGAAAAAAGCTATTGACCTTTCTGATACATCGAAAAAGCATATTGGAATTATAAATCTTTCTGTTACACATAATTATGGTGCTGTTATTGCTGCAGCAGTTTTGGAGGATATAGTTGCACACATTGTTGGAAATGATTATGTTGTTGAAACAATGAACTATGCTCCGCAAAAGAATTATACTAATCCTATTGAAAAAATACACGATGAAATAAAGGATGCTTGGGGCTTAAGGCTTTACATAAAGGGAAAAATTCAAAAGAAAAAAGACACTCCTTTAATGAAAGAGCAGGAAAAGGCACGTGTTAAAAAATTCTATGTGTTTAGGGATAGATTCCTTAATCGAGGAGATATGCTTCGTAAACCTGAGCAATTAAATGAGCGGGTTGATTACTCTGCATTTATTTGTGGTTCTGATATTGTTTGGGCACCTAAAAAGGTAAATACTTATGGCGAAGATGGATATTTTTTGAAATTTGCAAATAAAGGCGAAAAACGAATTGCCTTTGCTCCAAGTATTGACTGTAAGCCTTGTAGAAAACTATATAGATTAAAAAATGATTATAAAAGAAATATCGAAGGATTAGATTGTATATCTGTCAGAGAAAAATCGAATGTACAATTTATTCAAAGTCTAACTGATAAAAAGGTTTATGAATGTTGTGATCCTGCTTTTTTAGTCGAAGCTGATTACTATGACAAAATGATTGATTTTGCTTATGTTGAAGAAGACAATAAACCATTTATCTATGTGTATATTCTTGAGGTTAATCAAGAAATAGTTGATTATGCAAGCAAGCTTGCAAAAGAAAAAGGAATGAGAGTTTGCTATTATTCAAAGTATCACAATGATTATGGTTGTGAGGCTGTTGATTGTAATACAGACAGCCCGGCAGAGTTTTTGTATAGACTAAAAAATGCTGATTATGTGCTTACAAATTCATTCCACTGTTTAGTATTTTCACTTCTTTTCAAAAAACAATTTTTGTCATTTACCAGAAGTAAAATTAGCATTAAGTCACAAGATTTGTTGGAAAAATTTAATTTAACAGATAGGATAATTACTGATAACAATAGAATAAGCATAGATAAGCCTATTGATTTTGATACAGTAGATAAAACAATAAACGAAATGAGAACAAATGCACTTGATTATCTTAATAATGCATTAAGTGATTTATAAAAAATGGAATTGAAGACGGTATATGCTGTAAAGCATAAGGATGAAGAAATAAGAGTGGCATCTCGCTCCGGTGGAGTATTTACTGCTATTTCTGATGTGATATTAGAAAATGGTGGTGTTGTTTACGGCTGTGCATTAAATGAAAATTTTCTTGCAGAGCACAGACGAGCAACTACGAAGGAAGAAAGGAATGCCTTTAGAGGCTCAAAATATATCCAAAGTGAAATAAAAAATTGTTATTCGCTTTGTGCCGATGACCTTAAAAATGGGATTCCGGTTTTATTTTCCGGGACGCCTTGTCAAATTGAAGCCTTGTATAATTTTTTTTCAATAAAAGACATCAGTACAGAAAAATTAATAACACTTGATATTTTATGTCACGGTGTCCCATCACCAATGGTGTGGAAAGATTATCTTAAAGAAAAATTTGGAAATCAAGAAATTGAATCGGTAGATTTCAGAGACAAGAAAAATTTTGGATGGCGTGACCATGTGGAAACAATCACTGTTGGCGGCAGAGAATTTTCCAGTAAAGAGTTTACAAGTCTTTTTTACTCTCACTTAATTCTTAGACCTAATTGTTTCAGTTGTAATTATAAAAGCAGAAGCAGAATTTCTGATATTACTATTGGGGATTATTGGAGAATAGAACTCAATGATAAAGAGTATGACGATGATAAGGGTGTTTCGCTTGTAAAGATTAATACAAATAAGGGTAAAAACATATTTGATAATAGTAGAATAAATTTGATAGTAAAGGAATATCCAATTGCCACCAGTATTCAAGCTGCATTAGATTTTAATTATGATATTCCAAAATACAGAACTCAGTTTTGGAATGATTATGAAAAATTGTCTTTTTCAGAGTTATTAGAAAAATACATACAATAATTAATTTGAGGACAACTATGCAAATAAAAGATTTGTTCAATAAAAAAAGTGAATGCTGTGGATGTTGGGGCTGTGCAAATATTTGTCCCAAAGGAGCAATATCTATGCAACAGGACAATGAGGGCTTTTTGTATCCGAGTATAGATGAAAAAGTTTGCATAAATTGTGGTTTATGTATTAAAGTTTGTCCTGTTAAAACAGCTACTGAAAGAAAAAATAACATCAAAAAACAGCCTCATATTTCTCTTGTAAGCTTGAATCTTACTCATGATTTTGGCGCAGTTATAACTTCTGCAGTTTTAGAAAACTATTTAAGACAAATATGTCCAATGGATTACATAATTAATACAATAAATTATAATTATCCGGTTGAAAGAAAAAACAATGGTTTCAAGAAAATATCTTTGTGTCGAGAAGATGATATTTACAGAAAGCAAAGGTTTTATATTTTTAGAGACCAATTTATGAACAGGGTTGATACAATTAAAAGTTTTGATGCTGTTGACCCGGATATTAATTATAAAGCTTTCATTTCCGGCTATGAATTTGATTCGATTCCAAAAAATCTTGATGAAACAAGGGATAAAGCCTATAAATTAGACTTTGATACTGATGTGAAAAAACTGATTATTAATCAAGAGGAGCTTAGTTCTGTCTTGTATTTAGCTGATGAATCATTTTTTGAAGAAATGGTGTCTACTGCCAAGGTCGAACAAAATAAAGATAAATTTTTATTTGCATATCTTGAAAATCCAAATCGTGATATTATAAAGCAAATTAATGAATATGCGAAAAACAATAAATTAGTGATATATTATTGCTCGGATTATGAATGTGAATTTGATGTGAAAACAAAATATTGTTATACTGATGGTCCGGCAGAATTTTTGTATAGAATAAAAAATGCTGAATGTGTAATAACGGATGCAGAATTTTGTATGAGACTATCAAAAATTATGCATAAAACATTAGTTTTGTATGATTTAATAAAAGAAAATACAGATATAAATGTATTAAATGTTACAATCAAAGAGAATTGTTTGAAAATTGGAGAAGTTTATGATTAATGTTACTCGTTCATCAATGCCGGGATTTGATGAATATGTTGAAGAAATTAAGGATATTTGGGACAGTCGATGGCTGACTAATATGGGACCGAAGCATAAAAAGTTTCAGGCTGATTTGGTTGATTATCTTGGCGTAGACAAGATTGACTTGTTTTGCAACGGTCATATGGCGCTTGAAATGGCTATTCAGGCAATGGGCTTGACGGGTGAGGTTATTACAACTCCGTTTACTTTTGCTTCAACTACCCACGCTATCGTGCGTAACGGTTTGGCACCTGTATTTTGTGATGTAGACCCTGTTACATATACAATAGATTTTAATAAAATTGAAAAATTGATTACTGAAAAAACAAGTGCAATTATTCCTGTTCATGTTTACGGAAATGTTTGTAATGTCGAGGAAATTGAGCGAATTGCAAAAAAGCATAACTTAAAGGTTATCTATGATGCTGCTCATGCTTTTGGTGTTAAGTATAAAGGCAGAGGTATCGGTAATTTCGGTGATGCTTCAATGTTTAGCTTTCATGCAACAAAGGTTTTTCATAGTATCGAAGGCGGTGCGGTTTGTTTTTCTGATGAGGAGTTTGGTGAGAAATTATACAAGCTCAAAAATTTTGGTATTGCAACGCAAGAAAGCGTTGAATTTGTAGGCGGTAACGCTAAAATGAATGAGTTCTCCGCCGCAATGGGTATCTGCAATCTTCGTCACCTTGATGAAGAAATTGCAAAGAGAAAAGCAGCAGTAGAAAGATACAGAGAACGACTCGGTAATATTGAAGGAATTACTCTGTGCCCGATTCAAGAAAATGTTGAAACAAACTATGCATATTTTCCTGTTGTATTCGACAAAGAAAAATTTGGTTTATCTCGTGATGAGGTTATGGATAATCTTGCAAAAGAGGAAATTGGAGCAAGAAAGTATTTTTATCCTTTAACTAATTCGTTTGATTGCTATGATTATGACGTTAACAGCACACCTGTTGCATTTGATATTTCGTTAAAAGTATTAACCCTGCCGTTGTATGCAGATTTAGATGTTGAAACGGTGGATAAAATTTGTGATGTAATTTTGGAGAAATAAGAGGTAATAAACAATGGATAATAGCCTAAAAATTCGGGGGGGGGGTACAACCCTCTGTAAAAACAAGGAATAGCAATTTAGAATTATTTAGAATTCTTACTATGCTTTCAATTGTAGCACATCATTATGTTGTTAATTCGGGTTTAACAGCTACAGACGGAGTAATTCTTTCAAGTCCTACTTCTATACATTCTTTAGTATTGCTATTAATTGGCGCGTGGGGCAAAATAGGAATTAACAGCTTCGTGCTTATTACAGGCTATTTTATGTGTAAATCGAATATTACATTAAATAAATTTGTGAAGCTTGTTTTCGAATGGCTGTTTTATAAATACACAATTGGAATAATTTTTTGGATTACAGGTTATTCGGAATTTTCATTAACGGAATTTGTAAAATTAGTAGTTCCTATTAAATCAATTGGTAATGGATTTACAAGTGCGTATGTTGTTTTCTTTTTGTTTATTCCTTTTCTAAATGTTTTGGTTAGAAATATAAGTGAAAGACAGCATATTAGGTTACTGTTATTGGTTAGATTCACATATGTGTTTTTTGCTACTGTCCCATTTTTCAGTGTTACATTTAATTATGTTTCTTGGTTTATGGTTTTATATTTGATATCTTCATACATTAGACTATATCCAAAAAACATTTATGAAAACAACACTTTTTGGGGAATAGCATTACTGATATCAACATTGATTTGTTCATTATCTGTTATAGCTTGCGCATTTGTATTTAAGTCAAGTTTTTACAGGTTTGTAACAGATTCAAATACATTATTAGCAGTAGTTGAAGCAATTTGTGCATTTATGTTTTTCAATAACTTAAAAATGAAGAATTGCAAATTCATTAATGTAATAGCTTCGGCGACTTTTGGCGTATTATGTATACATGCAGCAAGTGATGACATGAGAAGTTGGTTATGGGGCGATTTGCTGAATGTAGTTGGTGTTCATTCTAACGGCAACGGATACTTGCATATTGTACTTTCGGTTTTGGGCGTTTATTCTGTTTGTACAGTTATAGATATTATTAGAATTTATTTGATTGAAAAGCCGTTTTTCAAGCTTTGGAACAAAAAGACAATTGATTTGAATAAAAAATATAATTTGTTTGAGGACAAGATATGTGAGAAGTTACATATTCAATAATTTTGGAGGAGGTCCTTATGAAAGGTATTATTCTTGCAGGTGGAAGCGGAACAAGACTTTATCCGCTCACAATGGTAACATCAAAGCAGTTGTTGCCGATTTATGATAAGCCTATGATTTATTATCCGCTAAGTACGCTGATGCTTGCGGGTATCAATGACATACTTATCATTTCAACTCCTACTGATTTGCCGAATTTTGAGCGGTTGCTTGGCGACGGCAGTCAGTATGGAATTAAGCTGTCATATAAGGTTCAGCCGTCGCCTGACGGACTTGCACAGGCATTTATTTTAGGCGAAGAATTTATCGGCGATGATAGCTGCGCTATGATTCTCGGTGATAATATCTTTTACGGTTCCGGCTTCAGTTCAATGCTTGAAAAAGCCGTTGAAAATGTTGAAAAGAATCACAGAGCAACCATTTTCGGTTATCATGTTGATGACCCGGAGAGATTTGGCATTGTTGAATTTGATAAAAATCACAAGGTACTTTCTGTTGAGGAAAAGCCTGCTAAACCAAAGTCAAATTGGGCAATTACAGGTTTGTATTTTTACGATAATCGTTGTGTTGAATATGCGAAAAAGCAAAAGCCGTCTGCTCGCGGAGAACTGGAAATTACCGATTTGAACAGAGTGTATCTTGAAAATGGCGAGCTTGACGTAAGATTCCTTGGACGTGGCTTCTCTTGGCTTGATACAGGCACAATGGAAAGTCTCATCGACGCCGCTGATTTTGTAAAAACTATTCAAAAGCAACAGGGTATTCGTATTTCTGCTCCTGAGGAAATCGCATGGCGCAGAGGTTGGATTGATGATGAAAAGCTTTTGGAATCGGCAGAGAAATACGGCAAATCGGATTACGGAAAGTATCTTAAAGATATTATTGAAAATGACTATATGGAGGGAAGTAAATAATGACAATTATAGTTAC
>JBJEGN010000097.1:0-30263 GCA_051875105.1 Candidatus Gastranaerophilaceae bacterium
CAACAAACAGATATTTAAAAGGTGAAATCACAGAAGTTGAAAGATATACAAAGGTCATTGATACTTGGTCAGAAACAACTGCTAAGTTGACAGAAAACGTTGTATCAAACTTCGATCGATTGAACTCAGTTTATATGATGGCATTCTCCGGAGCGAGAGGTAACTTATCACAGGTATCACAGCTCGTCGGAATGAGAGGTTTGATGGCAGACGCACAAGGTCAAATCATCGACTTGCCGATTAAATCAAACTTCAAAGAAGGCTTAAGCGTAACCGAATACATTATTTCAAGTTACGGTGCAAGAAAAGGTCTTGTAGATACTGCGTTGAAAACAGCTGACTCAGGTTATTTGACAAGACGTTTAGTTGATGTTGCGCAAGATGTAATTGTTCGAGATGTTGATTGCGGAACAGAACGCTATATTAATATGAAACCTATTATGGATGGTGACAAAGTTATCGTTCCGTTGATAGACAGACTTTTGGGCAGAACAGTTGCTCAAGATATCGTAGATGAAAATGGTAATGTTCTGATTGAGAAGAATACAACATTAGACAGATATGATATTAAAAAGATAGCACATCTTAATTTACAAGAATTAAAGATGCGTTCACCTTTGACTTGCGAACTTGAATATGGCATTTGTCAAAAGTGTTACGGATGGGCGATGACGACACAAAAAACAGTTGATGTCGGAGAAGCAATCGGTATTATAGCAGCTCAGTCAATCGGTGAACCGGGAACACAGCTTACAATGAGAACATTCCACACAGGTGGTGCTGTTGCCGTAAAGGGTGCTATGAAGCACGTTGAAGCGAGTGACGATGGTGAAATTGTTTCAGATATTAAAACAAAAAATGAAAGAACAAGACACGGTGATGATGTAGTTGTAACAATTACAGAAGGCGAAATCGAACTTAAAACAGAAAAACGAACTTTCAAATATCATATCCCCGGACTTTCAAAAATCTTTGTTAAAAAGGGTGATAAGGTTAAAAAAGGTCAAATGTTGGCTGAATATGCACCACAAAGTGCGGTAGACAGTAACCGTTTGACAGAAAAAGCAACAAAAGATATTACATCTGATTTATCAGGTGAAGTTAGATTTGAAGATTTCGTAGCAGATGAAAAGAAAGACAGACAAGGAAACGTTTCAAGAACAGCAAACAAAAACGGAATTATTTGGGTTTTGGGTGGAGATGTTTATAACCTTCCCGGAGGTTCAAAAATTCTTGTTGAAGATAAACAAAAGATTAAAACAGGTGAAAAACTTGCAGAAATCAACATTTCATCAGAACACGGCGGAGAAGTTCGAGTTAATGATTCTTTGAAAATTGAAGAAGTTAAATTTGAAGGTAAAAAGATAAAGAAGATTGTTTCAGGTAAAGAATTAACAATTGTTATTGCATCAATTATTCCTGCAAATGCAACATTCGAATCAACTAAAAAAGAACAAATTTGGACAGTTGAAGAAACCGGTGAAAAATACATTGTTAAATCACCTATCGATACAGTAGTTGAAAACGGTATGATTATCGCAGAACTTATCGATGATGAGCATACAGTTTCATCAAGCGGGGAAATCAGATACAACGGTATTGAAGTCGATGAAAATCAAATCATCACAAAAGCAGGTGAAGTAATTTTTATTCCTGATGAAATTCACCAACTTTCAAATAAAGATTCTTCATTGAAGATGGTTGAAACAGGTACATTTGTAACAGCCGGAACAGAAGTTGTTAAAGATATTTACACAAATATCGACGGTATTGTTGAAATCAAAGAATTCAATGATTACATTCATGAAGTTGTAATTACACCTGGAGAAATGTATTCAATCCCAATCAACGACTTGAAAGTTGAAGAAGGTGAACTTGTCGAAGCAGGAACAGTTATTGCTCCAAAAATCAAGGCGAAAGAATTATCAATCGTAACGATTATGGATTCAGACAATGACAACATTGACTTAGACGATACAGCAGAAGATGTTGAAGATGTTGCACTTGATGATGAAGAAACAATGTCAAACAAGGTTGTTCAAATCTTGGTAAGACCTGTTCAAAAATTCGAAATTCAACCCAAAGACGTTTCAATCAAATTTGAATCTACTGATGAATCAATAGATATCGTTCCTGTAACGCAACTCCAATACAAAGACGGACAAAGAGTTCGCAGCTTTGACGGAGCAGCTCTTACAAGAACAAGTTTGGTTCTTCAAATGCAAGGTTATCTTGGTCACTTAAAAGGTATGGTTGAACTTGATAAGAAGAACAACCTCAAAGTGGTTGTTCTTGAAACTTTAATCATAAGACGTGAAATTGAAGGACAAGCAAAAACACTTCAATCAATGCAGACTGAATTATTAGTTGAAAACGGTCAAATCATTGATTCGAAAACACCTGTTGCAAAAACAAGAGTTTTGGCAATCAATGATGGTGAAGTTAGCCTTAATGCAGACGGTGAAGATGTAAGAAGATTACTTTTGGTTTCAGAAAATTACGAAGCAAAAGTTCCTGTTAAATCATCAACTGTTAAAAAAGGTGAGTTCGTCAAAATGGATTCAGTAATCGGAAAAGACGGAGAAACAACTTCAGTATCAGGTTTGGTAGTTGATACAAACGGCGGAAACGTTACAATCAGAAAAGGTCGTCCGTACTTAATCAGCCCGGGTACAATGTTACAAATCGGAAACGGAGCATTGGTACTCAGAGGAGATATGCTTGCAACATTAGTATTCGAAAGACAAAAGACAGGCGATATCGTTCAAGGTTTGCCGAGAGTAGAAGAACTTTTGGAAGCAAGAAAACCGAAAGATTCAGCTATTGTTGCAGAATTTGAAGGTACAGCTGAAATCGTTATCGAAGATGAAGTTCCATACTTATATATCGTTAACGAAACAGGCAGACACGAAATTAAGTATCCGATTGATTCAAGCATCGTAGTTAACAATGGTCAAAAAATCAATGTTGGTCAAGCGCTAACAAGCGGTCCTATGAATCCGCACGATATTATCAGATTGAATGGCATTGAAGCAGCACAACAATATCTCGTTGATGAAGTTCAAAGAGTATATCGTTCACAAGGTGTTGAAATTGCAGATAAGCACGTTGAAGTTATTGTAAGACAAATGACGAAGAAGGTTAAAGTTCTTGAATCAGGAGATACAAAACTTCTTCCGGGCGAATTCCTTGAACTTAAGGAAATTGAAGCAGAAAATAAAGCAGTTGTCGAAGCAGGTGGTCAACCGGCAATATTTGAATCTGTTTTATTAGGTATTACAAAGGCATCTTTGAATACGGAAAGCTTCATTTCTGCAGCATCATTCCAAGAAACAACAAGAATTTTGACAGAAGTTGCAGTCGATGGCAAGAAAGATATGCTCAGAGGCTTGAAAGAAAACGTTATTATCGGACGTTTAATTCCGGCCGGCACAGGTTTCTATCATTTGACACATGCGTCAGAAGAAAAAGACATCGAAGCACAAAAACGAGCAGCACAAAAGAACAATGTTCGTAAGCCGTCAGCAATTCTTGAAGAGATTGAAGGAATGTTCGGCGCACCCGACTTTACTATTGAAGAATAGGTTAATTAGGGCAGCAAATTTATTTTGCTGCCTTTTTTAATGAAATAGTGATGAAAGGAGCTTTGATGAAGAAAATATTAATAACAGCTATTTTATTTATGATGGCGATTATACCTGCAAATGCGAAGGCAACAGCAGAACAAGTCAAATCATTCTTCAACTCTTATGTTACAGCAGCTAATAATTTTGATGAAAACTTATTTCAGAAATATTATGTCAAAAATCCTACAATTATAAGAGTTGTTGAAAAAAAGGATGGAACGAAACAATCTGTAAATGTTCCTTTAAATGTTTACTTAAGTGAAGCGGCAAAAGGACGAAAAGTCGGAAAAATTACAGGCTATAAAAACAATTATACAAATATAACCGTAGTTCCATCGAAAAACGATTTTAAATTAAGTGCGATAAGACATCCGTCACCGGGCGGCAAGTATCCCGCATACTTTATAATTGGCGAGGATAGCCAAGGTCATCTAAAGATTAAAGTTGAATCTATGAATACACCAAGACAAGAATTTTTAAAGAAATAGTTTAAAGGATCGGTTTTTAACCGGTCCTTTTTAAAGATTTATAAAGAATAACCGACAATATAAGTATGTATAACAAAGATTTTTATGAAAAATATGCACTTGCATCTATGAAGTTTTTTTACGGAAAAGATTTAAAGAACTTCGAACATTCCGAGTGTCCGGATTTGCAGAATGGAAAAAACAGTATCGGAATAGAAGTGACGAGAGGAATTTCAGAATATGAGGGCAAATTTTCAAGATTAGCAATAGAATGTATGGAGAAAAATCTTCCGCTTGAAGAACGTTTTTCTAAGGCAAACAGAATGTTTCGTGACAATTTTTTAGGTGTAATTCATGAAAACAATGCGTTTGTAATTGCAGACCCGGAAAATGGCGATAATTCTTATGAACTTCATATAAGGCAGATTGTTGATAAAATTAAAATTAAGGTTGATAAGTTAGAAAAATTATATAAAAAGTTTGAAACTAATAATTTGTATGTATTTTCGGAATTTCCGCTAAAGTCAAAACATATATGGATTTTGGCAGATTTATTGAATGCAGAAAATTTGACACAATATGATTTATATTTTATAAATGCACTTGATAGAATTTATGTAATCAACACAAAAGATAATTTTTCATTCAAAAAATACAAATATACGGCAGCAGAGCTTTGTAAATTTACAAAAATCGCATCAAAAAACATAAAAATTCATTAATATTGTAAAGAATTTATAAAGGCACATTATCCTCGTGGTAAACTTAAAGTATAGGAAATATGAGGAGATTTATTATGATACCTATTATGGATTCTAAAAAACAATATGAAAAAATCGGCGATAAACTTGAAGAAGCAGTTGTTGAAGTAATGCGTTCCGGTTCATATATTTTGGGCAAAAACAATAAGGCATTTGAAGAAGAAATGGCAGCTTATTGCGGAACAAAATATGCAGTAGCCTTGAACTCGGGTACAGATGCACTTCACGTTGCTTTGAGAGCTTTAGATATAGGAAAAGGCGATGAAGTTATCACAACCGCTTTCACATTCGTTGCAACAACCGAAGCAATAGGTATCGTAGGCGCAAAACCTGTTTTTGCTGATATTAACAAAGACACATTTAACATTGACCCTGACAAAATCGAAGAATTAATTACCCCTAATACAAAGGCTATCATTCCTGTTCACCTTTACGGACAACCTTGTGAAATGGATAAAATTATGGACATAGCAAAACGCCATAATTTACACGTTATTGAAGATGCATGCCAAGGTATCGGTTCAGAATACAAAGGTCAAAAAGTCGGATCATTCGGAACATTTGGCTGCTTCAGCTTCTATCCGACTAAAAACCTCGGAACAATGGGTGATGGCGGTATGATAGTTACTAACGACGAAAAATTACGTGATAGAGTTGTTGCTCTTAGAAACCATGGTGGTGCTGTTCGTTACTATCACGACGAAATCGGTGTAAATTCAAGACTTGATGAAATTCAAGCAGCTATTTTGAGAGTAAAACTTCCTTACATCAATGAATGGAACGCAGCAAGAAAAGCAAATGCTGAATATTACAATAAGTTGTTTGCTGATTGCGAAGATATTCAAACACCTGTTGAACTTCATGATACAAAATGTATTTATCACCAATACACAGTAAAAGTTCCTAACAGAGATAAAGTATTTGATATGATGAGAGAAAAGGGCATTGGTGTAATGCTTTATTACCCTGTACCGCTTCATATGCAAAAAGTTCACAAATATTTGAATATTCCTGAAAATTCACTTCCTAACACAGTTGAAGATACAAAAACGGTAATGTCACTTCCTATGTATCCTGAACTTTCAAATGAAGACCAAGAAACTGTTGCAAAAACATTAATCGAATGTGTTAAGGCTTGCAAATAGTTTAATTTAACAGCATTTCAAAATGAAAAAGGAGAAGTTAAAATTTCTCCTTTTTTTTATTCAAATTCTATAACAACAATTTCAGGAATACAGTTGAAACGTATCGGAATAATGCTGACTCCGATACCTTTGGAAACAATCATTTTTTTGCCGTTTTCGATAATCAAATCCTTTGCGTATTTGTTAAAATATTTTGATGCCGTAAAAACAGGACCTATAATAGGAAATCTTACTTGACCGCCGTGGGTATGACCTGCAAGAGTAAGATTAACTTTCTCTGGTATTTTGGGAAACATATCGGGTGTGTGTGTAAGCATAATAATGGGAGAGTTCGTGTTTTTCAACGCTTTGTCTATATCGGGTTTTTGAGTCTGCATATCCTCTATGCCCGCAATATAAACCGTTTTACCATCTATGTTTAGTTTTATATTTTCATTATCAAGAACTTTTATACCTTTTTTAGAAAGTGTATTTGTAATTCTCTTTTCATCGTACCAAATGTCGTGATTGCCAAGAACTGTGTAAAAACCGTATTTTGACTTAACCTTGCTCAATTCTTCGGCAATTTCTTCAATTTGCATAGTAACATTTTTTGTATGACCTGCAACGAAATCCCCTACGCACAATACCAAATCGGCATTTTCGGCATTAATAATATTAACTATGTCATTCAATCTTTCTTTTTGGTAAGGTCTTAGGTGAAAATCGACAGGAAAAACAATTTTAAGCCCTTTTAAAGCATTGTCTTCAATTTTATATCTCGTGATATTCAACATAGCAGGCTCAACGTAGTAGCTGTAAATACCGAATTTTACTACAAGGGCTAAACCAATTATTATAAATAAAAATGTTAAAAATTTTTTCATTTCTATTTTCCTGTTTTTAATTTAAATTCTTTTTTAGAAAATTTTCATAGATGCAAAAAATTTCATCGAAATCTTCAAATGCAGCTTTTCTGAAATTTATAGGCACATTATTCCTTTATTTAGAAGTTTTATTTGTATAACATTTTATATTATTCTCTTTTATAGTGCAAAATTTTTATAATGAGTTATAATGGTACAAAAAGAGGGTAAAATGAAAAAATTAATTCCGTTATTTATAATATGCTTGCTGACACAAACATCAGCCATTGCTGCAAATGACAAATTTACTTCGATTGAAGAAAGTTTAGTTCCAAAAAATATAGTAAATCTTCAATCTGTCAAATACGTTAGTGCAGGACATATTTTGGTTGATACTTATGCCGAAGCGGCTCAGTTGAAGAAAAGAATTGATAACGGTGAGAAATTTGAACAACTTGCAGCTAAATATTCAAAATGTCCGTCAGCTCAAAGAGGCGGAGCTCTCGGAATGTTTGGCAGAGGACAAATGGTAAAACCTTTTGAAAACGCTGCTTTTAACCTCGAAGTCGGTCAAGTTTCCGAACCTGTAAAGACCGAATTCGGCTGGCATTTAATAAAAGTTTATAACAGGAAATCTTAATGAACGACTTCAAATACGCAATGGAACGGGAAATATATGAACAGCCCGATGTAATTTCTAAACTATTAAATACTTATGTTTCAAAAGATGAAAAAATTCTTTTTGAAACGCCTGAAAAGGCTAAAAAAATTTGTTTTATCGCAAGCGGTTCATCTTATCATTGTGGTGTAATTGCTGCTGAGATGATGAAAACCTCTTTAGGGCTTGATGCAGAAGCTTTTTATTCGGGTGAATTCTTTATGTCAGATAAAGCTGATTGGAACAAAAGGCTTTTTGTTTTTATTTCTCAATCGGGAGAAACATCTGACACTCTTTCCGTTATGAAAAGAGTTCTCGAAAAAACGGACAATACATTATGTATTTCTAATACAGAAAATTCAACAATGTGGAATTTAGCTAAATACAAAATTCACACAATGGCAGGAAAAGAAGAAAGTATAGCTTCAACAAAAGCACTCTCTGCACAGCTTTTCTGCGTTATTTTGCTTATTCTTGCCGTAAAACAAAAACAAGGCGAAGATATTTCAAAAGAATTGCAAACTTTATCAGAACTTCCCGATTTTATTTCAAAAGAATTACAATCGCACGATTTTGTCAAAAAAATTGCTAAAAAATTAATCACTTTTGACAGTATCGAAATTCTCGGAAGCAGAATCTTCTACGGACTTGCAAAAGAAGGTGCTTTAAAAATAAAAGAAACTTCTTACATAAATACCACAGCTTATCCTACGGGCGAATTTATGCATGGGCATGTTGCGATTTTAAACAGAAAATCTGCAGTTATTGTACTTGTTGACGAAATAAATCATGGAATTTGCATAAAAAATATCAAAAAAATTAAAGAATCTTACAATCCTTTCTTTGTAACTGTTTCAGACAGAAATGCACCCGAGTATTTCTACGAAATTTGCGACAATCATTTGATGATTGAAACAAAAGACGAAGTTTTTACGATATTTGGCACGTTAGTATTTTTACAGCTGACGGCTTTTGAATGTGCAAAACTTTTGCACAGAAACATCGACAAGCCAATCGGTTTGAGCAAAGTTGTAAAAGGTTGATATTATTAATTTTTATTCTATTGGTCTTTTTGGAATTTCTCTGACCCAGTAACAGAAAATTAATGGGATACAAGAAATTACAATCATAGCTTGAAGAATGCCGATTTTTTGTGCAAAGAAGCCTATAACAGGCAAAGATGCTCCGACAACACCCCAGGTAAATCCTCCGACAACACCTGATATCATACTTTTGTATTGAGGCAAAAGTTTTTGTGACATTACAACATTTATCGGTTGGATTAAAAATGCTGTAAAACCGATTATGCTGTAAAACAAAATTGCTAAATATATATTCACTTTGATAAGCCAAACTGTCAAAAGTGCAAGCGGCAGAATGGATAAGAATGCAAAATAGAAGGTATTTCTGCTTCCGATTAATTTTTCGATTTTAGGTGATAAAATCATACCCACCGTAGAAGTAGCAAGGAAAATACAACTGATGTAGCCGATTTTAGTTGCATTAAATCCGATACTTTTCCAGTAAAAAGGCATAATCATTGTAAACGATGATATTATGATTGACTTTACGATAGATGCGAAAATCAAAATTCTTTCAAGCGAATTTGAAAAAATATCTTTTATACCTGTCAAAAAGTGAGGTTTGTTTTCTTTTTTTTCTTCTTTTGTAAGGCAGGACATTTTAGGAATGAAAATAAACATTGAAAATGCTGTTAAAACGCCGACGATTGATGTGTAAATCAATGATGTTTCACCAAAGTTGTCATACAATCTTGTTGCAATCAAAGCTCCTGCTCCGTATGCAAAACTTCCCATGCTCAAGAATATTCCCATATTTAATTTTGACTGTTCTGCATTTTTACAAAACAGAGGAACAAAACTTGTTGATTGAGGGTGGAAAAATCCGACACCGATTTCCCCAATGACTATTGCGATAGTGAGGGCTGCATAGCTTTTTGCCAAACCCATCATCGGGATAAAAATTGATGCAATAATTATGCCCCAAAAAATGAAAAATCTTTTTTGGCATCTGTCTGCAAAATATCCGAAAATCGGCTGTAAGAGGTATGACGAAACGTTTGCAATACTTATAATCGTCATAGCCGCCGCCATTTCAACGCCGACTTTAGCCGTTATAAACGGCAGCATAGGTGCGATAAACCCCGGGTAGCAATCTATTATAAAATGTGCAAATTGCAACCAAAATACCGCTTTTTTATTATCTTGTTCCATTGTGTGTGTCCTGTATGTTATTAATTGTTATTGTTTATATTGCTTCAAGCCTGTTGTAATCATTGTGATTTCATACTTATCAGCAAGTGCTGTTATTTCAGCTTTTTTACTTCCGCAGCCTGCACAGATAATTCCCGCAATTCTGCCTTGAGCAGCATCTTGAATAGCTTCAATCGTGTTGATTTCGCCATCTGTAACGAGTATTGCATCTTTAGATTTTTCACAAGCTTTATCAAGTGCAATATCTATTGCTTCAATAAGGTTTGTTTGACCTTGAGAAATACCTGTTGTTTTAAGGTCTTTTACAACTAAAGCTGATTTAGAACGAGTGTATTTTGCAACCTTCCAACCAAAAACCATATCTTCAATTATTTCTGTTGTCGGCTTTTTCTTTGTCACAAGTTTGAAGGAATCTTTCAATAAGTCCATTGTATTCGCCTGTTGAGAAAGAATTCCGAACGGAGTTATTTTAATTTCATTGTTAAGATACTTTTTGAAATCTTTCAAAGGGGTGTTGATTTTGATTAATTTTGTACCGACTGATTGTAAAATTTCTATTGCTTGTGTCGAAAAATCGGGTGCTGAAATGATTTTTAATTTCATTGTTGATAATGTTTTTGCAAATTTTTCATCAATCGGTCTTGTAAATGCTGCTGCTGAGCCGAATACGCTTATCGGGTCACAGTCAATAGCTTTGTTAAAAGCACTTTCTGCATCTGAGCCGAGAGCTGCAGCACAAGTTAATCCTAACTTCGTCAAAATAGCGGCGCTTACATCGTAAAACTCTGCCGCTATTGCCGTTGCGAGATTTATATCCGTCAAATCGTTGTATGATAATGCATCTTCCGAAATAATATCATACGAAACGGTTGTGTGAGCATATAAACTTGCTTTTTGATAAGGGTTTTCACCGTGAAGCAAGTCAGTCGTTTTATTTGCTGCCAAAGATAAATATTGATTTTCGTTGTTTAAAACATTCAATAACGATGAGTGAATTTTGCAATTTAGCATTATAGCTTCTTTTAAAAGATTTTCTTTTGATGAAATATCGCCTGAAATTATTTCCCTCAAAACAGCTTCATATTGGTTAGGATTTGTCAAAATTATTGATTTTTCAAAGTTTTTCACAGCTTTTTCCAAAAGTGAAAAACCAACATTATCAATTTGATTTAAAATTGTTTGAAGTTCCATATCCTTGTTTTGATATTTATCAAAAGTGTCAAAATTGATTACATAAATGTCAAAATCCGCATTATTCCAATCAAATTCTTCAGTTTGAATACCGTTTTCAGCTAAGAATTTTCGAGCTTTTTCAGTTGCAGTGATAGAAAAACCTGCTTTTTCCGTCAATGATTTTGCAAAATCAATTATGCCGTCTGTATTGAAAATATTTATTAATGCTCTTTTTGCCATTTTTGTAATTACCTCGTTTCTGCTTTCAGAATAACACAAATGAAAAATTTAATTTAAAAAAATCACTTCATCAAAAGGTTTTTTGCTTTGAAAGGCTTATCTCTTTTGACTTTCGAGTTTGTAAATTTTTTTGGATAAAAATGTAAGAATTAATTTTGAACAGAATGTTTTTTCGTGCTACAATTTTAAACAGGAATAAACTCATGACAAAATTTGCAGTCAAATTATTAAAAAATAAATATTATCCGCTTCAAATACCGGACAGTGTTGAAGTTCAGCATGGTCAATATGTTTTGATTAGAACGGAAAAAGGCGAAGAAGCTGCCAAAGTCTTTGCGGTTTCGCCGCAAATTGCAGTAATTTGGGAAAAACATAAGCCGGAAGTGCTTCCTCTCGTTAGAGTTATGACCGAAGAAGATTTGGTTATGCTCGATAAATTGCGAGATGAAGAAAATGAGGCTTACAAAATTTGCCAAGGATTTATCAAAAAACTTCATTTGGTGATGAATTTAATCGACTGTAAATATACTTTTGACAAGAAAAAGTTGTCATTTTATTATACAGCTCCCGAAAGAGTCGATTTTAGAAATCTTTTAAAAGAGCTTACTCAAGTTTTCAAACGTGTAAGAATTGATTTAAGACACATCGGGGTTCGTGATGAAACGTCGTTGTGCCAAGGCTGCGGAATTTGCGGTCAGCCCTATTGTTGCTGCTCATTCAAACGCCAATTTGAATCAATTAATATTAATTTAGTAACAGAACAAGGTCTACCGATTACTCCCGGAAAAATTTCAGGAACATGCGGTCGTCTTTTGTGTTGTTTAAATTATGAATATTCAAATTACATTGAAGAAGCGAAGAAAATGCCTCCTATCGGCTCCGGTGTAATGACTCCCGACGGACTTGGCTGCGTTGCTGCAGTTAATTTATTAAGCGGTAAAGTTTCCGTTAAACTTCAAGATGAAAAAACAAAAACATATAAGCAAGATGAAATTGAAATGATTGATGCTGATTTGAATATCAAAATTGATAAACCTCTTCAATATGCAGCCGAGGAAGAAGAAGATGTTTCTTCAGCTGATATCAAACAACTTGAAGATGACAAAAACAGTTCAACAGGAAATGTATAATTAATCATTAGGAATATTAACTGTAAAGATAGTTCTGTCATTTTCAGCAGAAACTTCTATTGTCCCGTTGTGAGCTTTTACGATTTTATTTGCACAATAAAGTCCTAATCCTGTTCCGAGTTGTGAGAATTTTTTTATGCCTGAATAATATTTTTCAAAAATTAATTTAACGTCTTCTTCTTTTAATGTTTCGCCTGAATTTATTACGGAAATTTCTGTATAATCTTCGTATTGCGTGAGTTTTACAATAACATCAGTATCGAAATAGCCGTATTTTGAAGCATTTAAAATTAAATTATGCAACACTCTTTTAAAGTGCATTGTGTCAATTTCAATGTCAAAATTTTCTGTTTCATTGATGAAAATATGTTTTTGATTTTTACCGTCCAAAATCGGATATAATTCTTCAAAAACCTCTTGAACAAAATCTCTTATATTAGTTTGAGATTTGTTTAAAACAATTTCTGTTTGCTGATATTTGTAAGTATTTAAAATCATTTCGGAAAGTTCGATTAAATCTTTGTCCGATTTTAACATCATTTCAAGAATTTCTGTTTGAGCATGATTTAACTCTCCAAATTTACCGCCTAATAAAAGTTTTATTGCATTAAGTTCCGCAATGACAGGTGTTTTTAAATCGTGTGTTAATGCTGCAACAAAATCTTCTTTAAACTTTTGAGATTCTTTTTCAAATTCAATCATCTGCTCCAAAGATTTATTTTTTTTTAGTAAAGTTTGTTTGTATTCTTGCAACATTAATTCACGGTCGGAAAGTGCTTCAAGCAGTTTTTCCGAAGCTCGTTTTATATTTTCGTTGTGAAAATTTGACAAGTTGATGTTTAATTGTCCGTATCTCAACTGTCTTAACATTTTTAAAACTTGAGTTTCATTGTACTTTAATTTCTTTTTCAATCTGTAATTTTTGATGAACAGAACAATAATAAAACTAATTGATATTATTAATAATAACGAAAAAAATAATATTGTTTTCATAGATATTTATATTAAAAAAGAACGGCATATTTCAGCCGTTCTCTAAACATTGGAAATTAACCTTTCATTTGGTTTGCAACTTCTTCTGCAAAATTGTCATTTCTCTTTTCTAAGCCTTCGCCCAATACCCAGCGAGTGAATGATTTGATTTCAAAATGATTTTTGATAATCGATTCAACTGTTTCATCAGGGTTTTTGATGAAAGGTTGTTCGAGAAGACATCTTTGAGCCATTAATTTATTAACTCTACCTTCAACAATTTTTGCTCTGATGTTTTCAGGTTTCTTTGCAAGGTCTTCTTTACCCATTTCAATACGAGTTTCTTCATCGATTACACTTTGAGGAATTTCGTTTCTTGAAACGAATTCAGGTGCTGAGCTTGCAATATGAAGACAAATATCTTTTTGAATTGTTTCATCTGCTTTATCTGTGTTCAATAAAACACCGATTTTACCGTTGTGAATGTAAGTTGCAGGGCAGCCTTCAACTCTGACAAATCTTCTTACGGTAATTTTTTCACCGATTTTTGCAATTTTTTCTTTAATTTTGTCTTCAACTTTCATATTGCAGCAAGCGCATGTTGAAGCGAGTAATGCATCAACATCTGCGGGATTAGCAACTGCAACTTGTTTTGCCAAGTTCTTTGCCAATTCGCCAAATTCATCAGTCTTTGCAACGAAGTCTGTTTCACAGTTTACTTCAATCATAGCTCCGACGTTACCGTCAACGTATGATGCAACAAGTCCTTCTGCTGCAATTCTTGACATTTTCTTGTCTGCTGAAGCAATGCCTTTTTGTCTTAAAAATTCCATTGCTTTTTCCATATCTCCGTCGCATTCAACGAGTGCTTTTTTAGCATCCATTATACCTGCACCTGTTTGTTCACGGAGTTCTTTTACTTGTGCTGCTGTTATCGCCATCTTTGTACTCCTTTAGGGTTATTCTACTGTTGCAGGTTCTTCTGCTTTTACTTCTGCTTCTTCAACACCGGCATCTTTTGCTGTTACAGCTTCTGTTTTGTTTGCCGATACTGCTTTGTTTTCACGAAGTTTCTTTCCTTCTTCAACTGCATCTGCCAATTTTGATACGATAAGTTTTATCGAACGAATTGCATCGTCGTTTCCGGGAATGATGTAGTCGATTCCGTCAGGATCTGCGTTTGTATCTGCCAAGCATACAACAGGAATATTCAATTTGTTTGCTTCTTTTATGGCAATAAGTTCTTTCTTTTGGTCAATTACTACCAAAATATCGGGCATGCCTCTCATTTCCTTGATACCGCCCAATGTTTTGCTGAGCTTTTCAAGGTTTTTGCTGATTTGTGCAATTTCTTTTTTTGGCAATTTTTCAGCATTACCTGAATTCATAAATTCTTCTGTTTCACGAAGTTTATTTACTCTGCCTCTGATAGTTTCATAGTTCGTCATCATACCGCCGAGCCATCTGCGGTTTACATAGTATGCTCCGACTCTTGTTGCTTCTTCTGCTACTACGTCTGCGGCTTGTTTCTTTGTACCTACGAACAATACGTTCTTTCCTTTTGACGCATAATCTCTCACTAAAGCGTATGCTTCATCGAGTTTTTGAGTTGTTGTTCTCAAATCTAATACATAGATTCCGTTTCTTGCACCGTAAATATACGGTTTCATTTTCGGGTTCCATCTTTGTGTTTGGTGTCCGAAGTGTACACCTGCGTCCAATAATTCAATCATTGATGCTACCGGCATCGTGGTTCTCCTTTTATTTCTTGTTACTACCGGATATCAAACTTTCCCATCTTTTACAAGACTAAGCTTTCACCTATTGTACTTGTCTGTATCCACATGCAATATAATAATATAAACATATTTTTTTTACACTTTTCTTATAAAAATTTTTTAAAAAATCAATTTTTCTTAATATTTACTCATTTTGCTGAAGTTGTTTTTGCGAATTCTGTGCTTTTTGGTGATGAAAAATTAATTTTGATATTAAAAAATTAATTTTTTATTAAATAGCTTGTAAAACATATTTTTTTGTAGTATCTTTTGAGCGTGTAGTAACTTTGCATGGAGATTAAAACATGAGCGAAAGAAAATTAGTAGGAACAGAAGAAATGTTCAAAAAAGCATTGGCCGGCGGATATGCTATCGGTGCTTATAACGTAAACAATATGGAAATCTTACAAGGTATCGCTGAAGCAGCTGAAGAAACTCGTTCTCCGATTATTCTTCAAGTTTCAGCAGGTGCAAGAAAATATGCTAATCAAACTTACTTAATCAAATTAGTTGAAGCAGCTCTCGCAACAACAACAGTTCCGATAGCACTTCACTTAGACCACGGTGCTGATTTCGAAATTTGTAAAGCATGTATCGACGGCGGTTTCTCATCAGTTATGATCGACGGTTCAAGATTCCCGTTCGAAGAAAACGTTGCAGTTACTAAGAAAGTTGTTGAATATGCTCACGAAAGAGGAGTTTCGGTTGAAGCTGAACTCGGTAAATTAGCAGGTGTTGAAGATGACGTTAAAGTTTCTGACAAAGATGCTAAATATACTAACGTTAAAGAAGCTGTTGAATTTGTTAAACAAACAGGTTGCGATTCTTTGGCAATCGCTATCGGAACTTCACACGGTGCTTACAAATTCAAAGGTGAAGCTAAATTAGACTTCGACAGATTGAAAGAAATTAAAGATGCTCTTAAAGAAGCTGGTTTCGGTGATTACCCGATTGTTCTTCACGGTTCATCATCAGTTCCGAAAGAATTCGTTGAAAAATGTAATAAATTTGGTGGAAATCTTCCTGATGCTCAAGGCGTTCCTGAAGATATGCTTAACTATGCTTCAAAACACGGTGTTGCAAAAATCAACATTGATACCGATTTAAGACTTGCAATGACTTCAACTATCAGAGAATTCTTTATTGAACATCCTGAAAAATTTGACCCCAGAGAATATATGGGACCCGGCAGAACTGCTGTTAAAGAAATGGTTATGCACAAAATGCGTGACGTTCTCGGAACAGCCGGCCACGCTGATGACTAATCCTTATTTTTCGGATTTAATCAATTTTAAAAAGAGTCGAATTTATTTCGGCTCTTTTTGTTTTTTTTTAGTTTTTTAATTTAATACAAAAAAGAACCCCAAAAGGAGTTCTTTAAATGTTTTTGATTTTAGAAAGTTTATTCAACTGCAATAATTTCAATTTCAGCCAAAGCTCCTTTGGGTAAATCCTTTACAGCTACACAGGAGCGGGCAGGTTTTGAAATAAAATATTTTTCGTAAATGCTGTTAAATTTTGCAAAGTCAGCTATTTCCGCTAAAAAGCAAGTTGTTTTAACAACATTTTCAAAATTCATATTTGCAGCTTTTAAAACTTCTGAAATATTTTTAATAATTTGTTCTGTTTGAGCTTCAATATCACCGTTAACGAGAGTTTGATTTTGGGGATTTATTGCAATTTGACCCGATGCGTATAAAACTCCGTTTTTTAAAACGGCTTGAGAGTATGGTCCTACTGCTTTTGGAGCTTTTTCTGTTGATATAATTTTCATAATTTTATCCTTTTATTATTTTATAGCCTTTGTTTTCAAGTGCTTTTTTTATTTCTGAAAGATGTTCGTGATTTCTTGTTTCCATTGAAACTTTGAGGTAGCAGCCGTTAATGTCGGTGTTTTTTCCTCCGGGGTTGTGTCTGACTTTTACAACGTTTGCACCTAAATCGGCAATAATTGTTGCAACGTCTTTGAGCTGTCCGGGTTTGTCTAAAAGTTCAATAGTCAAATCGGACAATCTTCCTGATGTTAAAAGACCTCTGTTTATTACTCTTGATAAAATTGTAACATCAATATTTCCGCCTGATACAACACAAGCTGTATTTTTATTTTCTATAGGAAGTTTGTTAAACATAGCTGCTGCAACAGAAACTGCACCTGCCCCTTCTGCAATCAATTTTTGTTGTTCTATTAAGGTCAAAATTGCCGTTGCAATTTCATCTTCTTCAACTGTTACAATGTCATCAACATATTTTTCGCAAAGTTCGAAAGTTAAGCTTCCCGGGGTTTTTACGGCAATACCGTCTGCAACCGTTGAAACTTTATCAAGTGTATGAAGTTCGTGGAGTTCTAAAGCATTTACCATACTTGGAGCACCTTTGGCTTGAACACCGTAAACTTTACATCTCGGATTGATATTTTTTATGCAAGCTGCAACTCCGCCGATAAGTCCGCCGCCGCCAATCGGAACAATAACCGCATCAAGTTCGGGTAATTGTCTTAAAAGTTCCAATCCGATTGTGCCTTGACCTGCGATTACGAGTTCATCATCAAACGGGTGAACAAAAACAGCTCCTGATTCTTTGTAATATTTTACGGCTGCTTCATAGGCATCATCATATACTCCGTCTATTAATCGAACTTCCGCACCATATTTTTTAGTTGCTTCAATTTTAGACAAGGGAGCAATACTCGGAATAAAAATAGTGGCTTTTATCCCATTTTTCTGAGCCGATAGTGCAACACCCTGAGCGTGATTGCCTGCCGAACAAGCTATAACACCTTTTTCTCTTTCTGATTGAGAAAGTTGTGAAATCTTATAAAAAGCACCTCTTATTTTGAAAGAACCTGTTACCTGTAAATTTTCACATTTTAAAAATATTTTACTTTTAGGATTTATAGCGGGTGAAAAAATCAAGTCGGTTTCTCTTATATTACCGTTCAAAATCCTTGCAGCATCTTTTATTCTGTCTATAGTTACCATTTGTTTTACTCCTTGCTGTTCATTATATCATATAAAATATTGAAAAAATTGCATTAATAATTCTTAATAAAATGGTGATATTCATAATCAATTTGATATAATAAAATCAATTAAATGTAAGTGAGAATATTTTATTTTGCATATTTTGGTTGGAACAGTAATTGATATTGTAAAATATCACTTATTGTTTAGAAGTATTAAAAATTACATATAAGGAAAAGAAAATGAAGAAACGAACAAAAAATCCCGCATTATTATTTATAATGACGATGTTTGCTTTTATGGGAATGCTTTCCGTTGAAGCATCAGAACCTGACTATGGCGGTGCAATATATAATGAAAGTACAAAATATATTGAAGCTGATTCTCCTTTCACAGGATATACAGCATACAAAAAAGGTGGTGCTATTTATAATAAAGGCAATATGAATATTGGTAACAATGTGTCTTTTACCGGTAATTATACAACTTGGGACGGTGCAGCAGGAAGTGGTTCAGATACGAACGCTAACGGCGGTGCAATATGGAACTCCGGAAATCTCACGATAGGAGATAATGCAACATTCACAGATAACCATACATCATATAATGTTACAAGCGGAAGCGGGCACGGAAGTGATATTTATAATAACGGTGGAACTATTACCATTGGTGATAATTTAAAAATCACGAGAACTGATTCTTTTGGAACCAATAACCACGACTGTGCAATATTCGTAAATGGCGGAACGCTGAATATACAGAATAATGCATTGATTGAAAATGTAAGAGAAGCAATAGTAACAAACACCTCTGCTATAGTTAATATTGGTGACGGTTTTACTGTCAAAAATACAAGTAATGGTATTGCAAGCTGGGGAAAAGAAGTTAATATCGGAAATAATGCTACATTTGAAAATATTGTAGGCGATGCAAGAGTTTTCCAAACAGTAACGGATAAAGGAATCTTTACATTTGGTGACGGGTTAGTTGTCAAAGACAATATGACACAAAGTTTCGGTAATATTTATAACGAAAAAAACAAAACCTCAATGACTTTTAACGGTAAGGCAGATTTTATTAATAACTCTGCACAATTAAATAATGCAGGAGTTTTCCAGAATTGGGGAGCATTGTATTTTAATGGAGCAACAACATTCCAAGGCAATACTGCAAAAGGTATTGCCGGTGCATTAAGAAACAGAGGTACCGATTCGATTTCAGAATTTGCTGATACTGTTATTTTTGCAAACAATGCTGCAATGGGAAATGCAGGAGCTATTCAAAATCAAGGAAAATTAACATTTAATAATAAAGCAAATTTTTCAGGAAATATAGCAGGTGCTTTGTCCGATTTTGTTGAAAATGAAAAAGGATTTTTCTATTATACGGAAGATCCGGAAACACATTATTCTTGGATTGTGACTGGTGTTGATGCTTCACCATCAGCTGATGGTGGTGCAATATACAATGAAACAACAGATAATAAAAATGGTATAGTAACATTTAACAGTGATGTTACTTTTTCCGGTAACCAAGCAAGTGGCAATGGTGGTGCTATATATAATGCCGGTACATTAAAGTTCGAAAATTCTACAGAAGAAGGATCAAGCAAAAATGTAATAATTTTTGAAAATAATACGGCAACAAACGGTGGTGCAATATACAATCAAGGTGCTATTGACAGTACAGGAAACCCGATAACAACAGCTATCGAAAATGCAACTTTTACAAATAACATTGCAAATGGTGGTAATGCAGGAGCTATTTATAATCTTGGAGAACTTTATATAAAAGATTCAACATTCGCAAACAATTCCTCTACAAAAAGAGGTGGTGCTATTTATAATAGAGGCAATATGACAATTGATAATGCAATTTTTGATAGCAATAATTGTGCAAATCAAGATGGTGGAGCCATTTTTGTTGATGCCGGAACAGTAAATATCTTAAATTCAAAATTTGTAAACAATAAAGCCGTTGATGCAGATTGGGGTGCTGATTCAGGAGCTATCTCCTTAAAAACAGGTAAGATGACAATTGATAATACAGTATTTGAAGGTAACAAGGCTATTTGGGCAGGTGCTATATATCAATATGCAAATGGAGAAAATGTTAAATTGACAATTCAGAACAGTCAATTTAATTCAAATGAAGCACAAGCCATTGGTGCTGTAGGTGTATTCAGTAATGCAATTATTCAGAATACAGAATTTAACGGCAATTTATCAACAAGTACGGATGCAACAAATGGTGGCGGTGCCGTATTTGCAGGTTCATCCTCAAAACTAACTATTAACAATACTGTATTTAATAATAACGTTTCTAATGCTTCTGGCGGAGCAATTATGACAAGATCGCAAGATGAAGGAGACAATGTTAATGCAACGTTAGATATATCGCAATCAGACTTTATAGGAAATAAAGCCGAATTAAATGGCGGAGCTATTAATAATAATTTCTATAACAGTGAAAACACAGCAGGATATGTAAGTGTTGATGAATCGACATTCATTAATAACTCTGCTAACAATGGCGGTGCAATTTACAATAGCAAACAAGGTTCAAAGTGTACAGAAGCCGCATCTATCATGATTTCAAACAGCACTTTTGAAAATAATATAGCAACTGCAAATGGTGGTGCTATATATAATGATACAGATGCTGAACTTGTAATTAATAATTCTGTATTTAAAGCTAATCAGGCTAACGGAATAACAAACGATATTTATAATGACGGATATTTAAATTTACAAGGTAATGTTGAATTAGACGGAGGTATTAACGGCACAGGTATAATGACTGTCGACCGTGGTGCAAATGTTGATATACATAACGGTACATTGATACAAGAAGAGGTTGGCATTGGTACAAACGCCAAATTGATTGCTAATGTATCAAAAACAAATGTAGAAGATGTAATCATTAATCTAGGTACTCTTGAATTAACAGGCAGCGGTTTAATTTCAACTAAAATTATAGATCCAATAGGTTCAGGTAAATTAATTCTTTCACCTACAGATGTCTTTATTTACAATGACAGTTCTTTAATATCAGGTACTATGCCAATTAATGTAACAGGCGGAGAACTTAAAATCGGAAATGCAATATCCAATTTGACTAATGAATTTGTTTTTGAAAATGCAACTTTAAATATTATGAATGGTGTTCCAAATACCATACTTAATCTCAATGTTGCAGAAGATAAAACATTACAATTAGCACTTGATTTTGGTGATGTTATTGAGTCGCAAAATATGCCCTTAATGCAAGGTGATATCAGTATTACATCATTAGATATAAGTTCTCTAACCGGAGATTCACAAACAACATTAACATCTACATTAGGTAAATACATAGAATTATCCAAAGATATCAATCTTATACAAGGTGGTACAACATTCAATTATGTAAAGATAAACAAGCTAACACCCGAATCAGCAGACGCATCTTTGTATGTTGCTCGTTCATCATTAAATGGTGCTGTGACAGATCCTACCGAATCAAGATTGTATTCAATGACAGACAATGAAAACATTGTTGCAAATACAACTGTTGGAGAACTTATTGTTCAAGGTAACGGATCAACTATTACCTCAAATCCTG
This sequence comes from Candidatus Gastranaerophilaceae bacterium, assembly GCA_051875105.1. GTDB lineage: Bacteria > Cyanobacteriota > Vampirovibrionia > Gastranaerophilales > Gastranaerophilaceae > RUG841. The sequence goes on from JBJEGN010000097.1 coordinate 21,593, forward strand.
CTGATATTGGCGGAGGTCTTGAGATTGGTACTGTTGGTACGGATGATTCGAGTTTGGCTCTTATTGATACAAATTTAGATTCTATTATTGTCAGGGATGATAATAAAGGAGCATTAACTGTTAATGGAGATAATGCTCTTTTAATTGAGGCAAAAAACCATGATGTTTTAATTCAAAATACACAAGGTAACACGGTTAATAATGCAATTTATTTAAATGATTCAAGTACAGGTCTCGCAAAAGCGGCGTTATATGCAAATGCAGGCAAATCAATTACAATTCAAGATGATATTCGTTCAAATAATGCGAATAATACAGTATATCTTATGGGTGACGGTGATATACATTTGAATGGTGTTTTAGACCCTGCAACAGTAATAACGACAGCATCAAATGTATACAGAAACAGTTACGATGAAGCAATCACCTGGAATTTACTTGGCGGTACGGTACACTATTCAAAAGATGACTATTTGTACAATGCTGCACACCATTCAGGAGCATTAATGAATACATTGAATTTCTATGGTGGTAGTTTAGATTTAAGAAACGGTTCAGCAAACACAATTAATCTTGCAGCACTTAATCTTTACTCAACTTCAAATCTTTATCTTGATGTTGACTTAGCAAATAAAAAAATGGATAGATTTGAAGCACCGGTAACTGTTAGCGGAGGAACACTGAATATAGCAGGATTACAACTTTTATCAGATTCAATTCAGCCTGAAACTAATATCAATTTCACGACTGATGCAACATTAAAAGACAAAGTTCAATATACAGGTGCTCAAGGGTTACAAGCATTATCTCCAATATATAAATATAATGTTAAATATTTGGCAGATAGCGGAGATTTTAATTTTGTAAGAAATGTTGCACCGAATCCGTATCAATCATATAATCCGGCAATATACGGTTCATCCGTTGCAATGCAAGGTGTTTATACAACACAACTTGCAAATTATGATACAGCTTTTTCTAACCTTGATCAAAAGATGTTAATGACACAAGCACAGAGAAATGCTTTGAAATACGGAAATAAATATGCAGCAAATGATGAAACAAATCCGCAAGTATACTCACCGTTATTTATACCGGAAGAAAATGCAGGAATTTGGTTCAGACCGTACGCTTCATTTGAACAAGTTCAATTAGACAATGGACCTGATGTTAATAATGTAATGTATGGTTCTTTAGTTGGTGGTGATACAGAAATACTTGATATAGGCAGAGGTTGGGATGCACAATTCTCTGTATATGCAGGATACAACGGTTCTCATCAAACCTTTGACGGAGTCGGAATTTATCAAAACGGCGGAATGGCTGGTTTAACTGCAGCATTGTACAGAGGTAATTTCTTTGAAGCATTGACTGCTAATTTTGGAGCAAATTGTGCCGATATTAAATCAAATATAGGCAGCAATGATTTTACAACATTAGCAACAGGTATTGCATCAAAGACCGGTTATAATTGGGAACTTGCAAAAGGTAAATTCATTATTCAACCAAGTTGGACAATGTCATATACTTTCATAGCTCCATTGGATAATTACACTCTTAGCAACGGTGTAAGAATTAAAACAGATAATCTTAACGCAATACAACTTGCTCCTGCTGTTAAATTCATCGGAAACTTACCTAACGGATGGCAACCATACCTTAACTTCAGAATGTTATGGAATATAATTGATGATACAAAGGTTAAGGCAGGCTTTGTAAATCTTCCCGAAACAAGCGTCAAGCCGTATTTTGAATATGGTTTAGGTGTTCAAAAAACAGTAGGTGAAAGATTTACCGGTTTTGGACAAGCAATGTTTAAAGCAGGCGGAAGAAACGGTGTTTCATTTACCCTTGGTGCTCGCTATGCTTTAGGAGAATTGAAAGATAAACATCAAGAGAAAAATATTAAAAAATCTTCAGAAACATTGAAACTTAAAAAAATTTCTGTAAATCAGTGATGAGGATATGTTAAAACAGAAAAAGAGGAGTTTTGTAAACTCCTCTTTTTTTATTTAATACTAAAATCACCAGAAACTATTAAACTCTTTTATAAGGTTTTGCATTAGATGAAATCATTTCAAAATATTTTTGTATAGCCATATAGCCTGTGAAAATTTCGTTAGAAATAGTTGAATATCTTGCTGCTGCTAAAAATCTTAATTCTTTTGCTCTTATTGCCAAAATTTTATCACAATCATTTCTTAATGTCCGATTTAAAGATATTGAACCTTGTTGTAAAAAGGCTAACTCTTCATTGATTTGTCTTATTGTTGAAAATTCAAGTTTATTAAAATCATATTTTTGTAAAAGAGAATTTTCTTCATAGCAGATTTTACCTTTTACAACAGGAGAACCATACACAGAATTCATAAGTGAATAGCCGTCAGCAATTCTTCTATGCGACGGAGGAATTTCACTTCTTGCTGTCATTGCAACCAAACCGAGAGAATTCAAGATATTACTGTCAAGCAAACCGGCATCACCTATTTCAGTAATGTATTTTTCTTCCAATATTCGTTGCAAAGAAGCAATAGCAGCTTCCTTATTATAGTCTAATGGTTTAATCATAATAAATAATTAATCCATTCCCTTTCCTATTCTCATAATAATCTAATTTATAAAATTTGTCATCATGTTTTGTCGATATAATAAGTTTTTTGTATTAAAATAAAGATATGTTTAAGTATGATGTAATAGTAGTAGGATTAGGACATGCCGGATGTGAAGCGGCAATAGCAGCAGCCAAAATGGGTGCAAAGGTTTTGGCGGTTTCTTTAAATTTGGATAACATAGCTTTAATGCCTTGTAACCCTGCCGTCGGAGGTCCAGCAAAATCTTGTTTAACAAGAGAAACAGATGCTCTTGGCGGAATTATGGGAATTGCTGCTGATGCAACTTATATGCAAATGAAAATGCTTAATTCCTCAAAAGGTCCTGCCGTAAGAGCATTAAGAGCACAATCAGATAAAAAAGAATATTCTTTATTTGTAAGGCATTTAATTGAAAGTGAAGAAAATATTTCACTAAAACAATGCTGTGCAACAGAATTAATGGTTGAAAACGGTAAAGTTCAAGGAATAAAAGATGAATTTGGGCTTGAATATTATGCTCCTGCTGTAATTTTGACAACAGGAACATCATTAGAAGCAAAAATTTGGGTAGGTTTACAATCTTTCCAATTTGGAAGATTGGGAGAAGCAAGTGCAAAAGGATTGTCAGCATCACTTCAAAAACTCGGCATAAAAATCGGGAGATTAAAAACAGGTACTCCTGCAAGAGTTGACGCAAGAACAATAGATTTTTCAAAAACAACAATTCAACCAGGTGATGAAGTTTTACATCATTTTTCATTTTTACCTGACAGACCTGTCAGAAAACAATATCCTTGCTATTTAACAAGAACAACGGATAAAACAAAAGAAATTATTTTGAATAATCTTGATAAATCACCTATGTATTCTGGCAAAATCCATGCCCGTGGTCCGAGATATTGCCCGTCGATAGAGGACAAGATAGTCAGATTTGTAAATAATCCGTCGCATCATATTTTCCTTGAGCCTGAGGGCAAAAACACTTATGAAATGTATGTAGGCGGATTTTCGACAAGTTTACCTGCACCTGTTCAACTTGAAATGTTGAAATCATTACCCGGACTTAAAAATGTTCACGTTATCAAACCGGCTTATGCAGTTGAATATGATTATGTTCCGGCTATTCAAACAACACACTCATTAATGAGCAAAAATGCGGACGGTTTGTTCTTTGCAGGACAAATTAACGGAACAAGCGGCTATGAAGAAGCTGCAGCACAAGGGCTTGTTGCAGGAATTAATGCAGTTAATTATTTAAGAAACAAAGAACCGATGATTTTATCAAGAGAATCATCCTACATTGGCACATTAATTGATGATTTGGTAACAAAAGATATTGATGAACCATACAGAATGCTGACATCTCGTTCTGAATACAGATTAATTTTACGTCAGGATAACGCAGATGAAAGATTAACAGAAATCGGCTACAAACAAGGTTTGGCAGATGAAGCAAGATATAACAGATACCTTAAAAAAGCAGAAACTGTTAATAGTGAAATAGAAAGACTTAAAATCACAAAAATAAGTGCAACCGATGAAATCAACAATGAACTTGCAAAAGTAGGAGAACATATTTCTGAAGGTATAAGAATGTTTGAACTTTTAAAAAGACCTAATATATCTTATGAACTTCTGAAAAAACTCGATAAAACCACTGCGGATTTGGATTATTCATTTGAAATCGGCGAACAAACAGAAATAAGAATAAAATACGAAGGATATATTAAACGACAACTTGAACAGGTTGAAATGTCATCAAAAGCAGATAGGATAAAAATTCCGCAAGATATAGATTACAAAAAAATTCAACACATTTCAACAGAAACAAAAGAGAAACTTGATAAAATCAGACCGGTTACCCTTGGGCAAGCAGCAAGAATAGGCGGAGTTAAACCTGCGGATATTGCAGTTTTATCAGTTTTGATTGAATCAAAAGCCTATAAAAACAATCTTACGGATTTTTAATTTCAGAATAAAACATATATCTTATAAGGATTGAAAGACTTGTCGTTCACTATATCCGGATTATATTTGATTAAATGTTTTAAAACTTCTCTTGTTTTAAAGTATTGTTTTTTCTTTATATAAACATCAGCAAGACCAAGTGCAGCATCGGTTTGAGAAGGATTTTTTCCAAGAATGTATATAAATTCTTTTTCTGCGGAGTCTAAATCATTTTTGCAATATTTTATGTACGCAATTAAGGTTCTATTATCAAGACTATTTGAAAAAGAGAAAGCTTTTTTTGCATAATACAATGCATTTTCGAAGTCATTCAAACTAATATAATTATTTGCAATATTATAACAAAGCAGACCTGATAAATATTTATCAGATGTTCTATCCAAAAGAAAAATCATAAGATTTATACTATCTTGATATTTACCATTTTGATTATACGCATCAGCCAAAGACAAAGCATATTGCATATCATCAGGATGTTCCTTCAAAAGAGATTCTGCTTTGGAAAGTGTTTTATTTTTAACATCATCAACAGGACTGAAAAGCATAGGAGGATATAAATATCTTTCTCTCATTTTAAATTCTTCCGGATTGTCGGTTATATCAGGAGCTAAAGAATATAAAACTTTTAAAGTCGCAAGATCTTTTTCATTTAAAGATGTATCAATTCTTTTTTCGTAGTAGTCATAAGGATTATCGAGGGAATAATACATAATCGTTTGATTATCGGAAGAATGTCCCCAAAGCCCCAAAGCATGCCCAATTTCATGAGTTATAACCGTTTTAATTTCTTCGGGAGAGAAAAAATCACCGGAATCTTTTTTTACCAAAACATTTATCATCATCTGTTTAAGAATTTTGTCTTTTTCAATAACAGGAGAAGTAATTGCGGCTTTATATTCATTTTTCCGGGAAGTTTGAGTATTTTCAGCCGAACCGTAAAACTTGATTGTTATTTTTGCGGTTGCAGAGTTATTTATCTGCGTAAATTTAACGAAATCCTCTGTTTCTCTTTGCCAATCTTCAAAAGATTTTACAGCCTGTTCATAATAATATTGAGGAGCATCTTTAGATTTTTCAATATAAACTGTTAACGGAAAAGAATTTTTGCTCCAACGAAGAACAACTCCTTCATACAGAGCATCTTTTGTATAAATTGGTCCAAACTTTTGATATATTTTTTTTCTAAAATTCAAAATAACATCAGTTGCAAGTTTTTCAGAAGCAGAACAGTCATCTTTTTGAGCAATTTCAACAAGCTGTTTTTGAACAGAGTATGAAAGCGGCATTTTAGAAAGACACAATGTCTTTTTGTACTGATAATCAGCATTTTCTGGTTTGTAAGTGCTGACAAAATCGTAAACGGAATATGCAGAGGAATAATCATCTTCTTTAAATAATTTATCAGCATAAAAACATAAAATCCTGTCACCAAAAGACAATGAAACATAGTATATCAAAAAACCAAAAACAATTAAAATTCCCAATATATACGATAATTTTTTCAAAAATTTTTCCATTTTATCCTGCCATAAACTGATTTTGATGACTCTTTTAAACATCTTACAAGATTTAATAAAAGTATTCAAATTTTTAAAAAATAATTTATATAGTTGATTTATTCAAAAAGCTATTAAAGTCAGAAACATAATCATATCATGGATTTCAATGGCATCTAAACCCAGAGGTTTAGATATTTTGTTCTAACCTATTTGCCGTAATTTTGATATTTGTATTGATGTTAAACAATCGAAAGGCATGTATTCTGATAATGTAAGTAAGGGGAAATAAAAAGGGGTACGAAATGATAAGCTGTAATGACTTTAATACAAAAACAAGAATTTTGTTGATTGATGATAACTATGATCATTTGATGGGTGTTCGTGAGCTTATCAATCTTGAAAACGATATTGACGTAGTAGCTGCAACAACTAATGCTAATATCGCAATCAACCTCATTAAAAAATATCAACCGGATATGGTTATTGTTGATATGAATATGCCGGAAAAAGACGGTTTATCAACAATTCAAGAAATTGAAAATATGAATTCAAATGTAAAAGTTATAGCTTTAACAGCTTATGATGATGCTGACTTAATTTTCAGAGCGATGAAAGTTGGAGCTAAAGCGTACGTTTTAAAAACAATGGCATCTTCTCAATTAATCAGAGCTATTCACGAAGTTGCTCAAGGTAAAATTTATCTTCCGCAAGGTCTTACAACAGGATTTTTCGAATATTTCCAAAAATCATTCAAAGACACATCAAAGGAAACAAAAATAGAAGACAGTGCTTTAGCTGATTTAACTTCAAGAGAAGAAGAAGTTTTGGATATGTTAACTCAAGGTCATAACTACAAAGATGTTGCAAAATTGTTATTCATCAGTGAAACAACAGTAAAAACTCACGTTAATAACATTTTCCAAAAATTGCAGGTTAAAGACAGAACTCAAGCTGTTTTATACGCTTTGAACCACGGTTTTGCAAGCAGAAGAAAACAAAAAGTTTCAGCATAAACAGTTTTTCAAATTAAATGCAAATGAGATTAAGGGATTAATCAAAAGGGGCTGATTAAAGCCCCATTTTTTTACTTTCTTACAAATATTATCTACTAAACAGAAACGCCCATCGAACGACAGAATTCTTTATATTTATTTTGAACTCTGTTCGTCAAATCTTTGTTTGTAATTGCTCCGTCACCGTCTAAATCAAGTCCTCTGTTTCCTGAATAATATCCCGATGAACTTGTGCATAATACATCATTTTTTGCGTATGCAGGTAAGAATACCAATCCGTATAAGTTACCGGCATTAAGTTTTTCACCGCTTCCAAATTTGTTGCCTTTTACCATATCAAAGAATTTGTCAACGTAATCCAACTGTTGAACAGGGGACATATTGCTTAAAGCCTCTGTAGTAGTACCCAATGCAGCTGCAGTAGACGGCATAAATTGAATTAATCCTGTTGCACCTCCGTTGCTGTTATATGCACTTGCATTTAATCCTGACTCACTATACATAACCCCAACTAAGTCCTCAGGATTACAATTCAGTTTTTGAGCTATATGCTCGAGCTTATCAGAGAACCCTGCACCGAGTTTTTGATCTAATGCTGACTTAACGGCTGATGGAAGCTCTCCCGTACCGGAAAAACCTTCTTGTGTCGGATCATAATCACCAGGATTTTGAGGACCTGTCAGAATTTCTGTTGTTTCAGTATTAGCAGAAGCAGCTTTTGTTTCTACTACATACGTCTTTGTTTCTTCTGATTTAACAGCTCCGTTATCGTAATATGTATAACTCGTCTCCGATGCAATTTGACCATCTGCCGTATATTTAATGTGTTTTAACACATTTCCGTTTTCATCAAGTTGATCCTCCGACAATACAGTTCCATCCTGCGACTTCACCGTAGATGAAACTATCTTGCCTGTATCATCCGTCTCATATGTCTCTGTCGTGTTATTTATATGATCCTTTGCACTTTGGGCATTGCCTTCTTTACTATATGTTGTTGTTGTCGTTAATGTCCTTTCTCCGTCTGAGCCTATTTGATATCTTAATTCTTCATATGTTCCGTCCGCATTCTCTTTATACTCATAATCAGCTTCCCCTTGAATGCTTCCGTCTGCTAATGTCGTCTTTGCATGCGTCTTTCTGCCTGTCTCCGGATCATAGTCAGCTTCTGTTAATGTCTGCAATCCTCCTTTATCATCATACCTTGCTGTCGTTGCTCCTATTTTCTTTCCGCTTTCATCATACTTTAATTCTGTTGATGTCTTGCTTCCGTCTGCATACGTCGTCTCTTGACTCGTCTTTACTCCGTTTTCATACTTATTAACTACTGTACTCCCGTCTGCCTTTACATACGTCTTCGATATTATGTTTCCGTCTGCATCTTTCTCTACCGTGGCAGATTCTATATCCCCTGTTTTATACGTCTTCGTCTTAATACTGTTTTGATTTGAACTTATATCATCATCCGTATCTGCTACTTCTGACTTGCTTTCTCCTGTCTCAATATTGTTTAATGCCTCATCTACCGCACTTTCAACTACTGATACAAATGTTTCCATAGAGAAAACATCATCGCCTAAAAAATCTTTCATTTCGTTTT
>JBJEGN010000098.1:0-7497 GCA_051875105.1 Candidatus Gastranaerophilaceae bacterium
TGATCCGCACAATGCAAAAATAATTAATAAATATCTTAATTATGATATCTGCGAATATGAATCCGAAACAAAAAATGCAGTTTTAAAATTTGTAGGAGATCTTTTTGCCGTATTGGAATCAGGGCGTGATATTGAGATTCAGACACAAGGTAACAGCGGTAAGCCCGATATTAACAATGTATCTCCGCTTAAGATTTCATGCGAACACAACGGGTTTTATCTGATTGCGGCACAGGACTTTTCCTTGGCGAAAATAAGAAAAATTGCCTTTGATCAAATCATCAGCTTTAAAACATTACAAACAATATTCGCTGTAAATTTAAAAGAAAAATATTATAAAAACAAGGGGGACTGATTTTATGGCAGTTAAATTTCCATTAGAAATGAAAAACGGTATCAAAGCAAGGACAATGAGGGACTTAGTAGATAACTTTGATACCGAAAAGGTTGTTGGTTATTTTCTTGACGGAAAACTCAAAAAATGGCTGGACGCAAGATGGTACGAGGATGAAGCCGAAAGGATATCGGAATTGGATAAAAATGATCCGGAGCTTGCAAAGCATATTTGCGAAATTTTCGGCGTTGAGTACGAAGAAGAAGAAATTGACCCTGAGGAAATTGCAAGAAGGAATGAACGAATTGCAAAGCTGAAGCAGTATACGGATGATGAGCAAATCATTAAAAATATTGATTTCGTTGCATTCAATCAAGAGGAGCTTGCCGACTTGTACGACAGAGATGTAAAGAAAATATACCTTTGCAAGGGCGATTTCAGAATACCGAAATCAAAAAGCAACCTCGAATATGTTGTAATTGCAAAAGCGAATGTGGAAGGAGCTTTCAAAAACAAAGCCGCAGAAAAAGCCGATACTAAGCCGGATACATCCTATACTCCGCCGCAGACTTCGGGCATTCCGTCGGAGCTTGCCGATTTAATTGTAGGTTCGGTATACGCTGAGTTAAAAGACTATGTTGTGTGGACAGGAGATTCCGGAGCTTTTGTTCATCAAAAAACTCATTATCAAGAATTTTTCAAAAACAAAAATGCCGGTGATATGAGAAAAAGATTCAAAGTCTGGAACAAAAAGACCGACGAATATTTTTCCTTTGATATACCGTCATCCGAGTTTGATGATGAGGAGGATGTTGAAGTAATATATTCATACGAGAATACTATTTTAATAAAAGATAGTTACGGCGACAGATATTTTTATGATGTTGACAGCCGCAAAGAGGAATATCTTTATGAAGGAATTAATATTCCACAAGATGAATCATATTTTATAGATGAATATAATAACAAATACGAATTTGTTTTAGATAATAAAAAACTTTTATGCTTTGATGAAGACAGTAGTCCAATATTACTAAATATGGAAACTAAAAAATCAGAAGAAACAGCATGCCACATATATGATTGGTATGATAATGATATTGTTTATCATACCGGTGACCATATTTTTTATATAGACGAGAGTGAAAATTTCATAAATGTATATGACGTAAACACAAAAGAAACGAAAGCAATAAACATATTCGGCAATTATGAAGATCTACCCAATGCCAAAATGGTGTGGTACAAAGACGAATTGTTTATATTTTATCGTAATTCAAGTGTTTATAAGCTCATAGGCGTTAAGCTTGACGGTACAGCAAATGAATACCTAAAAGTATCAACAGACGGACAAATATATATGTTTTATGATACAAGGGTACAAAATAAATCAAAATATCTGATATTCGAAAATATTCAGAACAACGGAAATAACGATTTTTATATTTTTGATATGGAATCAAAAAACACAAAAACACATAACTTTTGTATAAATAACGAGCATAATAAATCTGCAACAGTAGGTATGACGCCAAATTTATTCTGTGCATTTTCACGAGCACTTAGTCGAGCAACAAATACAAGAGTAGTTGGAAATTATTTGTATGATTTTACTGATCAATCTAAAGTGTACAGAGTTGATATAACTAAAGATTGGAATCCTGTATTAATTTCCAAAAGCGAATAAAAGCAGTATCCTTTTTATTCAATTTAAATCAACAACACCGCAGTTTGCTGTCTGTAAAAGAAAGGAAAAACAAAATGACTTTAAAAGAAAACTTATCACGCTATTTAGACACAGGCTTTCCGATTCTGTATATAAACAGCTTTGAAGAATCTAAAATTGAAAAAATGATAAGAGAAATTGCTGATCGCAGAACCGTTGCAACCTGGAGTATAGCGTCAGGCTTCGGAGAGTACTCAACCGCAAATAACGAATGGCTCACACCGCCAAATAAAGGTGATTATCCAAATATTGAAGCTGTTCTGAATACTAAGCTTTCGTTTGACAATGATTTACAGCGAACAATTTTTGTGATAAAGGACGCACACGTGATTTTGGAAAATCCGGAGGTCATTGCACTCATTAAAGAAACAGCAAACAGGATAAGCGCAGGTCTTGAATGCTGTATTATTCTGATCTCACCCATAGTAAAAATACCGGTTGAATTGGAAAAGTTCATTACCATTCTTGAAACCGACTATCAGAGCTATGATGATATCTGCAATATAATTAACAAATTCATTTGCGAAAACGAACTTGATCCGCTTGACGAAGAACTGCTTGAGGAATTTGCAACCGCCTTTAAGGGTCTGTCCGAGTTTGAAATCAATAATATGCTGGCGTTGGCTGTATCAGAAGACGGAGGACTTACCAAAAAGGATTTGTCTTTGATTTTTGAGCAGAAGAAACAGATGATTTTAAAATCCGGTATTCTTGAAATGATTCCGCAAAAGGAAAAAATTGATGATATCGGCGGACTGGAAAACCTAAAAGAATGGCTCAAAAGAAAATCTGTTGTTATAAAAAATATTAAAAAAGCAGAAAACTTCGGTGTTGATATGCCAAAGGGAGTATTGATTGCCGGTGTTCCTGGATGCGGTAAATCTTTATGTGCAAAGTCTGCGGCAAGTCTGTTTGAAGTGCCTATTCTTCGCTTGGATGTGGGAAAGCTGATGGGCAAATATCTCGGAGAGAGTGAATCCAATTTACGCAAAGCAATAAACCTTGCCGAAGCAATTTCACCGTGCGTACTCTGGGTGGATGAACTGGAAAAAGCCTTTGCCGGAATAGGCAGTGACAACGGACACGAGGTTACAAACAGACTGTTCGGTACATTTCTCACCTGGATGCAGGAAAAGACAAGCACAACATTTGTGGTTGCTACAGCAAACGACATAACAAAAATGCCTCCGGAATTATTGCGCAAAGGACGCTTTGACGAAATCTTTTTTGTCGGATTGCCCAACGATAATGAGAGAAGAAAAATTTTTGAGATTCATATTGCAAAAAGGCGTAAAAAAGACCTTGCAAATATAGACATTGACCGGCTTGTTGAAAGAACAAAGGGTTACAGCGGTGCTGATATTGAAGGTGTTGTAAAAGACGCAGTTGAGTATGCCTTTATTGAAGGAGCTGAATCCCTTAGTACAGAGCATATTCTCAAGGCTATCGGCAACACAAATTCCCTGTCGGTTATTATGAAAGAATCGCTTGATAAAATGATGAGTGAATATGAAAAACGCAAATTAAAAAATGCTTCAAGATAACGAGGAGATATTCTTATGGAAATAGACAAAAATACAGAGCCTCAATTTGAAGAATTAACCGAAAAAGAGGCTATTGAATTTAAAAGACTGCTTTCAAAATTCATAAAATCATATTCTTCCAAAAGTGAAAGTGTCAGTGACGAAGAATGGTTATCGCAACAGTTAAGAGAAGAACTGCCTGATATTTCAGACGAAGATGCCCGTAAGTCGGCACACGAAAGCGTTGAAGCAATTAAGGAATATGACGATAATCTTCAATCTGTAAACGATGCCGCTAAAAGCGGAATTAACCATGAACAGTGGCTTGCAGGCAAAATTGCAAAAGCCTCGTCGGGAGTAGCTGTTAATCAATACGGTAATTATCTGAATAATATCAATGAAACACTGACAAACGCAAACAGACAGATGGCACGCACAATTTCCACCCAATCGAGCGGTCATACTCAGATAAGCCAAAATATGAATCTTGACGGATTTATCGCAGAGCAGTATCACGTAAATACATTTAATGCAAACGCAGCGCTGAAAAACAGCAAATATCGTGCTGAAGTAAAAGTCCCTGAACCGGGAGAAACCTATGGTAAAAACTCGGTTGATATTGTTATTACCGATACTGCAAATCCAAAAGCAGGTGCAGTACATAAGTATCAGGTAAAATACGGCAAAAATGCTCAGGAAACAATAAAACTTCTTCGTGATCACGGTGATGTGACAAAATACCCAAATCAGCAGATTGTTGTTCCGCCCGATCAAGTTGAAGCGGTAAAAAAGGCATTCCCCGGAAAGACAGTTGTATCACAGATAGGCGGAACTGATAAGGTTCCCGTAACCAGCAACAAGCTTTCAAAAGAGCAGGCAAAGGAATTGCAATTAAAGGCGCAGAAGGACGGACAATCCATAAAAACGGATTGGAATACATTCAAGACAAAAGATTTAGCTTTGCAAATCGGAAAAAACGCAGGGCTTATGGGATTACAATCCGCAGCTATAACAACCGGTTTTTCCCTCGCCGCACAGGCAATCAAGGGCGATGGAATTGATGTTGACAGCACGGTGGAGCTCGCCTTGAAAACCGGAGCTGATGCAGGCGTAAAGACAGCGGCAGCAGGTGCTTTGCAGGTTGCCTGTGAAAAAGGCTTTATTCGTCTTATACCAAAAGGAACCCCTGCCGGTATAATTACAAGTATCGCCTGTACAGGCATTGAAAGTGTTAAAATTCTATCTAAAGTTGCAACGGGTGAAATAACTATCTCACAGGGAATAAATCAGATAGAGAGAACCTCCGCCTCTTTGGTTTTCGGTCTCGGATGGGGAGCTGCAGGCGCAAGCATAGGAGCCGCCGCCCTGAGCTGGATACCCATTGTCGGTCCGGCAGTGGGCAGTCTTGTAGGCGGTCTTGTTGGTAATATAGCCGGTTCAAAGTTTGGAGAAACGATTTATAATGGAGTCAAAGCTATCCGTACGGGAATTAAAAACGCTTGTAGAGCAGGAATCAATAAACTAAAATCATTTGGAAGCTGGGCAAAGATGAAGCTTGGAATTTATTAGTAATACATATGTTTTCCCATCATAAAATACAAACAACAGTTTGAGTCGCTGCCGCTTGTTAAGAAACCGCCGAAAAGTTTGTGTAAAAGTGAATAATAGACTTCCTTTCAAGCGATAATGGAAATAGAAAAATTAAAGTTTGAAGGGAAGTTTTTTTAATGGAAAAAATACCGGCAGAATGACAAGAGCTTGTGAGGAAGTCCTCGACGGTGTATATCGATTAACCCCGGCATCATAGATTGCCGAGTGCTTTTTAGAGGTAAGTCGTTTGACGGTTACCTTTAAAATGAGCTTAAACATAATAATTGTTGCTAACAAATAAACAAATTTGTTTGGTAAGTTTATGTAATGTATACAATGTATCCTATCTTAGTTTGTATAACATTTTTATTCAAAATTATTGCCATAAATTTTGTAAATGTTATAATATTATCATAAGGATGCAATTTTTGGCAATTAGCTTACAATTACAGATGCAAGTAAGCATAAGATTTCGGTTCCGTTCCACTGTTAGTTTTTTAGCTATCAAATATATTAGCAACCAAAAACTATGTTTATTGTTATAAAATTGAATATGTTTTTCCGAGAGGTGTTGCTAATAGTTGGGCAAAAGGATTTTTCATTGAGCAGATTGCAATTTAATAGAACTTGAAAAGTGAAAGGTGATTTTACTATGGATATGATTTTATTTATATTACCTGTTTTTCTTATTTTCGTTTTTTTGCCAAAATATCTTTTAGTGCTGTTGGCAAAATGGGTGGATAACGCTTTGTTTAAAGAAAAAATAATTGATAAAGAAATCAGAAACAAGCTTTACCGCAATGGAATATTTGCCGATCTAATAGCAGTTTTTAGTATGATTGTGTTTAGCTTTATTCGGTGCGTAATTGAGACACCGAGCTATTTTACAGAATTTGAAGACTATTTTGAGTATTTTAATCTGAATGTTTTTTCATTTGTTTGGGCGCCTGATTATTCCAATCAAGATTCATTTTTCATTACATTTATTTTTGTTTTGGTGACAATTGTAATATCAGCACTAATCAGCCTGTTTTTTGATTATTTCACAATATTCAGAAATCCAGACCTAACAAAAAAGCAAAAAATTTGTACTCTGCTTATTTTTGTATTAATGACTGCTCCATACTATTTCCTGATTTCTCCTACTTTGTTTAAATTCTGATTTATTTATATATCCAATTTGCAATAAAATTATTGCTCGATAAAAGTTCAGAGGTGAAATTATGATGCATTACATATATTCTCCGATTATTACACTGCTTTTTGCAATAGTTATAGCATTCTTGGAAACAATTTTGGCAAATTGCGTATCCGTATTTATAATTAATTCCAAATTACAAAAGCCACTTCTAAGTGGTGAATACAATAAGATGCTCTGGAAAATTTTAGGCACTTGTTTTTTAGCTGAAACGGTTTCAACATTTATTTTTTCGATATTATTTCCTGTCATTTTTGGTGAATCCATTAAATATGCAGTACAAAATTCTTTTACATTATTTATATATATGATAACAACAGTAACTGACTATTCAGATTTACAGAGTATATTATTTACTGTTTCAACCATATTTTTATCGTCCGTAATAATATTTTTACTTTGCAGATTTTTTATATTTAACAATCTTGATTTATCAGAAAAAAAGAAACTATATTCATTATTAACTGCAATTATATCAGCACCATATTTTTTGTTAATTCCGTTCGGAAATATTTTGGATTTTATTATTATGATATTATATAGCTTGTAAAAGATTGGTGTTGTAAAAATTTATTAATTAATCTACGGCATTATGCTGCTCAAAATTTTAAACAAAAGCAATCCTGTTGATTCGGTTTACATAAACAACAACCATATAGCCATAAACTGTGGTGTTAACTACTGTGGACTTTTAGGAGCAATTCGATTAGATGATTTAGAAGATTTTTATTGTTGATATTTATTATAAATACTTAAATCTGAATTGATTAGGTGGAAATAAATAGTATTAGTTAATTTAAGGGAGATGTTTATTTGAAAATCTATTGTTGTTCAGATATTCATGGCTGTTTGGACGAATTTGAAAAAGCACTGTCATTGATAATAGATCATTTAGATGAACCTGATACAATGCTATGTTTGTTAGGTGACTATGTTCATGGTGGGTATAATAATTACGGGGTGTTAGATAAAATTATGTGCCTTCAGGATACATATGGATCAGATAAAGTAATAGCACTTATGGGAAATCATGAAGAGTTTATATTATCAGGAGATTCCACAATAAATCACATGGTCAAATCATTTGACGAAGAATTAGAGCATAATGACGATGATAAATACACTC
>JBJEGN010000099.1:0-72893 GCA_051875105.1 Candidatus Gastranaerophilaceae bacterium
GTTTAAATTGTTTCATAGCCGAAAGTAATTTTTTATAATCTAAAATATTTCCGAATTCATTTCTGCATTGACCATAAATCCTCAATTCTTCAAACATTGAAGGCTGAGTATTTGGTTCTAAAGAATACCCGAGAACTTCCGCTCCCATAGACTTTAACCACAAGGTAAGCCAGCTTCCTTTAAACCCTGTATGCCCTGTTACAAAAACTTTTTTCCCTTTATAAAAATCTCTAAACATCTTATTTTACCCATTTTGCCCAAGGGGCTTTTTTTGATTCCCATAATTCATTCAATTCAATTTTATCACGCAAAGTATCCATAGGTTTCCAAAAACCACTGTGCTTATATGCGTTTAATTGTTTATCTTTTGCAAGATTTTCCAAAGGAGCTCTTTCAAATATTGTACTATCACCATCTTGAATATAATCAAAAACTTCCGGCTGACAAACAAAGAATCCTCCGTTTATCCAACTTTCTTCTCCTTTTGGCTTTTCCATAAAAGAAGTAATCATATTATCATTTTTTATTACCAAAGCACCAAATCTGCCTGAAAGTTGAACAGCAGTCATAGTAACTATTTTACCTGATTCCTTATGATTTTTAATGAGTTCATCTATATTTACATCCGAAACACCATCACCGTATGTAAGCATAAAAGGTTCATTTCCAATATAATCTTGAGCTTTTTTTATCCTTCCTCCGGTCATTGTATCTTTTCCGGTGTAAAGGATAGTTACTTTCCAAGGTTCATTTCTTGTTTTATGAACTTCTACCGTATTTGTTGCCATATCTACCGTAATATCAGAATAGTGATTATAATAGTTAATAAAATATTCTTTTATTATATGCGACTTATAACCTGTTAAAATAACAAAATCATTAAATCCGTAATAAGAATATATCTTCATTATGTGCCACAAAATCGGCATTTCCCCGATTTCAACCATCGGCTTTGGCTTTAAAACAGTTTCTTCACTTAATCTTGTACCAAGCCCTCCTGCCAATATTACGACTTTCATTTTTGCTCCGATTTCATTAAATTATAATGCTCTTAACGTATTAAATATACAAAGGATATAAAATAAAATCAATTTTTATTATCAATTTATAAACCCAAAAGCACTTCCTAAAACATTAAAGGAAGTACTTTCTGCATTATAAAATAAAAACAACTAAATGCCATGTTCTTGCTTATATTTATCAATTTCAGACCAAATATAATTCAAATCCCAATATTTATTTTTCAAATCAATAGTCTGCCAAGGCATATATATTCTGTCATCAAATGTATAAGTTTCATTCAAAGGAAATTTGTTTTCCTCATCAGGATTGTGCATAATAACAACTTTTTTCACTTCATAATCCTTAGATAAAACTATCGAAAGAGGTAAATCTAATATTGCTTCGTTGAAATAATATTTATTTTCAACCCAATCGTTTTGCTTTTTGACATACAACGCAGTCGTTGAATTACTCAATTTTGATTTTATTAAATCAAATTCATTTGACCATGAAGCAGTTGCAAAACACAGAAAGAGAGAAATACAGACAATCTCAACACAAGTGACAGAGATAATATTCTTCAAAACAGAAGACTCTTCTTGCTCTTCTTGATTGTTTTGCCCATCTTGATTATCTTGTTGAGTGATAAATTTCAAATAAGATCCCAATATAACACAAGTTAAAACTAAAACAAGAGAATAAGATATATTTATCGCAAGAGAATATGAATCTACAGAAAAGAAACAAGAAAATAAGAAATACAAAAAGAATATAATTAATGTTTTTATTGAGCCTTTCAAATATTCTATCTTTTCATTTTTATCATTTAATTTTGATACCTGCAAAAAATCAAATAACATATAGGAAGAAAGTAAAAACAAAATAAGAGATGAAAAAATCAACTCAAATACAAACTTATTCTTTAAGAAAACTAAAACGCCAGAAAGTAAATAAAACAAGGAATTAAATATCAATAAAGCAATAACAACTTTATCTTTATTTTCAATAAAAAAGTTTCTAAGATTGAAAGATCCAATAAATTTATTAGAAATTTTATCATTCAAACATTCAAAAAACGTAAAGTATGGAACACAGACAGCAAATAAACTTACAACCAAAGGCAACAAATAATTAATGCAAAAACTCGTATCAGAATCAGAAAATAGCATTCTCTCAGTAGGATTAATAATAAAATGCACAAATAGTACAAGATACAAAAGTGCAAAGATCAAAAAATGTTTTTTCTTGAATGTATTTCTTACAAAAAACATAGCATATACAATAAGAATTAAAGAAAGAAGAAACAGAGCAGATTCTTGAAAAAAGGCACCTGAAAACTGACCTTGTAAAATATCAGCATAATCTTTATAAAACCAATTTCTATAATTAAAATCAAAAAAGAAATTAAAAACAGAAGACAAAAACATTACAGATGAAGAAACAAGATTAATAGCATTTATTTTATTATCACGAACAAATGCATAGTACACCCAAATGGAAACAGAATACACAAGACAAGGCAATATACACCAACCGATGGCTGAAAGAAACTGAGAACCTAACAAAAGCCCAATACAAATATAATCTTTCAAAGAATAATCTATATCCGAATTCAAATACTGAATTAACAACAGAAACAAAAAGAGAGATATTATTTGAGTGTTATACACGCTGTTAGCCAAAAAAGCAGAAGATTGAAAAACGAATAAAGAATAAAGACTCAACTGAAAAACAAAAAATATATATTTTTTTGATTTAGCAGCCAATTTATAACTTGCAAACAACAACAACACAGGAACAAATATCCAAGAGGCAATCCAATTGATTGCAACCATTTTATTAGCAGAAAATAATCCAATTATTTGCAAGGGAAGCAGTTTAATCGCAGTTATAGAAAAACCGGAAGAATCAATACGTCCGGGAGTAAGAGAATTCAAAGTATAAAGAATATCAAGAGCTCCTTTTTCTTGCAGATAGGCACCTGTAAAAATAATATATAAAATAGTCACAACAGACGAAATTAAAGCTGCTAATAAAAACCACTTATTAGCTTTTAAAATATTTTTTGAATCCATGATTAGTACTCCTTATGCGAAAATTTTAACAGAGTACATTAAATTATTCAAGTATTGTATCTAAGCAGTGCATAATTTAAAAACACTGCAAACAGAGTCCAAATAAAATAAGGAAAAAACAAAAAAGCAGCCAAAACCGAGATTTTCAGAAAGAACAGAACACAAAGCCCAACAGTAAAAGCCAATACTAACGCAATACATAAAGCATATCTAATATTTTCGCACAAAAAAAACACAACCGGCCAAAGAATATTCAAAAAAAGTTGTAATAGAAATAGGGCTAAAGCATACAATTTTAGATTACCGTTTTCTCCGAACAAAATCAATAAAAGTGAACAAAACATCAAAAAATACAAAATTGTCCAAACATATTTAAAGACTACAGGTTTTGGAACAAAAGAGGGTAATTTTAAAGATTTATAAAAATCGTTATCAAACATAAAGAAATAATACAAACATTTTTTACTCATTTCATTAGGAAAATGGGTAATAATTTATAAAAATTAATAAAAATGGGCATAATAAAAATTTTAATGTATAATAAACGAAAAGTGATGACTGAAAGAGGCGGAAAAAATGACAACATTAACAGAACATGAAGGCATTATTACGCAGATTATCGGACCTGTAATCGATGTCGAATTTAAAAACGGAAATCTTCCGAAAATATATAATGCACTTGAGATTCATAACAATGACGGAGTAAAAATTATTGCAGAGGTTCAACAACATCTCGGTGAAAACAAAGTTCGTTCTGTAGCAATGTCATCAACTGACGGACTTCAAAGAGGAATGGTTGCAAAAGATACGCAAAATCCGATTTCAATTCCGGTTGGTCAACCAATTTTAGGCAGAATTTTAAATGTACTTGGAGACCCTGTTGACAACGCAGGAGAAATAAATACAGAAACAAAACTTCCTATTCACAGAGATGCACCAACATTAACAGAACAAAACACAGAAATAGAAATATTAGAAACAGGCATAAAAGCAATTGACCTTATCCAACCATATCAAAAGGGGGGAAAAGTAGGTTTGTTTGGTGGTGCAGGTGTTGGAAAAACAGTTCTCATACAAGAACTGATTCACAACATAGCAATGGCCCACAACGGTGTTTCGGTCTTTGGCGGTGTTGGAGAAAGAACTCGTGAAGGTAATGACCTTTGGAATGAATTTAAAGAGTCAGGAGTAATAGATAAAGTTGCCTTAATATACGGACAGATGAACGAACCGCCCGGAGCAAGAATGAGAGTCGGTTTATCTGCACTTACAGCAGCAGAATACTTCCGTGATTACTCAAAACAAGACGTATTGTTATTTATTGACAACATTTTCCGTTTTGTACAAGCAGGTTCAGAAGTTTCAGCCCTTTTAGGACGTATGCCGTCAGCAGTAGGCTATCAACCTACACTTGCAAATGAGGTCGGAGAACTTCAAGAACGTATTACATCAACGAAAGAAGGTTCTATCACATCAATTCAGGCAATTTACGTACCTGCTGATGACTTAACGGACCCTGCACCTGCAACGACATTCACGCACCTTGATGCTTCAACGGTATTATCAAGACAAATTGCATCACTTGGTCTGTATCCGGCAGTTGACCCGCTTGATTCAAACAGCCGAGTACTTGATCCAAATATTATAGGAGAAGAACATTACAATACAGCAAGAAAAGTTCTCGAAATACTTCAAAAATATAAAGAATTACAAGATATTATTGCAATCTTGGGCATGGACGAACTTTCGGAAGAAGATAAAGAAACAGTAAACAGAGCAAGAAAAATCCAAAAATTCTTATCTCAACCATTCTTCGTTGCAGAAAAATTCTCCGGAATTAACGGAGCTTATGTAAAATTAGAAGACACAATTAAAGGCTTTAAAGAAATTATCGAAGGAAAACACGATAATGTTCCGGAACAAGCCTTCTATATGGTCGGTACAATTGAAGATGCTCTTAAAAAAGCAGAAGAAATGCAAAAATAAATAGAGGAAATTAATGTCAAAAAAAAAGATACATTTAAAAATAATAACTCACGAAAAAATCGTGTATGAAAACGATATTGATGAACTTTATTGTATGGGAATGGATGGTTCGTTCGGAATTCTTCCCGACCATACACCATTTATGAGTGCATTAGCAATCGGAGTTACCAAAACAGTTGTTAACGGTAAAAATGATTATTTTGCAATCATTGGCGGGGTTTTACAATTCACAAATAACCAAGCAGTAATTCTTTCAGAAGAAGCTGAAAACGGTAAAGATATTGATATAACCGTCGCAAAAGCAGAAAAAGAAAGACTTGAAGCAAGAATAGGTTCACCTGAAGCGCAAAAAAACATACAGGCAGAGAACAAAGCGTTAGCGATGGCCCTTGCAAAATTCAAAGCTGCTATGAATGAATCAAATTAGGAGAGTTTATGGGCTTTTGGAAAAACATAAAAGAAATAATGACAAACATAACGTTCAAAGGGCGTTCTACAAGAAAAGAAATCATCAATTATATAATATTTAATTTCTTATACGGATTAATTTTGGGAATATTTTGCAGCTTTCCTATTATGTTTGCAATAAAGAAATCTGTAGCACAAACAGGAAGTATTAACTTTTCTAACATACCAAACGGTTTACTGATTTACATAGTAATTGTATTTTTTATTGCAATTATTATTGGACTTTGGATGTTTATAGCAGGTCTTGCTCTTTATGTAAGACGGTTTCATGACTTAAATTACAGCGGTTGGGCATATTTTATTTACTATATTATATCTGTAATAATATGCTTCGGTCCACCAAAATATCAAACAATTTGCACTACAATAAGTTACATCATGGGATTATCTTTAATGATATACTTAATGTCTGTAAAAGGAACATTTGGTCCCAATAAATATGGCAATTCTAAAATAGCGGAAGAAAACATCCCTCGCCCCGTGCAAGCAGAGCAATAACACTATTAGTCGCATAACAAAAACACACAAAAACATCTCGCTTTAACGAGATGTTTTCGTATATAACACGATTAGTTGTTAAATTTTGGACACAAAAAGAAGTCACGAAAACAAGTTCATACACAAGCTGTATTTACGAGCGATAACACTATTAGTTGTTTTGTTGTTTAAAAAGAAAAAAAGAGGGTACTATATACATAGCAAAGCCCACATACCCATTCATCGACCGATAATTAGTCAATATAGGAGAATATATATGATAACATCGTTCGTTAAAACTATGTGTGATTTTTCATTCAGAGGACGTTCAACGTCAAAAGAGTTTTTGAATTTTTCGTTAATGTGGCTACTAATCACGCTGCTAACATCAACCTTTATTTTGACACTTGGTATATCGGTCTTTGGAATAGGCTATAATTCAAACGGTGAGTTAACAATATCAGGAAGTATGAGAGGAATATTACCGATAGTAACAATGTCTATTTTATCAGCATGTTTTATAATGTTTCAAATTTGGTCATTTGTAGCAGCATCATTACTTTCGATAAGACGTTTACACGACATAAATTTTTCAGGAGTTTGTTATTGGGTTTGGATATCAGCAATTTTATTTTTAGCAGTAGGAGAATGTTCACTTCTAACAGCCATTTTGTTTTACTTTGTAACCGGAGGTGTCATTGTGCTTGCATCTGCCAAAAGCTATACAAAACCGAATAAATATGGTAATGTTATAAAAACGAATATTTATCTCGGACTAAAAAATGGACAAGCAATCTAATAACGAAAAATCAAAAAAAACAAAAAAAGTTAACATAAAAAACATGGGTGTAAACATTGATAAAAACGAATATTATGAAATCGTTTTGTCAAATTCCGCACATCCTGAAGATACTTACAACAGAAAATTTAAAGGCTATTAATTAAAATATAACGACAGCTAATAAAGCAAAAACTATTAATGGAATATTGTAATGCAAAAAAGTCGGAATGCACGTATCTTTAATATGATTGTGTTGCCCGTCAGCGTTAAGACCTGCGGTAGGTCCGAGAGTTGTATCAGAGGCAGGAGAGCCTGCGTCACCGAGTGCCGCTGCAGCAGCCAAAATTACTATTGTTGCAAGTACTGAAAATCCTGCACTTTGACAAATAGGAACAAACAATACTGCTAAAATAGGAATTGTTCCAAAAGAAGTACCTATTCCAATTGTTATAAAAAGCCCTACAATAAGCATTAATACAGCAGCTATAAGTTTATTTCCCTGCATTAAAGGCTGAATTGCATTTATTAAAGAATCAACACTTCCTGTTGATTGTAATACCATAGCGTATCCGGCTGCAATAAGCATTACAAATGCTATATAACCCATCAAACCTACACCTTCATCAATCATTTTGTCGGTTTTTTCATGACTTATAACTCCGGTTCCAAAAATAATTGTCAAACCTGCAATTGCACCTAAAGGTAAAGACTTAGTTACAATTTGTGTCATAAACGTTACAAAAGCTGCAAATAAAGTTATAGCATGTTTTCTCGTGAATACAAGAGAATCATTATCTTCAGAAACTTCGATTTGCGAATTTTCATAAGTTCTCGGCTTTCGATAAGTTATAAAAATAGAAATTAAAAGACCGGTTAACATCGCAAGTCCTAATATCCATACTGATTTCCATATTTCATCTGTTGATACGGGCATACCATACCGAGTTAAATTATCAGCAATTAGACCTTGAAAAATAAGTCCAAATCCGGCAGGTATAACAATATAAGGAGTTTTCAAGCCAAAAGCCAATGCACAAGCCACAGCACGTCTATCTATTTCCAATCTGTTCATCAAACCTAATAGAGGAGGAATTAAAATCGGAATAAATGCAATATGAACAGGTATAAGATTTTGAGAAAATACAGCTATAACAGTCAATATTAAAAGCAAAAAATATTTATTATTTCCAACAACTTTTGAAATTCTGTCAGCTAAAACCTTCGTTAAACCGGTATGCATCATAGCTGCAGCAAAAGTTCCCAATAAAATATAACTCAAAGCCGTTTCTGAATTTCCTCCCATGCCGGAAACAAAAGTTTTCATAATTTCACCAAACGGTACATTTGCCAAATGGGATACAATGTCTGAAAACGACCAATGTTCTGCAATCATCAAGTCAATAGGAATATAAGCCATAACACCTGCTATTATCGCAGCTAATATCAAAGCCAACAAGACATTAACCTTTCTTACGCAAAGAATGCATAAAATTACGACTGAAATTATTACCGGATTTAATAAAATACTTATACTCATATTTTAAGTGTACCATGAACAATTTATAATTACAAAAAGAAATAAAAAACTAATAGTGTTATTGACTATTAACAGTTATCGATATAAGATAATTTTGTTATGGAAAAAGAATATATAGAAAAAGTATTAAACAAAATAAAAGATTTACGCAATTCGTCTAACATGAAACAGGCTGAAATTGCCCAAAAAGCAGGTTTTACTACTTCATATTACGGAATGATTGAAAGAGGTAGTAGAACTTTAAGTTTGGAATACCTTTATAAAATCGCAAAAGCTTTTGATTGTGACGTAGTTGATTTGCTTATGATGTGCGAAAATGAATAGAAATTCATTTGGTATATGGCAAAAAGACTTGAAAATTGTTCAAGTCATTTTTTGTTGAAAATACTATGTTATGGGCAAATCGATTCCCAGTCTACGTCATCTTCATCAGGTTCACCTGGTTCTCTAATTTCGCAATCATCATCAGAAAGCATGACCATAAGAGTCCAGCGAAGTTGTTTTTTGTAATTAGCTCTTGCAGCTTCTTGTGTTTTTGCACAAAATGCAAAACTTGGTATTTCTTTTATTTCGATATAATGGTAAATATTGCCGTTAAAATCCAAATCAGTACCCTCGATTAATGTCCAATCGAGGTTCATATAATATTCAATATCTTTTTTTTCTTTACTCATCTAATGATTTCTCGCTTAAAGGTTGTGAAACAGAGATACCTTCTCCGCCGATAATATCAGCCTGTCTACCGTCTATATAGAGATATACAGGCTTATTTGTGTTTGCTAAAGCTGTTTTAATAAGCTGACGCATCCTTGAATATATGCTGTCAGAACCACCGCCATTTTCAAAAGCAGAATTAACATTAATAACAACTTTATCCGCCGATGTTGTAATTGATAATACTTTTGAAGCTGAAGGAATTTCTGAATAAATTCCTTTTGCACGTTCCGACTTTGTTTCACCGCTAAATAAGGAATTTACCGCAAAAGAAAGTTTATCGTTTCCATACGGCAATTCTCTCGCAACAGGTTTTAAGAATTGTGTACCGTTTTTATCGGTCGTCAAAAGGTAAATATAAACAGATTCAACTGATTTAGGTGTTTCTTCTTTAGGTTCTTCTTTTTGTTCAGGTTCTTCTGTATCTGACGGAGTTGAAACCTGTTCAACCTCTTCGTTTTGAGGACCTATTACGGGCATTTTGAATTTTCCGCCGCCAAAAGTGTCATAGCCCCACCAAAGCGCCAAACAAATTACTATAAAAACTATAAATTTAGAAAAATTATTCATATTACACCTTATTTGTTATAACACAATTTTTAGGAATTAGAAATACACCTTTTATATGCAATTTATTATCCTTAATATAAATATCAGTGAAATCCAGTTTACCATTAGCATTTTCGGCAAGTTCAACCGTATAATTTAGTGGGTTATTTTGAGTCAGCATAAGTAAAAATTTGTTTACATCATTATACAATCTTCTATCAACACCTGAAATATATGTAAGAGTAGGTCGTCCGTTTTTAACAGCAATACCTGTTGTTAAAGTTATTCTTGTATTGATTTTAAACATTCTAATTTCACATAATACCCGCAATTTGTTATTTTCTATTTTCCACAAAATATTATTAACTTTCACAACATTATGTCTGCCAATCGGATAAGTAAACAAATTTTTGTTTTGTGAATAAAAGTAACTCGTCATATAATTCAAATCATCATTAGACAAATTTGTTTCAAACTTTACAGGAATATCATAAGGAAAACCAATAAAATCTTTCTTATACAAAAATCTATTATACGGACAAATACTCTCTGCTTTAAAATCAGACAATGAGAGTCCTTCAAATTTTATCTTAGAAGATGAAATTTGAAGTTTTTCAAACTCCCCATTTCTAAGAGCCTTTGCACTCTTCGTTTTTAGTTGAAGTTTTATCGGTGATTTATAAGTTGCTCTCAAATAGACTTCCGCAAATTTTTCAACAGTTTTTCTTTCAAGAAAATCCACACCAGTAACTTTTTCAAGAAACATACCTTTTGTCGGATTATATTTTTCACAAGTATAACAACTTGAAGCAAATGCCATTTGGACATTAGTAAAAAGTACTAACACAAACAGTATTTTTAAAATATTAAATGAAAACTTTTTTAATTTTAACAACTTTTTCACAACTTTCTGCAAATGCAACAATTTCAGATTTATAAAAAATATATTTGAATCCGTTTTCAACGTTTCGTGTTATCGAATTTCCATTTTTAACCCTTTGGTACTCTGCATCTGTTATTTCGATTTTCTCAAAAGGAATAATTTTTTCAGGAGAAATAAGATTATTTTCTACATCTTGGACAGTAATATCATCTGTCAAAGACATCGAATTTACAACCGTCATTCCGCCCGACAAAACCCTCTCAAGTCCCGACATAACAGCACCTGTTCCGAGTTTTTGCCCAATATCGTGAATAATAGAGCGGATATATGTACCTTTGGAACAATTTACCAAAATTTTTCCTGTTTGATTTACCTCATCAAAGTTTAAAAGTTCAATTTTATAAACATAAATAGTCCGTTCCGGAATATCTGCAGTTTCACCCACTCTTGCAATTTCATACAATTTTTTTCCGCCAATTTTAATGGCACTATAAATCGGAGGTTTTTGTCGAACTTCACCTTGAAAATCCAATAAAACATTCTCTAAATCATCTCTTCGACAAATTTTATCAGAAAACCTCTCAAGCTCGAGTTCTGTATCATAGGAAGCTGAAACATATCCAAGCCTGAATTCAGCAACATACTCTTTTTCCGTAGGTAAATAATCAAGTAACTTTGTCGCACCAGAAACAGCTATCGGCAAAACACCACTTGCCATTGGATCAAGCGTTCCGGCATGCCCGATTTGTTTTACTTTCAAAACACGACGCAACCTACTGATAACATCATGCGAGGTCATACCGACAGGCTTATTCACATTCAAAAAGCCAAACACTACTTTATTTCACCCTTTGAAATCTTATTAATCAAATCGGTAACTTTCGCACCACGTTCAATCGAATTATCCAAAATAAACCTTAGTTCAGGTGTCAAACGTAATCTAATTCTTCGTCCAACTTCATAACGAATTTTCGGTGCATCTTCCTCAATTGCTGCGACTGTTTTTTCCTTTACATCATCCGGTGCAAAAACTGAATAATAAACCTTTGCAAAAGAATTATCATGTGCAATTTCCAAATCGGTTATTGAAACAACTCCGCCAATTCTTGAATCGTTCAATTTCTTTTGGATTATGTCTGAAATTTCCTTTATTAATGTTTTTCTTATCTTTTCATTACGAAATGCAGCCATAATTACCTCTATACAAGCTCTTGACGTTCAACAAGTTCAACTGTTGTAACTTTGATAATATCTCCGATTTCAAGGTCATTGAACTTAGCAAAAGAAATACCGCATTCAAAACCCTGTGCAACTTCTTTTACATCGTCTTTGAAACGCTTGAGCTGGTCTATTGAACCCTTAAAGATTTCCTTGCCGTTTCTCATTACAATAGCCATTTTGTTTCTTGCAACTTTGCCTTCCGTTACATAACAGCCTGCAATCTTCGTTACCTTGCCTATCGTAAAGATTTGTCTTACTTCTGCCTTACCTATTTCAACAATCTTTTCTTCAGGCTTCAACAAGTTCAACATTGTCTTTTCTAAATCTTCAAGAATTTGATAAATTATGTCAAACTTCTTTATTGTAACATTGTATTTTTCAGCCGCAGCCATAGCGTTAGGATCTTCTTTTACCGTAAATCCTAAAATTATAGCGTTTCCGGCACTTGCAAGCATAACATCAGCTTCTGAAATATCTCCGACTCCAACGTGGATAATTTTTGTAATAATTTCTTTGGATTCCATCTGATTTACAGCCTGTGCAACCGCTTCAGCTGCACCATGAGTATTTGCCTTGATAATCAAGTTCAACTGTTTAACATCTGAATCCTTATCTCCGATTGCATCATTTCTAATGTGAGCAGGCATAGTCGCTTCAAGTCTGGATGTGCGTTCTTTTTCTTTTCTGTCTGCAATTATTTGGTGCATTACTTTTTCATTTTCAACAGCTTCAAAATGTTCTCCTGATTGAGGAACTTCAGCTAAACCTAAAATTTCTACCGGAGTAGATGGCCCTGCCTTTTTAATTCTTTCTCCGCTGTCTGAAATCAATGCTCTTACTTTACCGCCTACAGTACCAACTACAAAACAATCTCCTGTGTGCAGCGTACCATTTTGAACAAGTAAAGTGGCAACAGGACCTTTTCCCTTATCAAGATTTGATTCAATTATTACACCTGAAGCCTTTGCCGATGGATTTGCCTTATATCCGTTAACTTCTGCCAACAACAATATGTACTCAAGCAAATCCTCAATACCTGTTTTTTGCAAAGCACTAACTTTAATACAAGCGGTATCACCGCCCCATTCTTCAGGAACAAGTCCGTATTCCGTCAATTGCTGCAAAATTCTGTCAGGATCCGCATCAGGTTTATCACATTTGTTTACGGCAACAATAATAGGAACTTCCGCAGCTCTTGCGTGATTAATTGCTTCAATAGTTTGAGGCATAATACCGTCATCTGCCGCAACAACCAAAATTGCAATATCAGTAGCTTTTGCACCTCTTGCACGCATTGCAGTAAATGCTTCGTGCCCCGGAGTATCGATAAATACAATCTTTTTGCCGTTGTGATGTACCGTATAAGCACCGATTGATTGGGTAATACCGCCAACTTCGGTTGAGGTAATTTTTTGTCCTGTTTGTCTGATTGAATCCAACAATGTCGTCTTACCGTGGTCAACGTGACCTAAAATACTTACAACAGGAGCTCTTGTCTTTAATAATTTTTCGTCAACTTCTGAAAGTTCTTTGAGTTTTTCTTCCTTCTTCATTTCTTCTTCAATGAATGCATCCAAGTCTTCCTCTTGAACTTCAATTTCAAAGTTTTGACATACTTTTTTCTGTGTATCTATATCTATTACCTGATTTACTGTCGCTAAAATACCGTTCATCATCAAGAATTTAACGATTTCTGCTGATGATTTTCCAATCTTATCAGCAAGTTCGCCGACAGTCATCACCGAATTGATTACTACCGATTTGATTTCCTCTTGAACAACTTCAACTTTTTCTTTCTTTCTGTGTTTTTGAGCCATAGCCTTTTTAAGACTGATAAGCTCTTGTTGTTCTTCTTTTGATTTGTAATCCTTATCCTTTTTATTTGTATCTTTACGTTTATTATATCCCGGTTTGTTTTCATAAATATCTTGAGAAATAAAATGACGTTTCACCGGTTCTTTTCTTGAATCAATAGGACTTTGCGGTCTTTGACTCTGACCTTGATTTAAGCCTTGCTGCGGTCTTACAGGTCTGTTATTATCTCCAAAACACCTTTCCGGACGCTGGAACCTATTGCCGTCACCCCTATTTGGTCTGTTAGGATTGCCTGTATTATTTTGGTTAGAACTTTGTTGTTGTCTTGCAGTTCTTTCCGCATTTTTCTTATCTCTCAACAACTTTTCCTGTTCACGCTTTTTACGCATATTTTCAGCCATAATCTCAGCTCTGCGTTTTTGGCTGTTTTGATTATTATACTCTAACAGTGAACGTATGCTCGTCGGTTCAGGTGTTTTTGATTGTTCACCTGATTCTGCATTATTCTCAACAACTTCTTCTTGAACTTGTTCAATTCGCTCTGTTTTTTCAACAGCCATTTCCTTTTTAACAGGAACTATATCCTCTTTGCTAACTTCCTCCTTCACAGCAGAAGGTACAGATTTCTCAACTTTGTCTTCTTGCTGTTTCTCAACATCAGGCTGAACCTTAGCTTTTTTCACAATGAAAGCCTTTGGTTTTTTAGGTGCCACTGAAGCAGGTGCTTTCATCGCTTCTTTAATCTTTTTGTATTGTATGGTCGTCAAAGTACTTGAGTGTGATTTAACTTTCACACCAATTCTTTTTTCCAGCTGTTCTATCATTTCTTTTGTTGTTAAGCCGAGTTCCTTTGCGACTTCGTATACTCTTATATTATCCATTTATTTCTTTCTATACTTATCTATTCATGTTTTAACACAATCAAAGTGTTAAGTACAGTAATTATTTTTTCTTTTAACGAATTTTCGACATTTTTTCTTAATATTTTCGAAATTTTTGATTTTTTAAACGCATTATCAACACATTTTTCATCTTTGCAAATGTAGCATGAACGCCCAAAATGTTTTCCGTCAGGATTAACAAAAATTTCATCATTTCCTTTTATTGAGGTTATTTTTATTAAATCTGTTTTCTCGGCATACTTTCCGCAGCCTATACATTTTCTCAAAAATTTTTTATCACTGCTCATTTTTTGCCTCGTAATTTTTCAGGTATTCTATATTATCAAAAAGCCTATCTTGTGCTCTTTTTAAAGTTTTTGCTTTTTGGGTTAAAATAACGTGTGACATACCGGTATAACAAACTTCTAAATTTTCATCACCAAGTGCTTTTAATGCATCATCTGAAGCCTTTTCTATAATATGTGAAAAAGTATGCCCATCTTCAAATTCAACAAAATTATACTCATCAGACAAAGAACCATAAACGGCAGACAAAAACAATCCGTACAAATTAGTTTTTATCATGGGTAAAATCGCTTGCAAGTGCATTTTTTTGAAGAAAGGATTAAACTCAATTACATTATAAATATCATTTTTTACAAAGATATCCACTCCTAAAATTCCACGATAAGCTCCTGACCTTTCCGCTATATCATCTATTAAAGGATAAATTGTTTCTTTCAATATCTTTTCTTCAAGTTCCTTTGATAAACAATTATCAGGATAAAAAACAGTTAACGGATAAGAATAATCTTCACTGCTCATGCAGCTTCCTATAGGAAAAACGCTATAACCATCTGTCAAAAAATATAAGGAAACTTCTTTTGCATCGATATAATCTTCTATAATAATTTTATTTTCCGGAGAAATTACAGCTTTTTCAATTGCTGTTTTTGCCTTTGCAAATGATGTTGCAAAATAAGGTCTATCACCGGGGATATGAGTATCCTGCTTAATTACCAAAGCCTTCCTCGCATTTGAAGCATAAGCCACGGCTTGATTTTCTCGTTCAAAAATTCCAAATTTCATTGTCGGAATTTGAAGCCGATACATAGTTTTTTTTGCAGCTGATTTATAAATCGCAACCGTTGCAGCATCTGACGTCGGAGCAAATATCGGAAGCTCGGCTTTATTAAAAGCATCCGCTATATCATTCTGTATTGCAGTCAAAGATGTGACAACCGTCAAAGCTATTTCATTCGCTTTTGCAAATTCAATCAATTCTTCTGTATCATTCTCTGAAATATCAACATTCTCAGCAAAATCTGTAGTCCTTTTCGTACCGCTTGCTACAAAAATCATCTCGTCGGAATTTTTTTGACGAAAATATTTTGCCAAAGAATATGCATTTGAATCCGAACCTATTACCAATATACTCATAGGTTAATTATACAACGAAAAAGATTTTTTATAAATTAACCTCTTTTTAAGTCAGGACGAAGTCTTTCTGCTTCCCTTAAATAAACGTGCTTTATCTCCTTTTGAGATTTATCAGAATTTGTAACTACTAAAACTCTTATACACTTATTCAGTCCATTTTCAAACTCAAATTCACGATAGCACATCATCGGGACTGTATGCCAACCAAGCTCTGTTCGAGCAAACTTTGCAGGTGTAGAACTCTTGATATCTTCCGTTATTGAAAATTCAGCATAAGCAAAATCGTCTGTATTCAATTCATTATCGGAAATTATTTTTGACAAAAGTTCAACCGTTGCATCTTTAACATTCTCAACAGTATCCTCTTCAACTGTTATTGCACCTCGAATGCCTCTTATCATAGAATATCTCCTTTTTTGAGCCTCATTCCGTTTGCAAAATCACAAGCACACATTTTGGACTTGCTTTCAGGCTTTACTGTCTTTAGTAAAATCGCCTTGTCCGCACATTTTACAGTTAAACCGAACTTATTTATACAAATTATCTCACCTTGCTTTGCATTTGCACAATCTATAGAGCTGATTTCAGTTTCAATAATTTGGATATTTTTACCATTTCTACATAAATATGCCATTGGCCAGGGCTGCAAGCCTCTAACATGATTATGAAATTCTTGAGCCGTCAAATTAAAATCGACAATTCCGTCTTCTTTTTTAAACTTTGGTGCATATGTTACTTCATCTTCATTCTGGACAATCGGCATAATTTCATTCGCATAAATTCCCTGCAAAGTCTTAATAATCAAACTCGGTGCCTTTTCAGAAATAATTTTAACAAGTTCCGGAACACTCATATTCTCCGTAACTTCAATTCTATCAGTAAGACAAATATCACCGGCATCCATCTTTAAAACGGTTTTCATCGTTGTAATGCCGGTTTCTTTATCACCGTTTATGACTGCCCATTGAATAGGATTTGCACCTCTGTATTTTGGTAAAAGAGATGCGTGTAGATTTATCGTTCCATACTTAGGAATATCAAGAACTTCTTGCGACAAAAGCTGACCAAATGCAAATGTCACAAAAAAATCAGGCTCTAATGATTTAATTTTATCCATTACTTCTCTATCTTTCGATATTGAAGGCGTTTGAAACAACTGAACATTATTCTTTACTGCACACTGCGTTATCGGTGAAGCTTTGATTTCACAACCTCTGCCAGCAGGTCTGTCGGGCATGGTGACTACAGCAACAACCTCTATAACAGAACTTCTTACAAGCTCTTCCAGTGCATTTACAGCAATTTCCGGAGTAGCAAGAAATATAGCCTTAATCATCTTCTTCCTCTGCCTTATCCATTATAATTGCGTTATTTTTCGCAATTTCTTCTTCTAATTCATTTTCTTCAATCAATTTATCTGGTTCGACAGCAGGCAAGCCCTTTTCCTTAAGCAATTCATCAGCCTCAAATCTGTTTCTTACGTGATCAACAAAAAGAATTCCGTCCAAATGGTCAAATTCATGCTGAATAGCTCTTGCTAAAAGTTCTCCGTCCTTTGCTTCAACTACAAACGGACGACCTTTCAAATCCATAGCCTTAATTTTTACATTTTTGTATCTTCTTACATAAGTGAAAACTTCAGGAAAACTCAAACAACCCTCATTACAAGCTATTGCCCCGTCTTTGTGAATGATTTTAGGATTGATAAAAACCATTGGATTATATTTTTCCTTAGGCAAAGATACATCTATAACAAATATTCTCAAAAGTTCGCCAACTTGAGGAGCTGCCAAACCTACCCCATTATTTGCATACATTGTATCTAACATATCTTCTACCAAAATTTGTATTTTCTTTGATATCTTCGATACTTCTTTTGATTTTTGTCTTAAAACGGGATCACCGTATTTCAAAATTTTTCTTATTGACATTTTTGCCTACTTTCTTGCCTGAAAATTCAATATAAGCATTACAACAGCCAAAGCTATCGCATATATAAAATATTTTACAACTGAATGGTTAACAAGATATACACTTATCCCACCTGTCAAAACAGCAATTCCAGAAAGGAATAATACCGTCTGATTTTGTGAAAAACCTGCTTTTAAAAGTCTATGGTGAACATGCTCCGCATCAGCAACAAAAGGTGACTTTCCTTTGGCTATTCTTCTGACAGATGCAAAAGTAATATCAAAAACAGGAACAAATAACACCAATACAGGAACCCACATCAAAACAGAATCAGTCTGCATGATTCCGGTAACAGAAAGTGTCGCAAGCATAAATCCTGCAAATAAAGCCCCCGAATCTCCCATAAATATTCTTGCCGGATTAAAATTGTAAGTTAAAAATGCCAACATCGCACCTGCCAAAATAAAAGCTATCAACGGACTAACCATGCCCGATGCAGTCGTTGCAGCAATCAAACCTAAAGTTACCGCACTTATGGAAATTATAGAACCTGCAAGTCCGTCAATACCATCTATAAAGTTCACAGCATTTGAAACACCTACAATCCAAGCTGTTGTAACAAACCAAGATAAGAATCCTAAATGATATGAATATCCAAAAGGTAAATACACATCTTCAATTCGAATACCTAAACAGAAAACTATTGTTGCAATAGCAAGTTGAATAAATAATTTGAATTTTGCATCTAAACAATAAATATCATCAATGAGTCCCAAGAGGAACATAAGCGAACTTCCAAGCAGAATTCCCGATAAGAGAGAACCATATGGATAATAGCTCAAAAATACCAAAAACAAGAAAGTTAACATTGTACTCAACCAAACAGCAACACCTCCAAGTCTTGGTACAGGATGGTCGTGAATTTTTCTTTCTCCCGGGGCATCGTACAATCCTTGTTTTTTGGAAAAATAAATTACCGCCGGAACGATAAAAATCGCAAGTAAAAACGAAATAACCGCCCCGATAATATGTGCTTCTGATAATTGTAATATTGTCGTCATTTTTATTGTCCTTGATATAAGGGATACTTCTTACACAATTTTAATGCTCGTTCTTTGAGATTTTCAAGTGCAACTTCATTATCCCATGCGGTAATTGCAGATGCAATAATTTTACCGACTTCGTACATATCTTCTTCTTTAAAACCTCTTGTTGTAACGGCTGGAGTACCTATTCTTACACCACTTGTAATAAACGGACTTTGAGGGTCATTAGGAACAGTATTTTTATTCGCTGTAATACCCACTCTTTCAAGAAGGTTTGCAACGTCTTTACCTGTCTTACCTGTTTTTCTCAAATCAATTGTCATAACGTGATTTTCCGTACCATTTCCGACAATATCGATATTCTCATCAAGTAAAGATTGAGCAAGTGCCTTTGCGTTCTTAACAATTTGAGCCGCATATTCTTTAAATTCAGGCTGCAAAGCTTCTTTAAAAGCAACAGCTTTAGCTGCAATAATATGTTCCAAAGGTCCACCTTGAATTCCGGGGAAAACAGCCTTATCAATACCTGCAGCATGCTCGTTTGAACACATAATTACCCCGCCTCGAGGTCCTCTCAAAGATTTATGAGTTGTTGTTGTTATAAAATCCGCATATCCGACAGGTGATGGGTGAACTCCTCCTGCAACAAGTCCTGCTATATGAGCAATATCTGCCATCAAATATGCACCGACTTTATCGGCAATTTCCTTAAATCGTTTGAAATCAATAATCTTAGAATAATTACTTGCACCACAAATAATCATCTTTGGTTTATTTTCAACCGCAAGTCTTTCAACTTCATCATAATCAATTTCGCCTTGCTCATTAACACCATAAGAAACGATATTAAAATACATGCCCGAAAAATTAACAGGGGAACCATGAGTTAAGTGACCACCGTTTGACAAATCCATACCCAAAACGGTATCACCATGTTTTAAAGCATAGAAAAATACCGCCATATTTGCTTGAGCACCGCTGTGAGGCTGGACGTTTGCATGTTCTACACCAAAAAGTTTTTTAACTCTTTCCACAGCTATTGACTCAATTTTATCAACAAAATCGCAACCGTTGTAAAAACGTTTATAAGGCTTTCCTTCTGCATATTTGTTTGTCAAAACCGTACCGGCAGCCGCAATTACAGCCTTTGATGCAATATTTTCGCTTGCAATAAGCTCTATTGTATTTTCCTGTCTGTGTAATTCACTTTCAATTAATTCAGCGATTTCAGAGTCTGTATTTTTTATGATATCTGTTTCCATGCCTACACCTCTTTTTTTATTCCTATTTTATATGAAAAGAGATTTATTTCAAAATAGGTAAAACGGCTAATAAATATTTTTGCACAAAAGATTGATATTTAAAAAATAATCCGTAAAATAAATTCAGGAGAACGGAATTTGAAAAATTATACAGAAAAAGACTACTATGGAATATTAGGTCTTAAATTTGATGCAACTCAAGAAGAAATCAAAAAGGCTTTTCGTAAAGCTACCGTTAAGTTTCACCCGGATGTAAACAAAAACGGCACGGAAATTTTTATGAAAATAAAAGAAGCCTATGAAATTCTCTCCGATGAAAACGAACGAAAAAATTACGATTTCATAAAAGGTTACGATTTACTCAAAAAACAAAAAAAATTTCAGGAATATAAAGAAAAAACAGCAAATTTTCAACATAAAAATACTTATAATAAATATACAAATAACAATGCAAAAAAGTCTTATGAGAATAATGTAAACAAAGAAGAAAAAAAACAAAAAAACAACTCTGAAACTTCAGATTTTTCAAACAATAGCACTAATAGTGTTAATGAGAAAAAGCCAAGTTCAACTAACGAAAGTAAAAATTTTGGAAATACATTTTCAGATATTTTTTCGACTTTATTTACAGAGAAAAAACAAACAACAAACAAAAATCAAACAAATTATGGCAAACCAGTTGACGGAAATGACATCACAATGCCAATCGAAATATCTTTTAAAGAAGCGATTAACGGCACAAACAGAAAAATAAATGTCTTGCACACAGAAGTTTGTCCGATATGTGAAGGGAAAAAATTTACCAATGGCTCTAATTGTAAATATTGCAAAGGAACAGGAGAAGTATCTGTTCACAAAAAATTAAACGTAAAAATCCCACCACATACGGAAAATAATAAAAAAATAAGACTTGCAGGAGAAGGTACAAAAGGTTTAAAAGGAGGCAAAAACGGGAATTTATATTTAGTAATTAAAATAACTGATGATTCTTATTTTAAATTTGATGGAAACAATGTCTTGAGCGAAGCTGAAATAACTCCATTTGAAGCAGCTTTAGGCACAGAAAAAGAAATCAAAACTTTAAACGGAACGGCTAAATTAAAAATTCCCCAAGGAACATCATCCGGTCAAAAATTCAGACTCGCTAATGAAGGTCTTTTTGACGAAACAAAAAAAATCAAAGGTCATCATATAGTAACAATCAAAATTAAAGTTGATGAAAATTTAACAGAACGTGAAAAAGAATTATACGAACAATTAAAAAATATAGCTAAAAGTAAATAGATAAATAGGAAAACGAAATGACGAAAACAGAAATCAAAGAAATTTTCACATCAATTCAAGGTGAAGGTGAACTTGTCGGCTACACGCAGCTTTTCATCAGATTTTGCAAATGCGATTACAACTGCAAATACTGTGATACCGATTACCAAAAAGACAACACCTGCGAAACCTATACACCAAATTCTCTTGCGGAAAGAATTAAAAGTTTTGACACAAAAAATATTCACTCAATTTGTCTGACAGGCGGGGAACCTCTGATGGAAACTTCTTTTCTTAAAGAATTTTTGAGAAATGTCACACTCCCTGTTTACCTCGAAACAAATGCTACACGAACTGAGAACCTTGCGGAAATTATTAATATGATTAAATATATTTCTGCAAACATAAAACTTCCATCTGCATACGGCGGAAAAGATTGTTTTGAAGAACATGCCGAATTCTTAAGACTATGTAAACAAGCTCGTAAAGAATTCTATATGAAAGTAGTTTTTGACGAAAATATTACAGATTACGAAATTGACAAATGTGTAGAAATTGCCAAAAACAGTGATACGGAAATTATTCTTCAACCGGTAACAAAAAATGGCAAAATCCTTATGAAATCAAGAATCATGCCGGAAGTTTTAGAAAGATTCAGAAAAAAATATTGGCACGTCAGACTTATTCCGCAAGTTCATAAAATGCTTGCAGTCAGATAAAATTTAATTAAGTTGAAATAAATCCCCGATTTTTTTATAA
Organism: Candidatus Gastranaerophilaceae bacterium; assembly: GCA_051875105.1. Lineage (GTDB taxonomy): Bacteria > Cyanobacteriota > Vampirovibrionia > Gastranaerophilales > Gastranaerophilaceae > RUG841. The sequence continues at coordinate 22,071 of JBJEGN010000099.1, forward strand.
TAAAATTCGGGGATTTTCAAATAGAAAAATCCAAAATTAAACGGAGATATTTAATGACATTAACAATAGCTGTAACAGGCAAAAGTGGAAGTGGAAAAACAACAACTGTCAAAAACTTACAAATTTATTTAAAGAAAAAATATCCTGAAAAAACTATTCTTTTGATAGATAACGATTTATCTTGCGAACTCGGACATACATACGGAAAAGACGTAAGGAAAACACTTTACGGCATAAGAAGCGGTAAACACGAGTACAAAACAGGCATTCCGGATAACATGACAAAACAAGAATTTATCGAATGGGCAATCGAAGACATTATTGAACCTATCGATGATACGACAGATTTAATCGTAAGTTGGCTTGTCGGCTCAAAGGATTGTCGCTGCCCGATTACAAAGCAAATGAACGATGCTGTTTTTAAACTTATTACTCGATATGATATTGTTATTTTTGATTGCGAATTTGATTTAAAATATCTCTATCAACTTGTTGATATCCCAATAGACATAACTCTTATAGTAACTCGTCCTTGGGAAGAATCTGTAAGACTTGCGGAAAGAATTGAAGAATATTCCGCAAAATACGCCGCAGAAGGTCAAATGGGAGTTTTACTAAACGCCGTTCAGGAAGAAGATAAACAAAACGCATACAATTTATCAGAAAAATATGGTCTTTCTGTTTTGGGTGTTATTCCGTTTGATAAAAACCTAACGCAAGGTACAGAAGATAAAATATCTGAAAAAGTTCAAAATGCAATAGAAGAATTTTATTTCAGACTTAATGTTCCAAGGAGTGATTTAGCATGACTCAAATTGCAGACGGAAAAGCACTTGCTGAAAAAATTTATGAAAATATAAAAAAAGAAGTTCTAAAACTAAAAAAACGTCCTGTTTTGACAGTTATAATTACAGATGATAATGAAGCTGGAAAAGTATACGTACGAAATAAACAAAAAGCTTGTGAAAAAACAGGGATTGAATCCGTAACAACATATTTTCCCCAAGATGTTTCAGAACAAGATATTTTAGCAAAAATTAAAGATTTAAATAATGACAAAAATGTTGATGCAATTCTCGTACAACTTCCTCTGCCGCCTCATATTGATACAGAAAAAGTTTTAAATTCGATTTCTGCAGAAAAAGATGCTGACGGATTTCACTATATAAATGCAGGTAAAATGTTTACTGGTCAAAAACCAAATTCTATCGCCTGCACACCCAAAGGTATAATCAGACTTCTTGACGAATATAAATTTGACTTTGCAGGTAAAAATGCAGTTGTAATAGGTCGTTCAAACATTGTTGGCAAACCGATGGCACAGCTTTTAACCCAAAGAAATGCAACCGTAACTCTCTGCCATTCAAAGACGAAAAATATAGATTTTTATACAAAAAATGCAGATTTAATCGTCGTCGCAATCGGTAAACCAAAGTTTTTAACAGGCGATATGGTAAAAAACGGTGTAACTGTTATTGACGTCGGAATTTCAAGAGTAGATGGGAAATTATCGGGTGATGTGGATTTTGACTCCGTTGCACCGAAAGCCGATTTAATAACCCCAGTCCCCGGAGGAGTAGGACCAATGACAGTCGCTATGCTTATCCAAAACACTCTTGAACTCGCAAAAAACAAACAAAGATAAATATTTTTATTATTTAAAATATTTCCTTATAATATTTGAAATTTTTGTATTAGTTTCAAGAAGTTGTTTATGCTCATAATGATCCATTTCAAAAGGAAGAACATGATTTATTCCGTTAAAATCAACAATACAAGGCAAACTCATAGCAACGTCTTCTAAACCGTATTCGCCATTTAATACACTTGTAACACTTGCTGTTACGGAACGTTTATTCAATATAGCATCTGCAAGATAACATACACAAGTTGAAATACCATAATAAGTTTTGCCCTTACCTGCAATAATTTCAGCCCCCATTGTTCTAACTTTTTCAGTCATAGAATTTTTAATTTCATCATTAAATTCCAAACCCATTTCTCGACAATAGTTAGCTATAGGCATTTGCGCAACCTCTACTCTACTCCACAACGGAATTTGGTTTGCACCATGTTCTCCAATAACTGTTGCACTAATGAATTCTGAACTCAAAGATACATAATCAGATATTACATTCACCAACCTTGAACTATCCAATAAACAACCTGTTCCTAAAACTCTGCCCTTAGGCAAATCCAATTTTTTTGTTGCATAATAAGTTATTATATCAACAGGATTTGATACAATTAAGATAACACCCTGATTATAATTCTTCTCAATATTCGTTAAAACATCATCAGCAATTTTAATGTTATCATCGATTAAATCTAACCTTGATTCTCCGGGTCGTCTGTTTCTTCCAGCTGTTACAATTATCAAGTCGCAATCTTTTATATCAGAGTAAGAACCATTGACGATTTTTGCACTGCCCATATTGTGCATTCCATGCCTTATATCAAGCATTTCTGCATTCACAGCATCTTTTCTTGTATCAATAAATACAATTTCTCTTGCAATATCTTTTATCATAAGAGCATAAGCAATCCCGGCACCAACATATCCCATTCCGATAATTGCAACCTTTTTGTTATAAGCCCTCATTTGTTCTTTACAACTTTTTATAATTTGCTCACGCATTATTCAACACCTATTACTCTCGAAAGTTCCCGAACTAAATCATGCCCGTCCCAAATAACATTAATATCCATAGCTTTACCAATAGGAACGATTCTGTCAATACCGGTTAATTCGTGTTTAACAACTTGTTCTACCAAAAATTTTGAATCTATTCCAAAATAAGTTACAGTCTGATATTTTTCAGTAACAGTCGCAAACAAATCCTCCAAATCGGATAAAGAATATTCGTAGAAATAACCGCCTTTTCCTCTTATTTGGGTCATATCAGCATTCAATGATTTTATCTCCGAACGATATAGAAGATTTGTTCTTATAGATGTTTCACCCAAATTGTCAAAAATAATGGCATCTTCACAAAATTTTGTATACTTGTCAACAGCAACAGCATCTTGAAGCACATATTTGTCTTTTGCATAATCATAAACATAATTCCAAAATTTTTCTCTTGCTGACTTTAAATCGTTTAGCCAATAAATTGATTGAGGAGAAGAACAAGCATTTTGATCCATAAGATAAGTATCAACATAAAAACTCTCCGCAAGGCGTTTCATCTTCGTTTCATCAGCATCTTCAACCGCTTTTGCATCAATTATACATATCGAATATCTGTCCGGAAAAGTTATATCAGTGCATCTTGGCTTCGTTTCATATTTTTTGAAAATAGAAATTGTTTTATCTCCACCCCATATCATTCTGCAATCAGATTTTTTTGAAAAATCAGAGCTAATTTCGTCATTTCTGTCATATTTAACAAATACTGTACGCTTTTCTATTTCAGGATAATTTTGTAAAACTTCCTTTATCAATTTACAAACAAAATCTACTTGAGGAAAATCTTTACTTGATAATCTTACAATATTTGCATTTCCTGCTAAAAGTGAAAAGAAATACGAAAAGACAGAATTTATAGGGATATTTGACGGAGCTATGTGTAAGCATAAACCTCTGCCTAACCTGTTTGAATTTTCGCCAAATTTCTCCTTTAATTTTTGAATATTACCTTTTCTGCACCAAAAAGCAAGTGCCGATAAATCTGTATAAGTTCTAATCATTGGAGATTTCATCAATTTTGAGGATACTTCATTTAGAAACTCACAAACCATATCAGAATATGGAGCCATTGGTTTTGTCAAAATATCTTCTGAGCCGATTATATAATTAACGTTTTTCATAAGTATCACTACAACCTCGTATTTCTGCGTTTTTAATTCTGCCTAATATTTTAAAATATTTGCCTTTTCTTCCACAGGGGCAATCATCTTCCCCAAGAATAACACCTTCATCCTCTGTTAATATTGAATGTCCGGGATAACTTGTCGGTAAAACCGATAAAAGTTGAATAAGACCCTTATCTCCAATTTCACATACAGAAAAATCTTGCGGCTTTCTAATGATTATATCGGAATAATTTGAACAGTGCATATGTCCATGTTCACATTCAACAAACACTGAACCCAACTGCTCTGCCATTCCATAATAATTGTATACTTTGACATTTCCGAGTACACCTTGAATTCGCTTGTTATATGTTAACGCATCAACCGCTTCTGCTTTAAGTTTTTTCCAACCTCCAATATGGAACAAAATACCATTTTTTATATTAAAATGTTTATTTCTTTTTTCCAATTCTTTTACTACGAATTGCCATATCATATATGTATAGCCAAACATCAATATTGTGTCATTTTCGTGTTCTGCAAAAAATTTCTCGATTTTATCAATATCAATTTCCATATTCTCATTAAGAGCATAAGTCGTATTTCTTCCAAATGTTGTAAAACCTATAATACCTGCCCCTCTTGCAGAAAACATACTCCTGTCTTTTTTTACCATTTCTGTATCAAGCAGCAATAACGGTAATCTTTGTTTTCCGATAAAAGATGAAATAATATGGGTCAATGTTTTTGTTTGATTTAAGGTATTTTCTTTACTCAAAGTTATCTTTGATACAGCTTGTCCTGACGTTCCTGAGGAAGTCATAATTTTGAAAACTTCTTCTTGCGGAACACTTTTTAAATCAAATTCTTTAAACAACCTAACAGGAATATAGGGAATATTCTCCGTTTTATCAAGGTTATCGACACAAATATTTAATTTATCTATTATTTTCTTATAGCCATCACAATTATTATAATGATGCTTAACTAAAGACTTCATTTCTTCAAAAAACAAAGTATTTTTTTCATTCTTATCAAGTTCATAAGGTTGAATTTCGTGAAATTTTTCCAAATTCATTATTTATTTCCTTTATCAAATTCTTTTATGTATATATCTAATGGATTTTCAAAATGTGCATCAAAAAACGAATACATATTCATTACAGCCGTATTTTTAGTGCTTATTCTGCCGTCAAGTCTTTTATATCCTTTTTCCTTTGCAATCTGTACCGCTTTGGCATACAAAGACATCGCTGCTCCGGTTAGTCTATACTTTTCATCAACCGCTGCAAAATGCACAAATAACGTGCTTTCATCAATTTCTTTTAATGCCAGAAAACCAACTACAATATCTTTGTATTTTGCTACCAAAACATTGTCTAAATCATTTACCCACTCTTTAATTATTTCTTCAAATAATCCTTCATCATTATAATCAAGCCTAAGATGAAATCTTCTATCATAAGGGAATGATTTCAGTGCAATTTTTTCAATTTCATTTTTATAATCAGAAGTTTCCTCGATTGATAATCTTATTAACTTTTGAAAATTTAAATCAAGTTTTGCAGCCTGAATACTTGTTTGAAGTGTTCTATCAGCAAATGAAAAGCCTTTTTCCAACATTAATTTTTCATTTTCCGATAATGATGGCAAAATAACTTTTGCAATATCACATTCTTCAATATTTTCAACGTTATCAGTTTCACAAACCTTCAGATTATTGTATGTTTTAAGCATTTACGACCACTTTTTCTAATTCTTTATACAAAGTTTTACCTGCTTCATTTTTGGGAATTTCATCAATATATTCCACAGAAAAAGCAACTCTGTTTAGACCTGTTTTTTCTGCAATAAATGAAATCAAGTCATCTTTGTATGAAATATTGGTAATAAAAATTTTCATATTATCATCAACACCGGAACAAGCACAATCTAACTCCGGATATTTTGCTTTTATTAATCTTTCCGTTTCATCCAAATTAACTCTATTTCCGTATATTTTCAAGAAACGTTTTTTTCTTCCCACAATATAGTAAAAACCGTCTTTATCGAATTTTGCCATATCTCCGGTAATTAATTTTCCAAAACGTTCATCGCCCTTTGACAAGTCAGCACCTTCCGTTGCATAGCCCAAAGTAACATTATCTCCAACGTAAACAAGTTCCCCGACTGTTTCCGAATCGTTTATTTCGTTGCCGTTTACATCAATCAGGCTAAAACGTCCTCCGGGAATTGCAATTCCCATTGAACCATATTTTTCAAGAGATTTTTCGTACGGTAAATAGGACATTCTTGCAGTAGCTTCTGTCTGTCCATACATAACAATAAATTTTTTATTATTTTCAAATGCCCATTGTGCAAATTTTTCATGTAATTCAGGAGATAATTTTCCGCCGGCTTGAGTCATATAACGCAAAGAAGGCAAATTCATTCTGAAAAATCTTAATCTAAACAACATTTCATAAGTATAAGGCACACCTCCAAAAGATGTTGCATCAAATTCTTTAAATTGTTGCCAAAATTCTTTCTGCATCAAACCCTTATCAGTCAAAATGATACTTGCACCAACATAAAAATGAGTATTTATAATTGAAATACCGTATGTATAATTCATCGGCAAAGTTGTAATTGCTCGTTCCGTTTCATCAAGTTGCAAATATTCAACGATAGACTTTGTATTCGACTCTATATTTTTATAACTTTGGCGAACTAATTTAGGGCTTCCAGTTGAACCGGAAGTTGTCAACAATAAAGCTAATTCATCATTTAGTTCATACTTCTCTTCATAATTAGTTTTTAAAAGTGCATAACCCAAATTGTCATAAACTTTTTCGAAAGGATATATATTTGCTTGTTCCGATGGCAACCAAATATAAGATGGTTTATATGTTTCTAACAAATTTTGCAAAAGATCATTTTCCAAATCTGCTTTTAACATTAGCGGTACAATTTTCGCATTCAAAAAACCAATATATCCAACAAGAGATGCAAGTTCATTCCTGCACATATTAAAAACAAGACAGCGACTATCAATATTATTTGTCAAATTTTTAGTATATTTATCTAATTGAGAATAAGAAACAGTATTTCCATTTTCCTCTATTACCGCAATATTATTTTTAAAATTATTTAATTGCCACATTTATTTTTCCGTCTTTCATAATTTGATTTAATTTAAAATTATTACCATGTCCCGGAAACACTATCATCTCGGAATTGAGAACTTTTTCTAATAAAGGGAGTGTTTCATTCTTGTATATTTTTGTGCTTCCGCCGGGAAATCTTGTTATTATCGGATAATCAAAAAGTAAAGTATCTCCCGTAAATACATATTTTTTGTCTAAGATTATAGCACAAGAACCCTTTGAGTGTCCTTGTATTGTAAATAAATTTAAAGAATGTCCATACCATTCAAAAGAATATTCACATTCAAAAGTTATATCAGCCTTATAAGTCCTTGGAATATATTCTTTATTAAAAGCTTCAAGCAAATTTGTATTATTTTGTTTATCGTATTCCTCTAAAATAAAAGAAATTATAACAGGACGAGAGTTACCTTTTTGAGAAATATAATCAGAACAATATTTAGTTGCAACAATTTCCGTTTGAAAATTTTCTTGAAAAAGATAGATACCATATACGTGATCACGATGTTCGTGAGTTAATATGATTTTAACTTTTTCAACCTCATTATTTTTTAAAAATTCTATAACATAATTATTAGGATTTGGGTCAATAACAATTGCTTCTTGGTTTTCAAAAAAGAAATACATATTTGAATTTAAGTAATCAAAAACAGACCTGTACAAAGTTAAACTTTGCAGGTCCGTTTTAGAAACATTATTATCATTATTTTGAAAAATCGACATCGTATTTAGCTAAAATTTCTTGACCTTTTTCAAAAGAACTAAAATCAATAATATCTTCTGTTTCTAACATAATATCAAAAGCACCTTCTATATTGGCAACAAGTCCCATGTGACCGACAGAATCCCATGCTTTAATATCTTGATATTTAAGAGTTTTAGCTTCTTCCGGCGTAACTTCAAACGCATCAACAAAAGCTTGTGTGTATTTTTCTAAATTGCCCATCTTATTCTCCTTTATATTTTTCTATTATTTTTTGTGCTATTTGTTCAGGTTTTAATCCGTACTTTTCTATTAAATAAGGATATTCACCAGCTTTTTCGTAAATATCAGCAAGTCCTATAATCAAATGAATAGGAGTATTTCTTTCTTGAGAAAGAACCTCTGAAACTGCGGAGCCCAAACCGCCATATATAGAATGTTCTTCAACAGTTGCTATCATTTTACAGCCATAACAAGATTTTATTGCGTCAATATCTAACGGTTTAATTGTGTGCATATTGACAACTTTTACACTAAAACCTTGTTCTTCAAGAACTTTGGCAGCTTTGAGAGAATTGTTAACCATTGTACCTGTTGCAATAAGCGCAATATCATTACCATCTTTTAACGTAATAGCCTTGCCTATTTCAAAGTCATAATCACTCTTGTAAACCGGAGGATTTCCCATTGTTCCTGTTAATCTTAAATAAACAGGTGCATTTATTGCAGCCGCAGCTTTTACACATTTAACGGTTTCTAAACAATCAGCCGGTGATAAAATTATCATATTTGGCAAAACTCGCATTAGAGCAATATCATCATTACAAATATGCGTTGGTCCCAATATTCCAACAGAAAGTCCAGATGTTAAACCAACAAATTTAACAGGCAAATTCATATATCCGGAATTAACTTTAACCTGATCCGCACATCTTGAACTCAAAAAAGCTGCATAACTTGTAACAAAAGGAATTAATCCTTCCTTAGCCATACCGGCAGCTATCGCTACCATATTCTGCTCTGCAATTCCAATATTGAAATATTGTTCGCTGTATGTTTGAGCATATCTTGTTAAACCGGCAAATGAACATAAATCAGCAGTAAGAGCAATAATATCAGTATTATCCTTAGCTATTTCCTCTAATGCCATACCAAAAGCACCACACGAACCTAAAAAAGAAAGGGTTCTTATTGTTTGATTATTAATCTCCATTTTTAAATTCCCCTTCTAATTCACTAATAGCTTGATTGTATAAAGCTTCTGTAAGTACATTATTATGCCACTTTGGTTCATTTTCCATAAATGAAACACCTTTACCTTTGACAGTTTGAGCAATCACACACAGAGGTTGACCTGCATGTTCAATATTAAAAGTTTGTTCAAGGCTATGAATGTTATGCCCATCAACACAGACTGTTTTACAACCAAATGCTTCAAATTTTCTATCCATTGGATTCATAGAAATTACATTATCACAATAATCATCATATTGGATATTATTTTTATCAACTATTATAACAAGATTATCAAGTTTAAAATGACATGCACTCATAACAGCTTCCCAAACGCTACCCTCGTTACATTCACCGTCACCCAAAATAACGTATACCTTTGAAGTTTTATTTTTCTTGTGTCTTAAAGCCAATGCAACACCGACTCCTAAAGAGAGTCCCTGTCCTAAACTTCCGCTCGAGAATTCTATTCCTAACTCACTATTGATTGAAGGATGAGCATACAATCTCGTTCCATTGTGTTTAAAAGTCAAAAGTTCTTCTTCCGAAATCAGACCTAATTCTTTTAATACAGCATATTGAGCAATCACACCATGACCTTTGCTCATTATCAACCTATCTCTATTTTCAGATAGTACATCTTTAGGATTAAACTTCATTATTTTAAAATACAAAACCGCCAATATTTCCGTTAACGAAAGAGCAGGACCAATATGAGCCCCTGTTCTGCCAGAAGCAAATGCCATTTTTATCATATCTTCTCGTAGATTTTTTATGATTTCTTTCACGCAAGACCTCCGTCTACTCTAATAATTTGTCCATTGATGAAAGAAGAATCTTCTGATGCTAAAAAAATTGCTGTTTTTGCTATTTCGTCAGGATTTGCAAGTCTTTTCATTGAACAAGAATTAATTATTTCTTCTTGCACCTTTCCATCCATCAATCCTCCCATCTTTGTATCAACAAGTCCTGGAGCAATTGCATTTGCCCTTATTCCATACTGGGCAGCTTCTAATGCAAGAGTTTTTGTCCAAGCCATCAATGCAGCTTTTGAAACACCATAGGCACAACTTCCTTTGTCTATATCTAAACCCAAAATTGAACCCATATTTATTATTATTCCGGATTTTTGCCTCATCATCAATTTTAATACAAATTGAGTTATTTCCATTTGAGCAAATAAATTTACCTCAAAAACCTCTTTAATTTTTGAAACAGGAGTCATCTGAAAAAATCCACCATGAGCCATACCGGCATTGTTTACCAAAACGTCAACAGGATTTTTATTATCAAAAAAGGTAGATTTTAAAACTTTTTTCATTTCTGATGTATTAGTAATGTCAAAATATACAGGAATTACATTTGTATCGTATTTTCTGCTAACTTCAGATGCAAAATTAAGAAAAATTTCATCTTCTTTTCTAAGATTTGCATACACAGTTGCACCACTCATAGCAAAATTTTCAACTAAAACTTTTCCTATTCCGCCTCTTGCACCTGTTATTAATACGTTTTTATTTTTCAATGTCATTAATTTCACCTTTAAAATATTTTATCCAATCAGAAACAAGAGTTTCCCTTGTTTTTATATTTTCCTGAATTTCACATTTTTCTATTTCGAATATCTTGGTTTTTGAAAAATCCAATATCGAAAATCCAAAAGAAAGACCAACACCAAACGAAGAAAGAAGAACATTTTTAGGATTTGATAAACTTATAGAATCACAAATATTTGTTGTAATAGCGGCAGAGGCACAGTTTGCATATTTAGAAAACGTTGCAGATGAAAACTTATCTTTTGGAAGTCTTGCCAATTTCGCAACGTTGTCAACAATTTGTTTATTAGCTTGGTGAAAAGCAAAGAAATCAATCTCTTCCTTTGTCTTTCCCGAATATTTCAATATATCTTCAATACCTTTGGGACCAACGCTCATTGTAAATTTGAAAACATCCATACCTTTCATAATTTCATCGTACAAATGCCAAACATTACCTCGTTCATCAACTTCTTCAATATCAACAATATCTTTACGTATAGGTAGCTTCCATCCACCTGCCGGTGCAACAATTTTATTCCAATCTTTTCCTCTTGTTCCGACATTAAAGTATGAAAAAGTATCTTCATCTGAATATTCTATTAAAGTTGCTGTTCCGGCATCACCAAAAAGCATATTAGAATTACGATTTCTTTTATCTGAATGCTGACTAACTATATCACCGACAAGTAGAAGACATTTCTTTGATGCACCACTTTGAACCAAAGAAAAACATGTACGAAGTGCATAAACATAAGCACTACAAGCAAGTCCTGATAAATCGAAACAAGCACAATTTTCATCCAACCCCAATCGTCCTTGTAAAATACAAGCAGAAGCAGGGTATGGGTAATCATGACTTGTCGAGGAAACAACCAAAGTATCTATTTCATCAGAATCAATGTTCATTTTTTCAAAAAGTCTTTTAGCAGCTTCCTCACATAAGTCAGAATTCGTAATGCCCTCTTTTGCAACATATCGAGTCCCAAGACCAAGAATTTTTTTGTTTCTCTCAAGTTGTTTATCATTGTTATAAAATTCAATTTCATCATCAATACACAAACAATTGTCAGGTACAACTGCTTGTATAGCCGCTATTTTTACATTTTTGAATTTACAAAAAGCCACTTTAAATTACTCCGCAATCTATAATATAATTTTGAGCCGCAGTCCATGGTGTTTTATTTGACAATAAAAATACCAAATAATTTGCAACATATTCAGGTTTTCCAAGTCCCATAGGATACTTGCCTTCTGCATATTGTCTTGCAATATCATCAGCCATATCAGTTTCTATCAAAGTCGGAGAAACGCAATTAATCCTGATTTTATTTGGTGCAGCTTCTCTTGCAATTGACTGCATGGAAGCTATTAAAGCACCTTTACTGCCGGAATACGAAGTCATTCCGGGATCGCATTTAACCCCGCCAGCTGACGCAATAAGTGCTATTGAGGTACCTTCTCCAACATTGTTTCTTTTATCGAGCAAACCCTTTACCATAAAAACCGGAGCAAAATAATTAACCGCAAAAACCTTTTGAATTTGTTCATAAGTCACAGCTCTTAACGGTTGAATACCACCTAAACCGGCACAGTATGCCATACCTGAAAATTTACCGTATTTTTCTCTTAATTCTTTTACGTATTTAGGTAAATTTTCAATATCTTCCGCTAAATCCTTTACCTCGATATGACAATTTTCACTATACTTGCACTCTTCTTGCAATTCTTTTAGCTTGTCTTCTCGTCTTGCTATAGCAACAACAGTTGCTCCAAGTTCGTTCAACAACAGTGCTGTAGTTTTACCTATACCGGATGAGGCTCCTGTTACGATAAAAATTTGTTCTTTATTGAATGAAATCATATTATAATCCCGCTTTTTTTGCTATATCTTCAATTGTAGTCATATCTTTATAATCTGCAAGACTTGTTTTAACACCAAATTCTCTATCTAAAAATGCCATTGTTGCCATTATTGATAAAGAATCCCATTCATCTAAATCTTCTAATACTGTATCAAATGCAAGCTCTTCTTCTGTTTGAAGAACTTCTACCATTTCTTCTAAGAATTGTTCTCTATTCATTATTCTTCTCCTTTATAATATTTAATCCAATAACTGATTTGTTCTTCTTTAGTAAGTTTATCTTTTGGAGGGATATAAGTCGAAATACCGCCATTGTACATATTTTCAACATTCAGTGCAACGGCTCCCCAAGATAAACCAATTCCAAATGCACATAAAACAACTTTTTTCAAACTTGTATTGTAACCTTGATCACATAATACCGTTACAACTGAATTCGTCGAATTATTAGCATATTTTGAAAAAGTTTCAGTCGGTGCTTTTTCTGCAGGTATATTTGCCAATGAAACAATATTTTGAACAATCTGCTTGTTTGCCTGATGAATTGCAAACATATCAATCTCATCAGCTGTTAAATTTGCAAAAGTCATAGTATCTTTGATTAATTTCGGAGCAACATCAATAGTAAAATTGAATACGTCTTCACCTCTCATTACTCCACTTTTTAATAGTACTTGTTCACCTGCAACATTTGCAACTTTCATATCAACAGTTTCTTTTGTCAAAGGTAATCGCAACCCACCCAAAGGATGAACGATTTTATCCCAATCTTTTCCTCTTGTTCCGGTCACAAAGAATGTTTCACTTTCATTCTCAGTATATTCAAGAATAGTAGCAGAAGCTGCGTCACCAAAAACAGGAGCAACTTTTCTATCAGTTTGGTCATTAATTCTGCCACATAAGTCACCGGCTAATATTAAACATTTTTCATACATTCCGGTTGATAAATAAGCATGTGCCGTCATAAGTGCATGAATATATCCGGAACAACCCAAATTTATATCCAAAGTTGTACAATTCTCACTCAAATTCAATAACCCATGAGCAACACAAGCATCACAAGGTTCTGGATAATCCGGTTTTTGATTGACAAATATCAATAAATCAATTTCATCTTTATTTATTTTCATTTCGGAAATTAACTTTTCAGCCGCATCAACCGCCATATCACAAACAGTCGTATTGTCGTCTGCAATATATCTTCTTCCGTAACCCATCATTTTTTTTGCACGAGCAAGTTTTTTAGGATTATTGTCAAAATATTCAATTTCATCATCTATATCAATGTAATTTTGAGGCACAACAGTCTTTATACCCGATATTTTTACATTTTTACACTTAAATTGTGACACTTTTTGCTCCTTGTTCTATTTATATATTTTTCTTAGAATGTATTTTTCTCTTGCAACAATTTTTCCACATTGTTGATGAATTTTAAAAATGTTTAAATTGTTCGAAGAAACAGTTGTTTTGTTTGATGATTTTTCAGCAACAGATACTTTTCTATCGTTTAACCAAACAGCTCCTAAGCCACTGCCTTTAAATTCCGCAAATACGCCACCCAAAATACCATCAACGGTACCTGTTTTTTCATCTATTATATCAAGTCCAAATCCAAATTCAACTCCGTTGATTTTTCTTACAACAAGCCTTGAATTAGGTTTTTCAAACAAATCCATACACCAATTTTGATAACGTTTACAAGCTATTTCTTCTCCCAGCTCCGGATCCAAACTTACTCTATCAGTATCAAACATTCCCGGCGTTATTTTCTTTATAACACGTTCCCAAGCTTCTCTTTCTTTAGGCACAAATTCCAATGTTATTTCATCATTCGAATTTTCTATTAAGTTTTTATAATCATCTAACTTCGGTTCAAAATGTTGTACTAAATGAAATTGTGTTTCTAAAAACCTATATCCTAAATCTTCAAGTTTATGCAGTGCTTTTAGATTTCCTACAGGCATTTTAATTACAACATAAGCATTTTTAAAATTTTGTTCGTCTATCTTTTTTAACACAGCATCAAAATCTTTCAAATCTTTCTTTGTAAGATTGATTTCAAAAGCATCCATATTAAAATTTCTCTTTTCCCATGTTGCGTTAATTATTTCCATTTTTATTTTCTTTCTTTACTAATTTAGAATAAATTTCATTTTGCTCAATTAGAAAATCAGTTTCCCAATAGCATTGAAGATACTTCGTTTTATTTCTCAAATCAATCTGCTCTGGTGTCAAAACAACAATATCATATATAACCGCATCCGGTCCCGGATATTCAATTGGCAAAAAAGCTATCTCTTCTTTATATTTTTTACGCATAAAACTGCTAAGTGCTATTTTGTTATTGTGTACAAAAAAATTTTGGTACGGCTGATTTAAATGTGTATAGTAGAAAATATCATCTCGTTCACAGACTGTTTTTAATGTTTTCAGGAGAGGTATATTATACTTTGCCAATATTTCCTTGGACTCAATTGTAAACATACAAGCCATCGGAATTACTTTCAAACCATATTTAAGCATATTTTTAGAAAATGGTTTTGAATATAATTCCTGCATAAAAATATCAACAATATAAACTTTATCTTTAGACAAATTTTTTAAAACAGATAAACTTGACTTATAAGCTTTATATTTGTTCAAATTACTTCGTTCTATTTTTAACAACGGTTTAACAGAAAAAGCACTATACAAAACTGAAACAAGAATTAATAAGACTAAACTAATATATTTTTTTTGAAAAATTAATGAGAATTTTTTCGAAAACTTCTCTATTATAAAGTCAGAAAAAAGAAAATCATTAAAATTATTCTTCAATATTAAAAAGCCTGATAATACCAATAAGTTTACAAAATTAATCCATATTCTCGGCGGAAAAACTTTAAATACATTATTTGCAACCATAATAAAAGCAAAATATACTAACAACATCAATAATATTCTTTTTGCTGCAGATTTTGACGGAAATATTAAAAATAATAATCCAAGCATAGCAAAATAATACTTATATATAATGCTATAATCCGCAATTTCAAAAGAAAAATTAATATGAGTCTTAATAGATAAATTGTCTTCTAAAATATTTTTAACCTGCTTCATTTTTTCAATGTTAAAAATATCTTCATCTCCCCAATCAAGCCAAGTTAAAGAGATTCTGTAACTTTCTTTATCCCAACCTATCGGCGATAATTTTTTATCTAAATCAACCGCAGCTTCAAGCTTCGACCATAAATTCAAGTAAATTAATTTATCTTTAAATATAGGTGTTCTCTCAGAAATATTTAAACGCTCCATATGGGTTTCATATACCTTTTTATATTCTGGATTTGCATTAATAATACTCAAATGAGCTTGTCTAAGCATAAAGCTCAATAA
The DNA here is from genome assembly GCA_051875105.1 of Candidatus Gastranaerophilaceae bacterium. Classification (GTDB taxonomy): domain Bacteria; phylum Cyanobacteriota; class Vampirovibrionia; order Gastranaerophilales; family Gastranaerophilaceae; genus RUG841. The sequence continues at coordinate 37,726 of JBJEGN010000099.1, forward strand.
TAATACCAATACTATATCTATTGCAACAACCGTGTATTTTTTTGTATTTTCTTTTTTTAATAATAGAAAACTTATAAATACAGAAAGAGGCATTAAAACAAACAACGTTTCAGAACGAATTAATGCAGCCAGCAAAAACATTCCGGACATTAATAACAAATTAAAAATTGTTCTAAAAATCGGTTGATTATTTAAAAAAGTATAATAGCCTAAAATCACACCGGCTACCGTCAATGAACCTGCAGTAATTGAAAACTGCGGATAAATAAATATAACAGAATATATAAAAAATGAAGTTAAAAATAAAAACAAATTAAAAATATCTTTATGTTTTCCATCTTTTGAATATAGGCACAACGTTGTAACAACTAAAGACAAAGACATAAACGTATAAGTAAAAATATCATACCAATACATGTGAGGGAATTTAATATACAACTTTTGCAAGAACGTAGTATACAAAATATGCTGCCACATAGCATAAGCTCTGGGCTCACCAGTTGCACCATAGGATCCATCAATAATAGAACGCATAAAGTCATCATCACAATTTTGATAGAATGGATGACAAAAGCCGAAACTTACAATGAATACCAATAATAAAAGTACTAACGTAAATAAAAAAGGAGAATTGTATATCTTAAATAAGAATTCAACAAATTTTTTAAAATATATATTTTCCGCTATTTTAGCAAAAATATTTTTCACTTCGTCAATACTTAGTTCCATATTTTACAATCCTTTGCTTGCAATCAGCACGCCCAATACAATTACGCAACAACCAAAAATTTTATAAGCATTAAAACTTTCCCCAAGTAAAAGTGCTGACAAAATCAAAACAGCAACAAATCCAAGTAATGTAAACGGATACGCAAAACTTATATCAAATTTCGTCATAGTTGCCATCCAACATAAGCCTGAGGAAAATGTTAAACATAATGCGATAAAAATAAATGGGTCAAATATAACCTTAAATAAAAAACCTATTTTACCAAGTATTTCCGTCGGCATTGGCAAAAGACTTACGACATAACTTGAAACTCGCCATTTTACTATAATTTGAGAGGTTACAGTCGTGAATATCGTCGCAAATAAATATACCCAGCCTATATTAAATTTTGAAAGAAAAGCATTCACTTCAATTTATCCTTTCTCTAACATTGTATAAAGGTCTTTTTTGTGCCAATTTGAAAATCTGACCAATATATAAACTCATTAAACCCAAATGGACAAAAACTAATGAGGCTATAAAAAATATTGCAACCATTGTACTTGTCCAACCTTCAACAGATGTTCCGTAAACAAAATAACCGATTATCAATTTCAAAATAAACAACATACATAATATGAACATAATGAATGCACATGCAACAGAAAATAACAACGGTTTGTTTGAATTATTAATTAAAATCCTAAGTAAATGTTTTATACCCTTGAAGAAATTATAGCCTGAATGTCCTACAGGTCTTTCTTCTTGAACTATATCAACATATTCAATTGCAAAACCTGCATTTGCAATAAGATAACCAAAAACAAAATATGGCTCTTTAGCATTTTGTAATACTGTCAAAACGTTGTTTTTGAAAATCGAAAAATTACCGCAATTTCTCGTTTCATCAATGCTGAAATCACTTAAACTTCTTATCAATTTATTCGCCAAAACAGAATGTAATTTCTTTAAACCGCCGACTTCTCTCTGTTTTCTGTCACCAAAAACAACATCAGCATTAGTTTCTTTTATTTTATTATAAAATTTGATTATATCATCAGGATTATCTTGCAAATCGCAATCCATAACAACGGTATAACTTCCGACTCCTTTATTGGTTGCATTATCAAGACCTGCTTTTATCGCCAAATGTTGTCCGTAATTTCTTGACAAATTAATGAATTTTACTCTTTTATCCTCAAGAGCAAATTTTCTTATTTCATCAGCACTTCCGTAAGGACAAGCATCGCACACCATAACAATCTCAAAATCGACATCAAGATGCGACATAGATTTAACTATAGCATCGTAAAGCATTTTAACAAGTTTTTTATCTCCGTAAACCGGAGTCACTATTGATATAAAATCTCTTTGCACAATCCATTCCTTTTAACATCAATCCTAATAACAATGACTTGATTTTATCAAGAACAAACGATATTAGCAAGCATATTGTTAAAAACATTGGCAAAATTATAATCGGATATTTGGGGAAATAGATGTATTTCGAAAAATAAATGGCATATAAAAAAGTGTGAAACAAAAAAATATTAAAAGAATGCTTACCGACAAATTCTAAAAATTTTGACAACACAAAACGTCCGTCTTTAACAGAAATAAATATTATTTGAATAACAAAATACGACAAAAAAGTGTCAACGTAACTGCTTGTACCGGCTTCTCCCTTACACACCAAATGAAATCGAAAAACAACTAATAAAGCCATACATACATACATACATACATACATACATACATACATACATTATTAATATTATTTGATAAATTTAAGAAAAAATCTTTGACCTTAACAAAAATATCATATTTTGCACAAACCATACCAAAAATAAAAGGAAAACAAAATTTGAAAATAAAATCTGCATTCATGCCATTTGCAAAAAACAAAAGAAATGATACAACGAACAAAAACCAACATAATTTCGCATTTTTAATCATTTCATAAAAAAAGGGAAATAATAAATACAATCCCAATATTAACGATATAAACCACCATGTTGGATTGTATCCGAAATAACCAAAAAACAAATGTATTCCTAAAAAATTTGCAAGAAATTTCCAGAAAATGTTACAACCATAAACATTAGAAAAACTTATATTTAAAAAAACAACACCTATCGGAACAAAAATTAGCCATATAAACCAATAAGTTTCATATATTTTAGAAAATCTCTTTTTGTAAAAATCAATTATATTTCCTTTATAACTTTTATATAGCCCAAAACCACTCAACATTAAAAAAATGGGTACACAAATTTTAAATATATATGCACAAAAATTCCAAAAATACCAAACAGTACCATCGTGACTAAAAATTTTAAAATCTATATATCCGCATTGATTTACTGAATAGCACAAATGATGAATTAACAACATTATGATTGCAACACCTTTTATAATGTTTGTATCGGTTTTGGAAAATATCGTTTTATCCATTATTTTCTACCTTCAACGTATTTTTTATTAAAAAAATTAATACATTTTTCTGACATCATTTCATACTCTTTTTTATCAGATGCAAGTTTCAATATTCCGTTTAACATATCTTTTGTTGCTTTAAAAGCATATTCATAGTTTGGATATAAATATTCTTCAAAACTTTGAATAGGATTTTTTTCATTGATTTTAACAACTACAGGTTTTTTATACTTTATATAATCAACCAATGTAAGAGCTGAACCTTGAGGAAAACTATCAACATACAAATCAGTTATTTGAATATACTTTTCAAAATCCGGTGTTGCACTCATCATTATTACTCTCGGATTATGTTTAAATTTCTTATCCATTAAATTTTTACAACTTGGATAATCAGAGGACACAAACAAATGATAAATATTTGGATTTTCCCTCAACATTTTGTCTATTAATTTGAAATATTCATCATTAACCTTCCACAAAATGCAACCAGTCATTGTCAAGAAAGAATTTGAAGGAATTCCTAATTCTTCTCTCATTTTTTGTCTTTCACAATCACTCAAAAGATTTTCACAAACAGGTTTTACTATAAAACTACCATTTTCACAGTTTTTATAACCCTTCAAATAAGGTGTTAACGGTATTCCGTTTTTAGTCCTCGTATATATTTTATCTGCATATACAGTTCCTAAAGAATAAAAATGGTCACCATGATTCCAAAATTCAATCTCTATATCTGTGTATTTCTTCAACAATCCCAAAATTGCACAACCTACAACGTCATACATATGCATATTGGAAATAACTTTCGTAACACCATTTGCAATTATATATTGATAAATAGTAACTATCTTATCTTCATAAGAGGCAACATCATTAAATTCCCTAAAGTTATCTCCAAGTAAAGACTTCAAAATAACAGATTTCTTGGGAGCTGTTTCCTTCGATGATAAAAGAACTCCTGTCAAAACAAATAAAAGATTTTCATTTTCTTTATTTTTTTCTATATATCTGATTGCAAGTTCTGTGTGTCCGCCGCTATCGTAAATTTCTGATGTTAATATAAGCGTTTTTCCTTCGGTAGGCTTCGAAAAATGATTCAATTCAACTTTTTTCTCTGAAAAAATTTGTTCCGCTATCTCTAAAATTTTTTTATTGTAATCATAAAATTTCGGATAAGGAGAACTATCCTTTTTTACCAGTGAAAAATAAGTTCTCAAACAATTTTCATAGTCCTTCCTCAAGCGAAAACAATACGCCTTCAATATATATTTACACCATGAAAATATATTCATTAGCCCTCAAAAAATTTTTGAATAACTTCAAATATATAATTGATATTATCTTCAGAAAGTTCATAGAATAACGGTAATCTCACAAGGGTATCACTTACTTTATCCGTAATTGCCATATCTCCATGAGTTCTGCCATATTTTATTCCTGCGGGTGAAGAATGTAATGGTATGTAATGGAACACAGATGATACATTGTTCTCTTTCAAATAAGAAATGAACTTTGTTCTTGTTGCCAAATCATTGAATAAAATGTAATACATATGAGCATTATGAACACAGTCATCAGGAATTATAGGTCTTCTGATTTTTCCTTCTTGCTCATATTTTTCAAAGAAACTATTATAACGTTTCCAAACATCCATTCTCTTACGGTTAATTTCTTTTGAATTCAATAATTGAGCATACAAATATGCAGCTATCATATCTGACGGCAAGTAAGAAGCTCCTACATCAACCCAAGTATATTTATCAACTTGTCCTCTGAAAAATTTTGAACGGTTTGTTCCTTTTTCACGAATAATTTCAGCACGTTCCATAAATTTTTCGTTGTTAATAATCAAACAACCGCCTTCTCCGGAAATGATATTCTTTGTTTCATGGAAACTATATGTACCTAAATCTCCGATTGTTCCTAACGGTTGATTTTTATACTTTGAGCCAAAGCCTTGAGCAGCATCTTCAAATAAATACAAATTATGTTTTTTTGCGATTTCCCTCAATCTGTCCATATTACAACCTACTCCGGCATAATGGACAGGCACAATAGCTCTTGTTTTTTCTGTTATCGCAGCTTCAACTTTTTCTTCATCAAGATTTAATGTATCAGGTCTAATGTCAACAAATACAGGAACTAAACCTCTTAACACAAAAGCATTAGCAGTTGAAACAAACGTAAACGAAGGCATTATAACCTCATCACCGGCTTTTGCATCTAACAATATTGCCATCATTTCAAGTGCTGAAGAACAAGATGTCGTCAATAAAATCTTTTTTCCGATGTTTTCAAGAAACCAATCATTACAAAGATGTGTAAACTTGCCATCTCCGCATATTTTTCCTGAATTTATCGACTCAATGATATTATTTATTTCATTTATAGAACTATATGGTTTATTAAAAGGGATAAGCTTATTATTTGTTTGACAATTCATTTTCCTAACCTCAAAATATAAAATATTTTTCAATATTAATGTTAATAACTTAATTATACACTTCAAAAATTTATTGTAAAGAAATGAAAGCTCATTCAACTTTCAAATAATGCTGTTATAACGATAAATAATATTCCTTCAAAAGTTTTGCATCTTCTTCTATATTAGGACTTTCACAAACAATAACTCCTTTTACATCAAATTTTTTAAATGCTTTTAAAAGGTCTTTGTAGTTCATATCACTTTCTTGAAGAATTAAATGCTTTTTTTCTCCTTTTGCAGAATATTCTATCCCTGCCAAATGTGCATGAAAATTATCTAATGCAGTTTGTCCAAGCTCTTTTCCTATAAATTCAAAGATTTTACAAAATTCATCGTAAGTGTTATAACTTCCATTTGAACGGGCATGAAGATGAGCAAAATCAACGCAGGGCAAAACTCTGTCAAATCGTTTTGAAAGTTTGACAATTTCTTCCAAATCACCCCATTGTGTTCCTTTTCCTGTAGTTTCCGGTCTTACCCACACGTCATTTTTTTCTTCATTTAGAGTTTGCATAATTGTTTCAGTATGTTTAGCAACCGTTTCAAAAACAGTTTCTTTATCACCACCCATATAAAATGCCGCATGATAAGTTATTGAATAAGCTCCTAATGTTTTTGCAATCCTTGCCGTATCCAAAATTCGTTTAATGCTCGCATCTGTTTTATCAGGTTCTTTAGCATTCAAATTTATATAATAAGGTCCATGACAAGTTATGGTAAATCCCTCTGCAACAGCCTTTTGAATTTCTAAAACACTATCCGTACTAATCCTTACCCCATGTACAAATTCAGCTTCAAGACCATCCAAATTCATTGATTTTAAAACATCAAATCCTATTTTATAACCCTTTTTATCAGCAGCTATTGGAACTCCGGCAGTTAAAAACTTTAATTCTTTCATTAATCCATCCTTTCTCCTATTTTACACCTTGAAAGTTTAATAAATTGTTGAGCTTCCCCGATAAAATAAGAACCGGCTTGAAGAACATTAATATGTAAAACTCCTTTTTTACAAGCAACTGCAAGCGTATCATCTACTGAAACAATTGTTCCGGCTGGAAAACCGGAATTTCTATTTTCAACAGTTGCAGTATGAATTTTTAAATAATTTCCCCGATAGCTGCAAATAGCATGAATAAAAGGATTTAAAGCTCTTACAAGTCTTTCTGCACAAATTGCAGGTTTATTCCAATCAATTCTTGTTTCCGGTGAAAGTTCTTTAATAATAGGAGCTTTCACAAAAAAACCTTGAGGCTGTTTTATTCTTTCTATATTTTCATCTTTTTCATATTTTTTTAAAAACTCAATAATCATATCAGCACTTACATAATTTAGCTTATTAAAAAGTGTACCCATTGTTTTATTATCTTGAATTTGAACTGATTTTTGCATTATGATATCGCCCGTATCAAAAGTCTTATCCATATAATGCAGCGTCACACCCGTTTCTTTTTCACCGTTTATTATAACGTGAGAATAAGGATTTCCGCCTCTATATCTCGGTAAAAGTGAGGGGTGAACATTCACAAAACCGTCCTTTGTCGTGTTTAAAAACACATCAGGAAAAAGTTTTCCATACGAACAAACAACTGCCAAATCAAGCTCTAAATCAGTAATTTTTTCTATAAAATCCTCATCAGAAAGCGAATTTTCATAAGGAATAATATTCATATCAAGTTTTTTTGCAAAATCACAAAAAAGTTTATAAGTTCCATTATTTTTATCGGGCGGCACACACGCAACTATATTAACACGCTCAGCCACTGCTTTTGCCAAGCAAACCAAACCCATATCGGGCATACCGATAAAAAGAATTCGTTTTTTAAAGTTTGTTTGCATAATAAGCTCCGAGGGCTGCCGCTGATAAGCATAAAATTATACTTACCAACAAATATATCACAAAAAGGTGGTATTTTGCTGATTTTACATATTCAAGGCACTCTACGGAGAATGTGGAAAAAGTCGTTAATCCGCCGCAAAAACCGACCGTCAAAGAAAGTTTCAACCAATTAGGCAAAGAAGATTTTAGACAAAAATAAGCACCTAAAAAGCCTAAAATAAAGCTTCCGAGAACATTTACAAAAGATGTTGCCAAAACAGAATTTACCCCAAAACAGCGAAAAGCATTATTTGCAGCTAATCTCATTGCCGCACCTAATCCTCCGCCTATAAAAACTGCTAAATAACTAATCATTTTAATACCATTATCGATTGTTAAAACAGGGTTATAAGCCCTGTTTTACAATCAAAGAATTACAATTCTTCTTCTGCTTTAAGTTTTCTGTTCATTAATTTATCAAGAACTTCATTAGGCGTTATATCTGTATAAACTGCCTCGTAAATGGCACTTGAAACGGGAACTTCAATGTTTAATTTTTTAGCAAGTTCACAAACTGCCTTTGAAGTTTTAACACCTTCTGCAACAGAGCCTAATTCTCGTAAAATATCGTCGATTTTTTTGCCTTTGCCAAGCATTGAACCAACCGTATAATTTCGGCTTAACGGGCTTGAACAAGTTGCAATCAAATCACCCATGCCCGAAAGTCCATAGAGAGTTGAAGGATGGGCACCTAAAGCAACACTAACCCTAACAATTTCAGCCATACCTCTTGTAAGTAAAGCACCTCGACAATTATCGCCGAGTCCCATTTCGCTTGCAAAACCTGAAGCAATAGCGATTACGTTTTTCAAACTGCCGCCGAGTTCAACACCGATGACATCAGAATTTGTATATAATCTGAATTTACCTGCAACATTCAAATATTTTTGAGCTTTTAGAGCTTTTTCTTCATCCTCGCAAGCAACAGAAGCTGCCGTCGGAAGTCCTGCCAATACTTCTTTTGCAAGAGTCGGCCCCGAAAGAATAACAGGTTTTACATTTGGCAATTCTTGTTTTATAACTTCGGACATTCTCATCAAAGACGGTAATTCCAAACCTTTTGATGTATTTACGAGAATTTGTTCATCACGAAGCCCGATTTCGGCAATTTGCTTTGAAACTGCTCTTATACCTGATGTTGCAATTACCATTAAGATAAAATCCGCATCAGAAATTGCTTCCTTCAAATCAGAAGTTATTTCAGTTTTTTTATCGAGTTCAACAACAACAGGAATTGATGTTTTCTTCTCATTTCTTAATTCGTCGGAAATATCTTGTTCTCTGCCCCAAACACATACTCTGTCAAAGTTTGGAGTTAGTAATCTTGCGAGAGTTAGCCCCCAACATCCGGGACCTAAAACGGTTAATTTCATATTAAACCTCTTTTCCAAATACTTTTGCAACTTCTTCTCGGTCGTCAAAATGTATTGTTTTGTCTTTTAAAATTTGATAATCTTCGTGACCTTTTCCTGCGACAAGGATTATATCGTTCGGTTTTGATATTTTTTTCAAAAGCTCGATGGCCTTGCCACGTTCAACTTCAACAAAAACTCTTTCGGGATTGACTGATTTTATACCTGCCATGATGTCTGAAATAATCAAACTCGGATCTTCACTTCTCGGATTATCGGAAGTTACTACGATAATATCAGCCATTTCATCAGCTATTTTGCCCATTTTCGGACGTTTTGTAGCATCTCTGTCGCCGCCGCAGCCGAACAAACAAATTAATCTTGATTTTTCGCCTTTAAGTTCAGCTGCAGCTTTAAGTACATTTTGAAGTCCGTCAGGAGTATGTGCATAATCAACAATAACAAGCGGATGTTTGTGAACCGCTTCAAACCTGCCTGCAACACCTTTTGTTGCTTCCAAAACCTCTATAATTGTATCGAGGTCAATGCCGTTGACTTTAGCTGCCGCAATTGCTGCAAGAGTATTATAAACACTGAACATTCCGTTTAATTGCAAATTGATTTTTCTATCACCGTCTTTTGTTTTCAAAACATATTCCGCACCATGCATAGAAAAACTTATATTTTCAGCCTTAAAATCCGCATCTTTTTTAACGCCGTAGGTAACAACATTTACACCTTGAGGAACAACAGAAATAAATCTTTCCGCATATTCATCATCATTATTGATAATTGCATAAGCACCTTGTTTCAAACCTCTGAACAAAATAGCTTTTGCCTCAAAATAATTATTCATTGTAATGTGGTAATCCAAATGGTCTTGGGTTAAATTGGTCAAAACAGCCGTATTAAAAGTTGTTCCGCCGACTCGGTTTTGTTCCAAAGAATGTGAACTTACTTCTGCTGCAATATTATCAACTCCGTTATCAAGAGCTTTTTTCAATAAAGCTTGAAATTCAGGAGCCTGAGGCGTCGTGTGTTTTGCATCAGCATAATTGTCTGTGCTATTAAATTTATGACCCAATGTACCGATTAAACCACATTTTTTATTTGCAGCTTCAAATATTTTTTGAATTAAATGAGTAACCGTTGTCTTGCCATTAGTACCTGTAACACCAATTATATTAAGTGTTTTAGAAGGATGTTCATAGAATGCTGCAGCAATTTCAGCTATTTGGTGTCTTGTTGATTTAACAACAATTTGCGGAATATCCATATCAAGTTCACGTTCTGTCATCAAAGCAACAGCACCATTATCGACCGCCATTTTGGCATAATCATGTCCATCTGAATTTTCACCGACTAAACATATAAATACATCACCGGATTTTGTTGTTTTCGAATTATAAGAAATCCCTGTTACATCAACTTCTTTAAAATTAACAGTTTTTGCATCATTTATTTCCGAAATTAATTTACTTAATAACATAGTTCACTCTTTCAATTTATAAAATTAATGTTTGTTCTTTTTTACGATTTTTCCTGAAGAAGCAGGAGCTTTTTTTGCTGCATTATTTACATTTTGTCTTTTTACCTTTTCAAACTTAAACCCTTGTTTTTTTTCATTATTGGTCTTTGTTTTTGGCTCTTTTAAAAAATTATTAAATGGCGAAACCTTTGCATTTTGTTCAGCTTTTTCAGCTTCCAAATCAGGTAAAGGTCTTGTGCAAGGAGTATATCCGGAATTTGGCGATTTATCACTTTTTAAATTTAAAATTCTTGCAGTTTGTTTTGCAACTTCAGCAAAAACAGGCACCGCAACAGTTGAACCCCAAATTTCCCAACCAGAAGCAGAATCAACAACAACATAAATCAAAACTTGCGGATCAGATGCAGGTAAATAACCTATTGCAGAAGTATATAACTTGTTTGTATATCCTCTTGCACCTTCCATTGTTTTTCTTGACGTACCTGTTTTTGAAGCAACCTGATAATCCGGTAAATTAAGCGGCAACTTCGTTCTTGAGGTACTTTTTGTTAAAAATTCAGTCACAAGTCTTGCTTTTTCAGGATCCATAACTCGTTCTTTCTTAACGTGTTTTGGCAATTCTTCTTCAGAATATTTGACGACGTGCGGAGTAATTTTCAATCCGTCATTAGCAATAGCTGCAACAGCAGCAACCATTTGCAAAGGAGTAACAGAAGCACCATAACCATAACCCATTGAAGCATGTCTTGATATATCCCAAGTTTCAGGTTTTGGCAAAAGTCCGGAAGATTCACCGGGCAAATCAATTCCGGTCTTTCTTCCTATTCCAAATTTATACAAAATATCATAAAACTCTTTTGGAGTCATTAACAGAGCAACCTTCAAACTACCAACGTTACTTGAATGTTGGAACAAATACTCCATATTAATATTTCCGGGACATGGAAATTTGTGATAATCGTAATTAGAAATCGTCCAACCGCCAATTACAACTTGACCTGTATCAGCAACCGTACTGTTTCTTGTTATTTTACCGGCTTGAACAGCAGATGCAACCGTCAAAACTTTGAATGTTGAGCCGGGTGGAAATACATCAGTCAAGGTCCAATTTTTAATTTGTTCATAAGTTGCTTCTTTATAATAATTGGGATTGTATGTCGGATATACCGCATAGCCTAAAATTTCACCGTTGTTTGGATTTAAAACAACAACGGCTCCTCTTAAAGCCTGCTTTTCATTAATCATTTTTAAAAGTTCTGTTTCACAAACATGTTGAATTGCAGAATCTATCGTTAATGTAACTGTTTTGCCAACCGTTGGTGATGTTATTTTCTGAGGGTCAGTACGAAAATCATAAATTACATCTCCGCCTCTTGTGGTTTCTATAATAATATCTTTATCAACTTTTTCAAGTTCTTTTTTCATAGTAAATTCAACACCTGCTGCAACATCCGCATCAGGATTATAATATCCTAAAATATGTGCAGCCATTGAATCTTGAGGATACACCCTGCAATTTTTTCTATCGGTACTGATTTCTCTTAAACCAAGTTTTTTCATATTATCAACAGTTGGCCTGTCAATATCCTTTTTAAGTAAAATTATACTGTTAGGACTTTTCATCTTTTTAACAAGCTCAGCTTCGCTCATACCGAGATATTTCGATAATTTTGCAGCAAGTTCTTCAGGTGTATGATCTTGATATTGTTTATGCAGATAAACATTGTATGAAAGTTGATCAGAGGCCAATTTTATACCATTTCTATCTAAAATCGACCCTCTCATAACAAACTTTTTAGAAAGTCTTTGTGCTTTTGCCTTTTTGGAATAATGTTTGATATCGATTATTTGAACAGAAAACAAATAAACAGCCAATAATACACCAAAGATTGTAAAAGCGACCTTTAACCACAAAAGTCGTTTATCAAAAATTTTTATTCTTTCATTTTCCGTTAAACTTTTATTTGACATCTTATCTGTCTTTCAGTACATCGAAATTCATCAAATTTTCTAAAATAATAACATATATATATGTATCAGAAAATTTTTTAATCAATCTTAATCAAAAATACTAAAAACCCAAAGCCCATTTGTAGTAATTTGAGTCATCAATTTTTTTATTATTTTTTTTCTTTTTGGGATGAAGAACCCGGTTGTCATTAATTTCAATAACTTGTTTTGCAGGACCCAATATTCCGGAACTGCCAACAAGCTCTTCAACGTGATTGTATGACATTTGGTTATCAAGTTTATTTTGTAACTCAACATTTTCATTATTAAGCTTAATAGTTTCACCACTTAATTTTGTAAGTCTAACTTGCATTAATGTAGTTATATAATAACTAATAAACATTACAATCATTATAAAAACCAAAATCCAACAAAGCATTTTGTTCAACTTGGATAAAGTATGCGGCATTTTGGGAGGTACAAAATCTTCATTCATCATAATTATTTTACAACCTTTGCATATCTCAACTTGGCAGAACGTGATGGCGGATTAATTTTCAATTCCTCCTCACTCGCAGTTAAAGGCTTTTTCGTCAAAATTTCTAATTTTCCATCATCATGAAATCTCGCTGAATTATCTCTGAAAAAATTTTTAACAATTCTATCTTCTGCCGAATGAAAAGTTACTGCAGAAATTATAGCACCTGTTTCCAAAATTGGCAGAATATTTTCTAATGTATTTTTTATATTTTCAAGTTCCTGATTAACTTCTATTCTAACTGCCTGAAAAACTCTTGTAGCAGGATGAATTTTACTTTTTATTCTTGGGGTGGATTGAATAATCAAATCTGATAATTCAACCGTAGTTTTTATCGGCGAAATTTTGCGTTTTTCAACAATTGCTTTAGCAATACGTTTTGAAAATCTCTCTTCACCGTACTCACTGAATATTTTAACCAATTCATCTTCTTTATAAAAGTTAATAACATCGTAAGCGGAAAAAGCCGCTTCTTTATTAAATCTCATATCTAATGGTGCCTCTTTTTGAAAAGAAAAACCTCTGTTTTGAGAAGTTAATTGATGAAAAGATGCTCCAAAATCGTATACTACACCACCACTAATTTTATCAGAACCAATTTCAGACAAATGTTTATTAATGTTCACATGACTGTCTTTTATGATTGTTAAGTTTTTATAAGCTTTAAGTTTATCAGAAGCCGCACAAATGGCATCATTATCAATGTCAAAAGCAAACAATTTACCGTTTGGTTGAATTCTATCCAAAATTAATGCAGAATAACCGCCACCACCCAAAGTACCGTCAATATAGACCTTACCATCTTCTGGAGAAAGAGCATTGACAGCTTCTTTTGCCATTACAGGAAAATGCTTGAAATCAGTCATCAGTCATCAATCTCTGCAAGTTTTTCCAATTTAAGCTTTTGGTCATGAGCAACAAGCAAATCGATTAATTCATCTAAATCCCCATCAATAACAGTCCAGACATTAAGGTTATGATTAATTCTGTGATCTGTTAACCTGCCTTGAGGAAAATTATAAGTCCTTATACGTTCTGAACGATCACCAGTACCGACTTGAGAACGACGCAAATCAGTTATTTCTTGCATCTGTTTTTGACGTTCCAAATCATACAATTTTGCTTTCAAAATTTGCATAGCACGTTCTTTGTTTTGAAGTTGAGAACGTTCTTCCGTACAGAAAATCATAATTCCTGTCGGTTTGTGATAAAGTCTTGCAGCCGTTTCAACTTTATTTACGTTTTGTCCGCCTGCACCACCTGAACGAGCGGTTGACATTTCAATATCTTCCGGTCTGATTTCAACTTCAACATCATCAACTTCCGGCATAACGGCAACTGTAGCTGTTGATGTATGAACTCTGCCTTGAGATTCTGTTTCAGGAACCCTTTGAACTCTGTGAACTCCTGATTCATACTTTAATCTGCTATAAATACTATCACCTTTTACAGAAATAATAACTTCAGAAACCCCGCCCATTTCAGATTCAGTTTTACTCAAAATTTCGGTTTTCCAACCCATTTTATCAGCGTAACGCATGTACATTCTCATCAAATCACCAGCAAAAATGTTAGCCTCATCCCCACCGGCAGAACCACGAATTTCAAGCATAATGTCTTTGTCATCCATCGGATCTCTCGGAAGTAAAAGAATTTTCATTTTTTCTGAATATTCTTTAATTTTATCTTCATTAGCAGAAATTTCAGACTTTAAAAAAGTTCTCATTTCTTCGTCTTGTTCACCTTTTAAAAGCTCATTCGCATCTTTTATGGCATTTGTAGCATCTTGCCACTGGTGGTAAAGTTCTACAGTTTCTTCCATAGACTTACGTTGTTTTGATAGGTCACGAAATTTGTTATAATCTTGAATAATTTCGGGTTTGCTTAAGATTTCACCCAACTCGACATATTTTTCTTCAATTCTGACAATTTTATCAAGCATTTCTTCCATTTTACTTAACCTCTTTGAGCTTTTCTTCCGCAAGATTTATCTTCATCGCAAAATCCTAATTTTTCACACTTAGGAACAAGATAATCTTTTAACCAAGGTTCAACTGCAACCAATTCATCACACATTTTTTTAACAAGAATACGGATTTCCTTTTGAGCTCTTGTGCATAACCTCAAATTTGCTAAATGAATTAATTCTCTGAGGTTTAAGCTTGCAACCATTGATGTTGCAGTCGCATTGGGCAAAATAAACCTTGCATCTTCAGCAGGAATACCTTTTTCCGTCATTTCAAGATAAAAATCAGTAATTTTTGCCATAAAATCTCTGTATTTGCCTGCAAGTTCTTCATTTTGTGCAATTTTTTCAGGTATTACATAATCAAATTGCTCTTTTTCTCTGACATAACGTTGAGATTTTTGAGAAAAGGACATTAATCTGTGTCTTACAAGCTGATGTGAGCATGCCCGAGAAATCCCGCTTATCGCAAAAGAAACCTGAATATGTTCAATAGTACTGTAGTGACCGGAAGAAATAACTCTTTTTATAAGTGAAAGAGCTTTTTCTTTGTCATTCGCACTTTCAGATTTATTAATATTTTCAGGAACATCTGCAGAATAGCATGTTCTGCAAGCTGTATAAATAGTTTTGAGCATGTCATCCGGTTTGGAAATCAAAACGGCATGCGGTGTTACTTCATGATTAACCATATAATACCTTCTTATACGCAAATACCCGCTTTAAACCTGCGGGTACTCGAATTGCCGCACATGTGCGGCTAACATAGCTGTTATTTTTGTTGATAACGTTTCTTAAATCTTTCAACACGACCTTCAGTATCAACAATTTTTTGATTACCTGTATAAAATGGGTGACAATTGTTACAAATTTCAACCGTAATATTGTCTGAAATAGAACCGGTTTCAATTTCGTTACCGCAAACGCATTTTATAACTGTTTTTTTGTAATCAGGATGAATATCTTTTTTCATGGGTTTTTCCTCTACTATTTGAAATCTTTCTAATAAATTATAAGCACGTGAAAAATTAATATCAAGTATCAGAAAAAAATAGTTAAAAAAAAGTAAAAAATGATGTTAATTTTATTTTGAATGTGGTATTATCATAGAAAGGGTATTTTTGCCTTTTGTAAAAAAAAGAAAAAAAGGAAAATATTTTATGAAAACAAGAAAAGCAATGACTTTAGCAGAAGTTTTAATTACTCTTGTTGTAATTGGTGTTTTAATGATGGTACTTATTCCTGTCATTACAAAAACTACTGCAAACAAAGAAAGATTTCTTTACAAGAAAGCTGTAAACACTTTGCAAAATGCAGTTTCTGCGGTAATGAATGAAAACGGCGTTGCAAACTCCACAAATTTCTGGCCGGAGATGGGTTCATTGAGAAAAGAAATTGGTTCCAAAATTATCACTCTTGACGGTGTACACTCAGGGGAAGGACACACAGCATCAGATCCTGATTTCCGTTCAAGTGACGGTATGATTTGGTGGGGAATTCCCGAAACATGGCCGGAAGGTGCTAAATACGTTGATGTACAAGTTGACGTAAACGGAGAAGGCGGAACTAACTTGAGTTCAGAAGATGCGGGAGAATTTGGACAACCCGGAGCAAAAAGACCTGACAGACTTAGAATCAGATTAATGAAGGACGGTCGTGTTGTTGTTCCGGCTTACGCTGATACAAACATGGGCTTTGATGCAGATTCAGACTATGATTGGTCATTTGAAAGCGAATATTTAACATCGCAAAAATCCCAAGCTGATTAATTTATGAAATCAAATTTTACAGGCTCACAATGTGAGCCTGTTTGTGTTACTTTTACGTGATTATTGACACTTGTATATCTTTCTTTCTTATGTTATCATTCACCATAATCAACCTAATAACATTAAAGAAAGGGAATTTTAATGGAAACAAACGAAAGACAGGCTACAATCGGTATCATCGGTGGTACAGGGTTTTATTCATTCTTTGAAGGCAAAGAAACACAACAAGTTAACATTGATACACCATACGGAAAGCCAAGTGATATCATTACAATAGGACAAATCGGCAAACACAAAGTTGCATTTTTGCCAAGACATGGTCTTGATCACAGATTTTTGCCACACACAGTAAATTATAGAGCAAATGTTTGGGCATTAAAATCTTTAGGTTGCGACAGAGTTATATCTCCTTGTGCAGCCGGAAGTTTCCAAAAACATGTAAAGCCGGGAAGTTTTGTAGTACCTGATCAATTTGTAGATTGGACAGACGGTAGAAAAAACACATTCTTTGAAGGTCCTATTTGCATTCATCCAAGTGCAGCAGATCCCTATTGTCCGGAAATGAGAAAAATTGCAATTGCAGCTGCAAAAGAACATGGCATAGAAGTTCACGAAACAGGTACAGTCGTAACAATTAACGGTCCACGTTTCTGCACAAAAGCCGAATCACAATTCTTCACAAGACAAGGCTGGGAAGTTGCAAGTATGACTCAATTCCCAGAAGTTCATCTTGTAAGAGAACTTGATATGTGTCCTGTAACAATCGCTCTTATAACTGATCATGATTGCGGTTTAGAAGGGGATGTAGAGCCTGTTACACATCAACAAGTTTGCAAAATTTTCAATCAAAACATAGATAACTTGAAGAAAATGTTGATTACTATTTTAGAAAACACACCACTTGAAAGACACAACTGTAATTGTATGAATACAACAAAAACATCATAGTAAATAATTTATTTTGCCGCTGTTTTAAAATAACAGCGGCATTTTTTAAGGAGATAGACGAATGGGTTTTATAATATTAAAAAGTGTAGCATATTTATTCCAAGCAACTTTTTTCATTTTGATTATAAGTTGTTTTTTAACCTGGATACCGAATATTGAGTGGTACAAACAGCCATTCAGATTTTTCGCAGATTTTAGCAACTTCTTTTTTGCCCCATGCAGAAAAATTATTCCACCAATTTATGGGATAGATTTATCTCCAATACTTGCATTTATCATATTAGGAGTAGCAGAAAAAGTAATTATCGGATTATTAGCAGCAATATTACTTTAGAAACTTATATTGAAGTTAAAATCCAGATAAATTTTCTGAAAAATTTAGCAATAATCATCAAAATCACACCGAAAAAGAAATCGTATACAGCTCTTATCAAACTTTCGTACAAAAGCCAATCTAATATGTAAGAAAGACTTTCGTGCTTAATTAAAGAAACAAGCAGCATATAAACAAATCCGGTTAAATGTAGAACAATTACACTTGCAAACGCTGCAACAAAAATATTTTTTATACTTCTTTTTTTTGCGGTAAAACCTCCTGCAACGAGTGCAGCCGGAATAAACCCCAAAATATAACCAAAAACAGGTTGAATAACGTAATCGAAACCGCCACCCAAGCCAAAAATAGGAATAAACGCAAGACCGATTACGATATAAAAGAATACAGATGTAACACAACATGCCGCACCCAATAAAACCGCAGTAAACAAAATTATCGGAACCTGCGGTATATAAAAATACGGTTTTAATGCAAAAACTGAAGCAAAATCAACCACATTTGACGGATGCAAAATACATTCAATCGGATACAAACAATTCAATACCTTTATTCTTGTAAAAGTTGCAACTATCAGTAACACAGTGCAAAATGCAGTCAAAGTAAGAATTCCTATTAATCTCAACGGAGAATATTTTACTTCTGTTTTTTGCGGCAAATCATGTGTAGTTGTAGTTTGATAATCAGTCATTTTTATTCTCTTTTAATTCATTTTTTACTGTTTGAAAATTCGTTTTAAATTTGTCATACCAAATATTTTCTGTAAACATAATCAACGCATCTTCATTGTTATCCTGATAATACTTTTTTCTCGTACCTATGGTAGAAAAACCAAATTTTTCATATAAAGAAATAGCAGGAACGTTGCTTGCTCGAACTTCAAGCGTAACATACTTTATCATTTTTTTGTAACATTCGTCAATTAAATCAATCATAAGTCTTTTGGCAACACCTTTTCGTCTAAAATCAGGATGTGTTGCAATTGTTGTTATATGAGCCTCCTCAAGAATTTGCCAAAAGCCGTAAAAGCCGGCCATTAAACCTTCTTTTGTCATAAAACATTTATATGTAGCTAACTTATTTTCAATTTCACTTTCAAAAGATTTTTTTGACCAATGATGGTTAGGATAGGATACTTCCTCAATTTGCATAACCAAATCGAGCTCATTTTTTGTGATTCTTTTCAATTTCAAAATTCTATCCATAATGAAATTATTTTAACACAGCATACTGAAAATGGCAGAATTTTTTATTTTGTAAAAAATTTTACATATCAAAAAAAATAAATTATCCTAATAGTATATAAGGGGAATTTTATGAAGAAAAGTATTTTAATTTTAGCTTTAATATTGACAGTAACGCAGGCAAATGCAAAAGACGCCATTTTTAACGGAACTATAGATTTGATGGCAGAACCACAAGTGTCTTCAATTAAAAAAATTGAAAAAGAAATTGAAAAAACTCAGGAAAATATTGACAAAGCACAAAAAACAATTGAACAAAATAAGAATGCAGAAGCTGACAAAATAATAGACGATGCAATTCTTTCTGTAAAACAACAAAAATATTATTCAAAACAAATGAAAAAAATTAAGGCAAAAGAAGAAAAATTTGCGAAAAAACAAGCAAAATTAAACGCAAAACTTGAAAAGAAACAATTAGAACTTGAAAAAGAGAAAGCTGAAGTTGAAATAAAAAAGCAACTCCTTCAAGATGTACTTGAATCAAGACAAACTGCATTACAAAACGCAGAAAAAAATGCAGAAAAAAACACCTCAAAAACAATAGAACAAGCAAAACAATACAAAAAAGATTTATCTGAAAAAGAGACAAAAAATATTATTTCCGATACTAAAACAATCGACCAAAATGAAAAAACTATTTCTAACAACAAACAAACTCAATTAAATGAAAATATAAAACAAGAACAAAATGCAGTAGACATAACTCAAGTAAATCCTGTTTCAATTGAAAAAACACAAAAAGATTACAAAAAAGAAATTAAAAATGCCGGATTGAAATTCAACAAAGAAGAATTTATAAAACAATCTGAAATGAATAACACTTTAATGATTGAGGCTTTTTTAAAAGCGGGCATGAAACCTGATACAGTAAACGAATCAGGAACAACGCCACTGATATGGGCAAGTTTCAACGGAAATTCAGAAATTGTAAAACTTCTTATCGAATCCGGAGCAAACGTAAATGCAGTTAATCGTGACGGTTTCACCCCTTTGCATGCAGCAGTTGAGAGTGAAAACATTGAAATAGTCAAATATCTTTTAAAAAACGGAGCGAACTTGAAAACCGCAACATACGCAGACAAGACAACTCCGCTACATACCGCTTGTTTCAAAGGTAATAAAGAAATTGCACAAATTTTAGTGGTTGCAGGAGCAGATGTAAATGCAAAAAATATTCATGGAGCAACACCAATTGTAACAGCTACTTTTTACGGAAAAAAAGGACTTGTTGAATACTTAACGACAGCAGGGGCAAATTTGGATGCCAAAACAGAAGATGGTAAAATTCTTGCTGTTTCAGCGATTACTACGGGCAAAACAAATGTTTTTGACGAACTAATTGATGCAGGTGCAAACGTTAACCAAGCAGATAGTGACGGGAAAACGATGTTACACGCTGCAGTAGAAAAAGCAGATATAAAAACGGCTCAAAATTTAATTTTAAAAGGAGCTGATGTCAATGCAACTTTCAAAAAAGGTGAAAATAACGGTTTGACTCCTCTTCACTTAGCAGTTTTGAATAAAGATAAAACAATGGTTAAAATGCTTTTAAAAAATGATGCAAATATAAATGCAAAAGATACTTTGAATGAAGCAACACCGTTAGAAATTGCCATCCTTCTCGGAGATAATGATTCTGCAACTATATTAATTGAAAACGGAGCAGAAATTAACACTCTTGATAAAAATAAATTTACACCTGCCGATATTGCACTTGCTGTAAAAAATGAATTCATATTGAAAAAAATAATTACAAACGGTGGAATGTTTGGTAAAAAAACAGGCGGCATTTTAGTTCCTTATGGTTGTTCAATAGCCTATAACGAGGAAAAAGATTTATACAACATAGATATTAAAAACGCTATTTCTGCCGTAAAGAGATTTGAAGAAACACCAAGCAAGGAATATAACGATTATATGGTTAAAACGAATTCTTTCAGAACAGAAAGAGGTTTTGTTTTAGATAAACATGCATTTAAAATTTATCCGTTATTATTTGAGTCAATAGAATAATGCCAACAAGCGTTTATATACATATTCCATTTTGCAGGCGAAAGTGCTATTATTGCACTTTCGTTTCTTATACGGAGTTAAATCTCATAAATGAATACATTCTCGCATTAACATCAGAAATTTCAAAACGATACAAAGGTGAAAAACTAAAAACTCTTTATATCGGCGGCGGAACACCCTCTCTTTTGCCGTCTTATCACTTTAAAAAAATAATTTCATTGTTTAATTACGAAAATAATGCAGAAATAACATGTGAAGCAAATCCTGAAAATCTAAATTTTGATTGGCTCTTAGCAGGATATCAACTTGGAATAAACCGTTTAAGTTTGGGAGTACAAAGTTTTGATGATAAAATTCTCAAATTAATTGGACGAAAACATAACGTCAAAGAAGCTTTTGATGCAATTTCGAATGCAAGAAAAGCAGGTTTTAAAAATATAAATATAGATTTGATATACGGGCTTCCGACCCAAACCATGTCAGAGTTATCCGCCTCTGTCATAACAGCTTGTGAAATGGGGGTAGAACACATTTCTTCTTACGGATTAAAAATAGAAGACGGTTCTTATTTTGCAAAAAATCAGCCCCAAAAACTTCCGGATGAAGATATGCAAGCAGATATGTACCTAAAGTTGATAGAGATTACAAAAAAATATGGTTATGAACATTATGAAATCAGTAATTTTACAAAAACGGAACATAAATCAAAACACAATTTAACATATTGGAAAGGTGAAAATTATTACGGATTTGGTTGTGCAGCAAGCGGATTTGAGGGAAATTTAAGATACTCTCACGCAAAAACAATCTCTGAATATTTAAAAGACCCAATTTTATTAACAGAAAAAGAATTTTTGACAGAAAAAATACTTCTTGAGGAATCAATTTTCTTAGGGCTGCGAAAATCTGACGGAATTGACATAAACACAATAAACAAAAGATTTTCTATAGATTTTGAAAAAAAATATGCAAAAATTCTGAAAAAATACGAAAAATATTTTATAAAAACCGACGTCGGCTATGCTTTTTCTGACGAAGGATTTTTAATCAGCAATTACATCTTGTCGGATTTTATTGAATAGGATATTATAAAAATATGATTGATACACATGCACACATAGATATGGATTGCTATAAAAATAAATTTGATACCTTACTTGATGATATCAAGAGTTCAGGAGTCGAAAAAGTTATAATACCCGGTGTTATTCCTGAAGACTTTCCTAAAATCATTGGTTTAATTGAAAAGTATGACAATTTGTATGGTGCAATAGGTGTTCACCCTTCTGAGTTAAAAAATATTGAAAAAAATTGGGAAGAACTTGTTGAAAACAACCTTTCACACCCCAAAGTTGTTGCTGTTGGAGAAATAGGACTTGATTACTATTGGGATAAAGAAGAAGAAAATCACATGTTGCAAAGAGAAGTTTTAACAAAGCAAGTTGAAATTGCAAAGAAATTCAATCTTCCGGTTTTGATTCACGATAGGGAAGCTCATGGCGATTGTTTCGAAATTTTATCAAAAGAAATAAAAGGCGAAATTCCTGTAGTTATGCACTGTTTTTCAGGTTCACCCGAATTTGCAGAAAGATGTATTCAACAAGGCTGGTACATAGCACTTGGAGGTGTTGTAACCTTTAAAAATGCAAAAAAAATGAAAGAAGTTGCAAAACAAATCCCATTAGATAAATTGTTATTAGAAACAGATTCCCCATATTTAACACCAACCCCCTTTAGAGGAGAAGAAAATTCCCCTGCCTATGTAAAATTTGTTGCTGAAGAAATTGCTAAAATCAGAGAAATTTCTTTTGAAGAAGTTAACAAGCAAACAACAAAAAATGCGGAAAAAATATTTAATTTCAGCGGAAAAAGATGAAAGACAGATTAGATAAAGTTTTATTTGAATTAGGGTATTTTGAAACAAAAAATAAGGCACAAGCTGCAATTATGGCAGGTGATGTCAAAATTGACGATGTCAAAATAACCAAAGCAGGCACAAAAATCGAATATTCAGACAAAATGAAAATAGAAATCAAAACAATGCCTTTTGTATCAAGAGGCGGTTTCAAGCTTGCAAAGGCTGTGTCGGCATTTAATCTCAATTTAAAAGACAAAATTTGTCTTGATGCAGGTGCTTCAACAGGAGGTTTTACAGATTGCATGCTTCAAAACGGAGCAAAAAAAGTTTATTCAGTTGATGTCGGATATGGACAATTTGCTTGGAAGCTCAGAACAGATAGTCGAGTAAAAGTTATCGAAAGAGTCAATATAAAGAATTGTGATGAAAAAGATATTTTTGATGAAAATGATGAACATCCAAACTTTTGTGCAACAGACCTTTCCTTTATTTCTGTTACAAAAGTTCTTCCAAATATAAAAAAAATGATGCAAACGAAAAATATAGAAATAACTACATTAATCAAACCTCAATTTGAAGCAGGAAAAGAAGAAGTAGGAAAAAACGGAGTAGTTCGTGATAAAAATACTCATATAAAAGTAATTGAAGAAGTTCTGAATTTTGGAACTGAAATTGGTCTAATTCCACTGAATTTAACAATCTCACCAATAAAAGGACCAGCCGGGAACATAGAATATCTTGCATACTTTTCAGACATTGATGAAAAAAAATCAGATTTCAATATTATTGATACAGTCGAAAAAGCTTTTGAAATTTTATAAAATAATGATAATTTTTTAATTTTATAATACAATTTTCTTATGATAAAGGCTGATTTACATGTTCATAGCAACTGCTCGGATGGGAGCGATTCAATTTCAAATTTAGTTGAAAATATAAAAAAATCTGAAATTGAAATTTTTGCACTTACCGACCACGATACAATAGAAGGCATTCAAGATATTGAAAAACTAATACCAAATAATATTACCTTTATCAAGGGTGTTGAGTTGACTTGTCAAACAGAATTTTTTAAATGTCATATTTTAGGATTTAATTATAATCCAAATGATAAAGGTTTAAATGATTTAATCAAATTAGGCAAAGAACTACGCAGAATAAAACTCGAAAAAAGAATTGACTACCTTCAAGATGTATGGAATATTGATTTAACACAAGAAGAACTTGATTGGCTTTATTCAAGAAAAAGTGTTGTTAAAACACATTTTGCGAACATTCTTGTTAATCGAAAACTTGCTGATGACAATGTTTCAGCTATGAAAAAATATCTCGATGCCTGCAAAACAGGAAACACAAAATTTGATGCGAAAGAAGCTGTAAATGTTTTATTAAATGCAGGTGCAATTCCGGTTTGGGCACACCCATTAGGAGGAGAAGGCGAAATTCATTTAACGCAAGATGAATTCAAGCACCGTTTAGAATATATGAAAAGCATTGGCATTCAAGGTTTTGAATGTTTCTATTCAAGATATAATGACGAGGAAGAACAATTTTTAAAAAGATGTGCTGAAGAAAACAATATGTCAATAAGCGGCGGCAGTGACTATCACGGTACAAACAAACTAAACATCCAGCTCGGGAAATTAAACACAAATAATTTACCTATAAATTCAACAGAATTAACCATTCTCAACAAATTAGGAATAAAGCAATAAAAAACATCTGCCATTTTGACAGATGTTTTTTAGATATTGAAAATAAAATTATTATTCACCAATCATTTCGTTGATTTCTGCAACCATTTCATCAGCATCAAAACCGTGAACTTTTGCACCTGCTTCTAAATTTTCAAACTTAGCAGCAGCACAACCAATACAGCCCATACCGTACTTTGCAAATATTTCGAGTGTTTCAGGGTGATTTTGAACGATATCAATAATACTCATATCTTTTGAAACTTTTGCCATAATTTTCCTCTTTCTGATTGCTTTTTTGATTTTCATCATTAAAAATAAACTACTAAGATATTATACTACAAAGGAGCTAAAAAATGGAATTAGCCAAAACAAATTTATTTGAAAAATTACAAAAAGAAACCCCAATTGGACTTTGTGCTTTAGGATTAGGGAAAAAGCCAACAATTTCTAAACAAAAAAAATCAAAAGGTTATCCCAAATTTTTCGGTTTTGACAGAGTTAGTCCGATTGCAAACTAAAAAATACTCGAAGAAAGATAAAATCAAACTTCGAGTACTTAAAAATATAAAGACCTTGACTAACTGTCTGAATCTCCATGCTCTTTCAATAATCTTTCAAAATCCGACGGCTTTATACTTTGAACAAAATTTCTAAATTCTTGAGCTTCTTCTTCGTCTTTTTGCTCATTACAAGTAACAGAACCATTCATCAAAACGGTTTCCGTCACGTAAATCGGAGCTTCTGCTCTCAAAGCAAGTGCTATTGCATCAGACGGACGTGCATCAACTTGCAAAACCTTGTTCTCTTTGTTTGATAAATATACTGTCGAAAAATAAGTTTCATTATCAACATCATTTATCTCAATTTTTTCAATATCATAACCCGCTGCTTTAATAAAATTAATCATCAAATCATGAGTCATCGGCCTTACGACTTTGATATTTTCTATTTTACGAATTATTGAACTCGCTTCAGCCGACCCAATCCATATCGGTAAAGCTTTCCTATTTTCCATATCATTAAGAACAACAATCGGATTACCGGTTCTCGTATCAATTGCTATTCCCATTACTTGCATCTGAATCATTTTTTGTCCTTTTTATAACACTATATCTTATTCAGGAAGTTTCGTCAAAATATCAGCGCCGTTGTCAGTTACAAGACAAGTATGCTCAAAGTGTGCAGCATAAGATTTATCTTTTGTTACAACACCCCAATTATCATCAATAACTTCCACATCATCACCACCCAAAGTCAACATTGGTTCAACAGCAATTGTCATACCTCTCTTTAAAACTAAAGGACTATTTATTCTGTAATTGAACACAAACGGTTCCTCGTGCATATTTGCACCAACTCCATGACCACCGTAATGACGAATGATTCCAAGATGATTTTCGTTTGCAACATCTTCTATAGCTCCAGATACATCATCTAACAGATTTCCGGATTTGAATTTTTCAAGACCTGCATACAAAGACTTTTCAGTTATTTCAAGTAATCTTTTATTTTCATCTGATATTTCACCAACCGGATATGTCCAAGCAGAATCACCAACATAACCACGATATGTTGCACAAACATCAACCGTAATTATATCTCCGTCCTTCAAAATTTGTTTATCAGAAGGTATTCCATGAACAACCATATCATTTACAGAAGCACAAATCGTTGCCGGAAATCCGTTATATCCCAAACAAGACGGTTCACACTTATTATCTTTGATAATTTGGTACGCAACTTCATCTAAATATTTTGTCGAAACGCCTGGTCTGACAACTTTTTTCATCTCCGCATGAACAAGTGCAACGACCCTGCCTGCCTCTCGCATTAACTTTATTTCGTAACCTGATTTTGTTTTAACACTCATTATTTTACTGCCTTTTTAAGATTTTCAAATACTTCATCTATTGTTCCGGTTGCATCGATTTTTACTAAAACTCCTCGTTTTTCATATAAATCAATCAATGGAGCTGTTTGCTCAAAATATGTATTGAAACGTGATTTTGCAGTTTCTTCATTATCATCAGCTCTTTGAACAAGAGAAGCCCCACAATCATCACATTTACCTTCTTCTTTAAGAGTCATAGTCTTTATATTATAAATTGCTCCGCAATCAGGACAAGAACGTCTATAAACAATACGTTCAATAAGATTATCTATCGGAATTTCAAAATAAACAACTTTCATATCAACTTCATTATCAGAATCAATTTCAGCTAAAATTTTGTCTAAAATTTCTGCTTGTTCTGAACTTCTTGGAAATCCGTCTAATATAAATCCATTTTTGCAATCATCTTTAGAAAGTCTTTCCTTGATTATTCTTGCTACAATTTCAACAGGAACAAGTTGACCTTTATCCATAAAGCCTTTAGCAATCTTTCCTGCTTCTGTACCGGAAGCAACTGCTTCACGAAGCATAGAACCGGTATCAACATGTTTTAAACCAGTTTCTTCGACAAGTTTTTTTGTTTGAGTTCCTTTTCCGCTTGCCGGAGGTCCAACCATAATAAGTTCTTTTTTAATCATAATTTTAGCCTTTTCCTGTCTTGTACATCACAGATTATAACACAAAAAAAGAGGTAAATAAAAATTTACCCCTTTTAAATTTTCACGATACGTTTACTTATCTTTTAGGAAACTTTCATAATTTCTCGAAAGCAAGTGCGTTTTGACTTGATTTAAGAAGTCTAAAGCAACACCAACCATGATGATTAAGGAAGTTGCTCCTAAACCTTGCAACGTTGTTATACTTGTAAGTTTAGCCGCTAATGACGGAATCAATGCAACAATACCGAGTCCTAATGCACCGATTAATGTCGTTCTGCTTAAAATTCTATCAAGAGCTTCTGCTGTAGGTCTACCAGGTTTAATACCAGGAATCGAAGAACCATATTTTTTCAAATTGTTTGCAATTTCTTTAGGCTGCATATTTGGAATAATTGAAGCATAAAAGAATGTTAATACTACAATCAACAAGAAATAAACAGCATTGTACGTCCAAGTTGAAGCATTAAAATATGCAGACATTTGAACCATAATATCTTTCAACGGACCTTCAGGAAAACTTGATTGACCGACTAAACTCAAGACTGTCGTAGGGAATAACAATATAGCTATAGCAAAAATTATCGGCATAACTCCACCCGGATTAAGTTTAAACGGAATAAACGTATTCATACCGCCATAAACCTTGTTGCCGACCTGACGCTTAGGATTAACAATGATGATTTTTCTTGCTGCTTCGTGCATAATTACGATTAATACCATTGTAGCAAAGAAAATCAACAACAATACCGTAAGTCCAAGTTGTAGGTGAGAATCATTTACAACAATTTTTGCCGTACTTTTAAAATAGACAGGGATTCTTGATAAAATACCCCAAAAAATTATCATTGAAGCACCGTTACCAATTCCCTTTTCAGTTAAAAGTTCAGCAAGCCACATTGTGAAAACTGCACCCGCTGTCAAAATAAATACCGAGCCGATAACAAATAATATCGGATTTACACCCGGTAATAATGCAGCTTGTGCATTTCTCGTCAAGAACAAAACAAACACAAGCGATTGAAATATCGCTATTATAACAGTGAATAATCTCGTATATTGCGAAATTTTTCTTCTGCCTGCTTCGCCCTCTTCTTTTTGAAGTCTTTCTAATTGCGGGATAACAACTGCAAGTAATTGCATTACGATAGATGAAGTGATGTAAGGTCCGATACCAAGTGCAATTATTGATACATTACCCAACGCTCCACCTGAAAACATATCTAAAAATCCGATAATGTTTTCTCCGCCTGCTATGTGTGCAAAGTTTTGATTGTTGATGCCAAATAACGGTAATTGCGTGCAAAAACGGAAAACCATCATCATTAATAATGTAAAAATAAGTTTCCCCTTCAAGCCCGAAACTTGAAACATCGATTTCAAATC
This sequence comes from Candidatus Gastranaerophilaceae bacterium, assembly GCA_051875105.1. GTDB lineage: Bacteria > Cyanobacteriota > Vampirovibrionia > Gastranaerophilales > Gastranaerophilaceae > RUG841. The sequence goes on from JBJEGN010000099.1 coordinate 66,329, forward strand.
ATCCACACTCGGCGGTTGTATCTTTGGTTGTTGCATTATACTAATTCAGCCTTTCCGCCTGCTTTTTCGATTTTTTCTTTTGCTGATGCAGTGAAATATCTTGCTTTTACTGTTACAGCTTTAGAAATTTCTCCGTTACCTAATACTCTTAATTCATCTGATGATGAATGAGCTTTTTTCATTGATTTCAAAACGTCTAAATCAACTTCTTCCAAGTTCAATGCTTCTATATCACTTACATTGATTTCAGCGTAATTAAGAGCGTTGAAATTCTTGAAACCTTTTAATTTAGGCATTTGTCTGTATCCCGGCATCTGACCGCCTTCAAAACCTCTTTTTGAAGAACGTCCTGAACGTTGTCCTTCACCGTTGTTACCACGACAACAAGTCTTTCCGTGTCCTGATGCTCTGCCTCTGCCGACTCTTTTTGATTTTGATGTTGAGCCTTCAGCAGGTCTTAAATCTTCCAATGTTATTTGTTCTGACATTTTATGTACCTTTCATTCTGTTATTATTCAACAATTTCCAACATGTGTGAAATCTTGTTGACCATGCCCATTATTGTTGCTGAAGGTGTGTGTTCAACAACATCATTGGTTTTCTTCAAACCTAAAGCTTTTACGACTTTGATTTGTGCTTTTGTTGCCCCGATAAGGCTTCTTTTAAGTTTAATTTTAACTGTTTTTTCTGACATTGTTCAATTCCCCTTCTTAATTAAGCATTTCGTTGAGCGAAATTCCTCTTTTGTCTGCAACTTCTTTGAAGCTTCTTAATGATTTAAGTGCGTTTAATGTTGCATTTGCTGCGTTAAGAGGTGATTTTGAGCCTAATGATTTACTTAATATGTTTTCGATTCCTGCAAGTTCAAGTACTGCACGAACTGCACCACCTGCGATAACACCTGTACCTTGTGATGCCGGTCTGAGCATTACGCTGCCTGCTCCTGAACGTCCTGTTATCGGGTGAGGAATTGTTGTCTTAAACAATCTAACGTCAACCAAGTTCTTTTTGCCGTCTGCTACTGCTTTTTGAATTGCTGTTATAACTTCAGCAGCCTTTGAACAACCTACACCTACTTGTCCGTTTTTGTTTCCAACAATTACGATTGCTCTGAATGATAATTTCTTACCACCTTTTACAACCTTTGTTACACGACGAATTTGTATTACGTGTTCTTTCCATTCGCTTTGCGCCGGAATTTCTTCTCTTGTTTCAATCTTTTTTCTTCTTGATTTTGAAGTAACTTCTTTTGTTTCTTTAGTTTCTTCCACTGTTTTGCCTTTCATTTGTATTTTTTAACAATTAAAAAAACATGAATTTTACCGAAAATTTTAGCGAATTTTCAAGTTCATGTTTATTGAAGGGTTTTTATTTTTCTGACATGTTCAATCATATTACATAATAAAATATTTGCAATATTTTTATATGTATTTTCTTAACATTATAATTCTTATTTGTTTGAATTTTAATTTTATTTGTGCAAAAATAGACTTATTGTTAGTAAATTTATAAGGGTTCGTGTTTTATGTTTAAAGCTATCGGAAATTATTTTAAAGCACCACCGATTTTACCGGTGACAGACGAAAAAGAAGTAATTGACAAAAAGTACAGAAATTGCAGAATCAGTGTATTTTCTGCGAGTTTCATCGGTTATACGGTTTTTCACCTTACAAAGAAAAATATTGGTCCGGCTTTGCCAGCTATTCAAAATGAATTCGGTTATACTAACCTTCAACTCGGTTTACTCGGCAGTTCATTATATTTCACTTACGCATTCGGAAAATTTATCAATGGTATGATTGCTGATAAAGCTGATGCGAAAAAATTCATGACAGCTGCATTGTTAGTTTCGGCTTTATCAAACATTTTACTGGGATTCAGCCCTCAATTGGTGAAAATGATTGTTTCAGTTTTCCCAAATTTAGAATACATTGATACTCTCGGTCAGCCGCTTTTACTTTTGGTAATGGCTTTCTGTTGGGGAGTTAACGGCTGGTTCCAATCAATGGGATTTCCGGGAATTGCAAAAGCTCTCGCCTTTTGGTTCTCTAACACAGAAAGAGGTACTAAATGGGCATTATGGTCAACATCTCACCAATTCGGTACTATGTTAGGTGCTTTGCTTGCCGGATGGTGTATCGTTAATTTCGGTTGGCGTTCAGCTTTCATTATCCCGGGTGTTATAAACCTTTTGATGTGTATCTTTACTTATGCAACAATGTACGACAAACCTCAAACTTTAGGTTTGCCTGAAGTTGAAGAATACAGAGAAGGTACCGTTCCTTCTCCTGAAGAAGCTGATGAAGAGGCAAACCTCTCTTATTTCGATATTCTGAAAAAATACATTTTCTTCAACAAAACAATTTGGATTTTAGCATTTGCTTACGTTTTCGTTTATATTTGCAGATACGGTACAGAAGACTGGATTATCAAATTTCTCGTTGAACGTGGTGACGATATGGCTCTCGCAACTAAAAAATTCGGAGCTCTCGCTTTCTTCGGAATTTTAGGTGCTATCTCAGCTGGTTTCTTCTCTGATAAATTCTTTAAAGGTAAAAGAACTCCTGTAAACCTTTTATTCCTCGCAGGTATTGCTGTCAGCGTTTACGTTATTATGCATAACCACATCGGAGGTACTATCGGAAATGCAATTGACGTCGCTTGTTTGGCGGGCATGGGCTTTTTCGTGGCAGGTCCTCAAATGCTTGTTGGCGGAATTTGTGCAGTAGAATCCGGTTCAAAAAAAGTTGCATCTGCAGCAACAGGTTTCTGTGGTTTATCCGGATACATTGGAGCAATTGTATCAGGAGCAGGTACCGGTTGGTGCATTGACCAATTCGGTTGGAATGGTGCTTTCTGGTTCTGGATTTTATCTGCAGCAGCTTGTATGTTAATTTTATTACCGCTTATGAAAAAAGGTGTTTAAAATAACAGCTATTAAAAAAGATTAAAAAGCTCTCGACATTCGAGAGCTTTTTTGTGATAATTTTCTTATGTTTAGTTTAGTAAATTTGTGTGGAGTATTCTATGTTAAAAAAACTTATAGATTTTTTTAAAGCACCTGCGGAATTGCCTGTCACAATGGATGAAGAACAGGTAAAAAAAGCTTATAAAAAAGGACGTATTGATATATTTTCGTCTTGTTTTATCGGATATACGGTTTTCCATTTAACAAGAAAAAATATTGCAACTGCACTGCCGGCTTTGAGCACTGATTTGGGTTATTCTAATACGCAACTCGGTATTCTCGGAAGTGCTTTATATTTTGCTTACGCATTCGGTAAATTTATTAACGGAGTTATTGCTGATAAGGCTGATGCAAGAAAATTTATTACTACGGCTCTTTTCTTCTCTTCTCTTGCAAATATTGCTTTTGCATTAAGTTCATACTATATTCCTGTAGACAAGGTTGTATTTGGTCAACCGCTTCTGTTAACGGTAATGGCATTTTTCTGGGGCGTAAACGGTTGGTTTCAATCAATGGGTTTTCCCGGAATTGCTAAATCTTTAGCATTCTGGTGGTCAAACAAAGAAAGAGGTACTGTTTGGTCATTATGGACAACATCTCATCAACTTGGTACTTGTCTTGCATTTGTTCTTGCAGGTTATTTAATTCCAAGATTGGGTTGGCAAGCTGCATTCATTATTCCAGGGATAATAAATTTGGTTGTATGTATATATCTTTACACTCATATGCACGATAAGCCCGAGTCTTTAGGGCTTCCTGATGTTGAAATTTTCAAAGAAGGCAAAAAAGAAGAAGTTGAAGAAGTCGTTGATGAAGAAGCACACATGTCATATATAGACATTTTGAAAAAATATGTATTTTTGAACCCGACAATGTGGCTTTTAGCTTTTGCATTCACTTTTGTTTACATTTGCCGCTGCGGTACAGAAGATTGGATTATTAAATATTTATGCGAAATTAAACATAATTCACTTGAACTCGCAAGCCAAAAACAAACATTTCTTCCATTCTTCGGTATAGCAGGAACTCTTCTTGCCGGTGTATTTTCTGATAAAATATTCAAAGGAAAAAGAATGCCTGTAACATTCATATTCCTTGCAGGTTTTGCCCTTTGCGTTTTCGGATTGCTTGAAAATCAAGGAAACAGCTTATTAGCAACGATAATTGATTATGCTTGTATTGCAGGAATAGGTTTCTTTACGGCAGGTCCGCAAATGTTTGTTGGCGGAATCTGTGCAGTTGAAACAGGCTCTAAAAAAGTTGCATCGGCTGCAACCGGTTTCTGTGGCATTTTCGGATATTTCGGTGCTATTTTATCAGGTATAGGAACCGGTATATTTGTTGATAATTTCGGTTGGGCTGGAGCATTATATTTTTGGATTGCAGCCGCTATTTGCTGTATGCTCGTTTTAATACCCGTTTACAGAAAAGGTGTTTAAATCTCTTAAAAACCTTTTTCAAAAATTTTCAGGCTATCGTTTTCAAAAACGGTAGCTATTTAATATGGAGCTTTTGCTCCTGCTTCCAATAAATATTTATATATTTGAGAACCGTTTATTGTATAAAAAATAGGTGTTCTTCCGTTATCATCTGTCAAATTCAAATTTACACCATTATCTACAAGAACTTTAACAGCTTCAAAATTATTGTTTATAACCGCTTCATGTAAAACAGTTTTTCCATCTTCATTTTTGCAATTAGTATCTGCACCTGCGTTTATCAATGCTGTTAAAATTCCAATATTTTTCCCATTGGACACAGAATAAAACATTGGTGTATTATCCATTCCGTCTGTAGCATCTAAATCACAATGTTTAGTTAATATATATTGAACAATATCAAGACGATTATTCATAACTGCATAATGTAATGGAGTTAAGCCTGCGTCATCTTCCACATTAACATTAGCATTCATATCAATTAAAATTTGTGCAGTTCTAAACGATTTTGCCTCAATTGCTGCCATTAAAGGTGATTTCATATTCTCATCTCGAACATTTATATCCGCTCCGCACAAAAGCAAAAATCTGACAGCCTTATCTCGACCCTTTGAAGCAGCCATGAATACCGGTGTTTTACCTGTTTCATTTTTCATATTTACAAAAGCATTTGCTTCCGCAAATAATCCTAAAACTTTAACATCTCCGTCTTCAGCTGCGGCAAAAAATCCTCTATCTGACGGCTCATAACCATACATGTCAATTTCTTTTGCTAAAGAATTCGGCAATACCATCGCCGCATCGACAGCATTAGGAACTATCGTAAACATTACTCCAAACAATGCCGCAACTGATAATAAATCTCTGACTGTTTTCTTTTTCATCTTCTTTTCTTCCTATATAGTCGGATAATCTATATCACAAACAAATGAACGCTCTGAAAGTTTTATTCCTGATGTCATTTGTTTTCTCTTAAATTCTGCCCTTAAAATTGTTTTGATTATTTGTCTGACTGGTTTGCCCGGACATAAATACTCAATTTCCTCAACGTCAATTCTTTCTTCAAAATACAATTTGATAACTCTATCCAAAATATCATAATCAGGCAAACTGTCTGAATCTTTTTGATTTGGACGAAGTTCTGCTGATGGCGGTTTTACAATTGTATTAACAGGAATTATTTCACCGTCTTTATTTATGCGTTCTGCTATTTTATAAACATCTGTTTTATATATATCAGAAAGTAAACACAAACCTCCGCATGTATCTCCATACAATGTACAATACCCAGTTGCAACTTCCGATTTATTTCCCGTTGACAACAACAAAGCATTATACCTGTTAGAATAATTCATCAAAATTAATCCACGAATTCTTGATTGTAAATTCTCTTCTGCTAAATCATTGTATTTTTGCTTTTGAACTTCATCAATGAAACAAGTAAATAACCCCTTTATCGGCACTATAGAACACTCCATTCCCAAATTTTTGGCGAGTTCTAAACTGTCATCAACACTACCTGAACTTGAATATTCACTTGGCATTGTGATTCCAAAGACATTTTCACTCCCAACAGCTCGACAAGCAATTGCAGCTGTTAATGCAGAGTCTATACCTCCGGATAAACCTAAAACTATTTTCTTAAATCCGCTCTTTTCGCAAAAATCTTTTAATCCAAATGTAATAGCATCAATTGTTTCATCATAAATATTTATCGTGTCTTCTTCTAAAACACAATTATGTTCAGCTTCATCATCAAATCTGATAACACATTCCTTGAAAGCTTCCGCCTTTTCTACTTTTTTACCTTTTTTTACTGAAAAATAACTTCTTCCGTCATACAAATATGAACCGTTTAATCCAACCGGATTAACTTTTATTTCCGCAAAAGTTTTAGATTTTAATCTTTTTGAAATGGTATCCATTTGAAAATTTTCCGATGCAAAATTAATCGCAAAATCTGTCTTACATTCATTTATGTTATCAAGCGTAACCGTTATTAATCTTCCTCGATACTCTATGTTTTCAGCACCTTTTCCGCTTTTAAAATATTTTTTTTGACTTTCTTGCAAATATTTCTTTCTACAAACAACTCTCATTTTGCCGTCTGACAACAATGCAATCGAGGAATATAAAACATCTTCAGCTTTTGGAGATG
>JBJEGN010000100.1:0-29051 GCA_051875105.1 Candidatus Gastranaerophilaceae bacterium
TGCAAATGTTAAATCCAATGCAAGTAAAAAACTCGGTATAATTGAGCTTGGACTTGAGGTTAGTTCGATTGAAAAATTGAATTATGTTATGAATGCTTTGCGTTCTATGGAAGATGTTCAATCTGTGAAAAGAGTTCCTTTGAATTCCAATACTCGGTTATATGTTCCAAGTTCTAAGAAGCAAAAATCGAAAAGCAAGAAATCTTAGGGTTTAATTAATCAATTAAAGTTTACCACGTTCTTTTAAAACTTTTTCAAAGTCATAAAGAGTATCAACACCCGCTGTTTGTTCTAATGCTGCTCGTTTTGATAAGAAATTCAATTCCAAATTTTTCTTTTTTTCAAGTGCTGAACGATAATAAGCGTCTGCTATAAGAAGTTGTTCATGATTTTCCGGTTTTATTGCTTTTAAAGTTTGGTAGCGATTATTAACGCTTATTGTTATTTTTTCGTATGCGTTTAATGCGGTCATATAGTCAATATATTGATTAATAAGTTTCTTTTGCAAGTCGTCAACACGTTTTAGAAGCATAATCATATCCGCATCAGTAACTTTTGTATATTTATAATTTAATTCTTTGTCGTCAACAGTTAAAGAGTTGAGCAAGGTTCCACTCATAATTGCAGATGTTGCGGCAATCGGGTTCATAAAACCTGCTCCGGCAACTGATGAAAGTCCTGCGAGAGGTCTTATAACTCTTTTTATCACTCCTTCATCAGGTTTGTCAGCATCCGGGTTTGAAAGTTTATATATTGTAAATTTTACGGTTTCTGATTTAGCAGCTGCTCCCGGCCAAAGAATTGCTATATCCTGAATTAATATTTCTCTATCTGATTCTACGATTTTTGCAATTTCATTTGATAGGTCTGCAAGTGTTGAATCTGCGTATGATTTGTTTTTAACAACTTCTCTTCGATATTTGGCTTTTTGCTCTTCAAATGTATTTATATTCTTTACTTTGTATTCTTTTTCTATCTTAGAACCTGAACCGATTCTGTAAGATGGATTTCTTGGTGTGGTTAAATCATCATAAACTATTTCTGCGGTTGCAGATAATGAAAAAGAAATTAGTATATATAATGTTGTTAAAAGTTTGTTTTTCATAATTAATTTTTCTTTAAACTTTCGGGATTTATTATTGTATTTTTGAAGGCATATTGAGTTAAGTTTAGTTTTCCTAATGTTTTTGCACCTGCAAGTCTTTCAAGTTCAAGGTAATATTTTTTTGTTTCTTGTTCTGCAAAATATTCGTTCATAAGCATATCTTCATATAGGGAGGAAGATATAATTAATTCAGTTGTATCACCTTTTTTAATAGCATTAGAATAATTTTTATTGTATAAAACAATGTTTGCTCGAGCATCTTTTAAATTGTTTAATGCACCTTTGTAATTATAATATGCAGAAATGACTGTATCTTGAAGAGATTCTATTGTTCCTGCGAGTTCTATTAGTTCTGTGTCGGAAATTAAATCTTGCTTAGGCATAGAATTTTTGTTGAGATAATTATTAATTAGTTTACCGGTTGCAAAAGATGCAGATTGAACAAGAGAATCAGAACCTGCAAACGATGGTAAAAACGAAGCTCCGTATACAACAGCGGATAAGGTTTTTGCTGCAAGCGAAGAATGAAGCCTTCTTTGTCCTTCCGGAGTGTTTAATTTTTGCATTGTAAATTTAATTAACTTGTTGTTGTCAACAGTAGCCTGCCAAAGCATTTCGATATCTTGAATTTCGCTCTGTTTTTGCATCTCAACTATTTCATCGAGTTCTTCTTGTTTGCTGATGACGATTTTATTTGATTGTTTTTTTTCAACTGATTTTAAGTTTAAAGTTTGTTTCTTTACGTTTGGCAAAAGTACGGACTCGTCAGCAAAAGAGGTACCGCAAGAAATCAATCCGTATATTAGTAATAAGATGATAACTTTTTTCATACTAACAATTTTATAACACATTTTTGATAAAAATTCAGTTATCTCAAGAAAGGGTAAAAAATCTTAATATCTTTAAATAATGTTGGTATTATTGTATAATCGTGAAAAAGAGGAAAAAATATGGAAAATATTAACAAAGTTAAATTGAGAGATTTTGAAATAGGTGGAGATAAATTAACAATTTTGGCCGGACCATGTGCTATGGAAGGAAAAGATATTTTATTTTCTGCAGCAGAAGCACTTAAAAAAATAACATCTGATGCCGGTGTCAATTTTGTGTTCAAATGCTCTTATGACAAAGCAAATAGAAGTTCTCTTGACTCTTATAGAGGTTTGGGAATAGAAAAAGGTTTGGAGCTTTTAGCTGAAGCGAAAAAAGAATTCGATGTTCCGATAGTAACAGATATTCATTCTGTTGAACAGGCACAAATAGCTGCTGAAGTTGCTGATATAATTCAAATACCTGCTTTTTTATGCAGACAAACTGATTTGTTAATTGCTGCAGCTAAAACTGATAAAATAGTTAATATTAAAAAAGGTCAGTTTTTATCGCCATATCAAATGAAATCAATTTCTAAAAAGGTTGTTGACAGCGGAAATAAAAAAATAGTTATAACTGATAGAGGAGTGTCATTCGGATATAATAATTTGGTTTCAGATATGAGAACTGTTCCTATAACACACGAACTCGGTTATCCGTTAGTATTTGATGCAACTCATAGTGTACAGCTTCCTGGAGGTGGAGGAACATATACTTCCGGTGAACGAAAATTTGTATCAACATTGGCTAAAGCAGCTGTCGCAGCAGGTGCTGACGGTTTGTTTTTTGAAGTTCATCCAAATCCTGATGCAGCTCTTTGTGACGGTCCAAATCAAATTAATTTTGAAATGGCAAAAAAATTGATAAATATTTGTAACGATATTTTTAAATTACTTAAATCAGAAAATGCTTAATAATTGAAACATTTTGTCAAATTGATGTGAGTAAATGTTTTTATATACATGTAATAAATGCGAGGAATGATCATGGCTTTTGACGTTGGTTCAATTAGGACACTAAATGTATTAAATACGAAGAGTACCAATGCAGCTCAGATAAAGCTGAATTTGGAGCAAAAGGGTGCAGAAATACAAGAAGCACAAGATGATGCAGTAGTATTAGATACAGAAGGAAATGTTGATGCAGTAGGAACAACGCAAAATACTGCGGGTACAAATAATGTTGCGGCTGCTGATGGGGAAAATACAACTGCATCTGCTGAAGAATTGACAAAACAAAAAGAAGCTATTGAAGCTATTATTACACAATTAACCCAAGAAGCAAATGAACTGAAAGATTTGTTGGCTCAGCAAAATGAAGAAATTGAAAAATTAAATGAGCAATATAAATCTGAAACAAAAAAACTTACCGAAATGGAAGCTGAATTTGACGAAAAGCAAAACAAATTAGCTGACTTAAATGAAAACATTGTTGCAGAGCAGCAGTATGAACAAAAAAGATATGACGGTAAGATAAGTGATATTACTCAATCTGCTATAAATGATTATAATCCCGAAAAAGATGGTGATGATTTTGATGCATTTTTGAATAAGAAATTGGGTAGTGCAGGAATTGGAAATTATAGTGCTTTAGATTCTCTGAATTCTGAAGCGGTTGCACTTGCTGATGAAGTAAATTCTCTTTTATCAGATATTAAATCACAGACTAAGACAGTTCGTTCTTTAGCTGATGACATTTCTGCAAAACAAAAAACAGCGTCGGCAACTAAAAATAAATTGGATGCAAAAAATACGGAAATTGAAACACAGGATACACAACTTCAAACAGTCAAAACACAGATTTCAAAATTAAACGGTTCCGGTCTTACGGCAGGTGAAGTTTTAGCACAAATTTCTGATGCTGAAAAGTCTTTAGTCAAGGACAATAATATTGATTTAACAGAAAAACTTTCTGACGGAAGTCCTAAATATGTTGCAGCAAAAGGTGAAGATGGCAATTTCCATTTTTATGAAATGACAAGTAGCGGTTCAGCCACAAGTTTGGCAAGAAAATACGGTTCAACCGGCTCAGGATTGAGAGGTTCCGATATTGTCCCTAACGGAAGCGGTTATATGAATGGTATAAAGGATGCAGCGGAAGGTCAGGGAAGGGCTGTTTATTCATTTTCTGAAGTAGATGAGTGTCTTACTGACGGAAGTGCTTGCAGTACGCAAAAATGTTATACAACATGTTCTCCGTTATCGTTTGATGTCGACGGAGATGGTGTTAATACAACGGCATCAACTATAAGGTATGATATTGACGGTGATGGAAAACTTGATACGATAAACAATTCTGCTGAATGGGTTTTAGCTTTTGATAAGGACGGAAACGGTATTGCAGGCGAAGACGGAAGTGAGTTATTTGGCGATAATACAGACCTTGATGGTGACGGTGTTAAAGACGGATATGCGAACGGATTTGAGGCTTTAAAAGCACTTGCTCAAAAAGAAAATCTTATTGACGGTGTTAATGATAATAAATTGGATAAAGATGACCTTAAATTTTTGCAAGAAAAATATGGTTTGGTTATGACAAATGGCTATGGCGGAGAGGCTAAATCTCTTGAGGATTTAGGAATAACAGAAATCAATCTTGCTCAAACTAATGATACAACACTAACAAAGAACTTTGACGGAAGAAATAATAATATTATGACCCAAGAAGGTGCAACGTTCAAAGTTAATGGTCAAACAAGAGAATACGCTGATATTTGGAATGCTAAATTGGATTCACCAACTTACGTTTCAACTCAAGATAAATCAAAAACCTTGAAAAATGCAGCAAAAACAGAAACTGTAGATGTTAAAAAAGTTGATTTAGATTCCGCTTTATCATTTTTAAGTAAGGCAGATTCATTAACAGCAGGTTTTGCTAATATTAAAGAGGTTGATTATCAATCATCACTTGTAGAAGGAAAATCAATGGCCAAGTTAAAAGAGGCTTCTCTTCAAAAAGCAGAAGAAATAAAGGATGATATTTCTGTAGAAGATTTGAATTTTGATGAAGGTGATGAGGATGATGAATTTATCAAATTTCAAAAGAAAAAAATAAAATAGATACAATAAAACATTAAAACATTAAAAGAAACAAAATCCGCCATATAAAGCGGATTTTTGTTTGTTATCTGTTATGTTTAGAGAAAGCAATAGATATAATCATTGTTATACCGACAAGAAATGGGTATATTGAACCTTTTATTATTGTAAAAGAACTAATTGAAAGTGAAGCGGCTAAGCCTGTTGCAATAAGAATTTGAGCACCGTAAGGAATTATACCCTGTACACAGCAGGAGGTAATATCTAATAGGCTTGCGACTCTTTTGGGGTCAAGTTCATATTTTCTGCTCAATTCTTTAGCAATAGGGCCGGCAGTAATTATTGCAACCGTATTGTTTGCCGTAAACAAATTCGTAAGTCCCACTAAAATACAAATACCCAATTCACAGAGTTTTTTGCTTTTTATGAAGTTTGCTGTTGAATTTATTATATATGTAATTCCTCCGTTATAACGAACCATTTGGAGTAATCCGCCCGCAAGCATGGCTACTATTATTATACTTGCCATGCTTTCTGTGCCTTGTCCGATTAATCCTAACAACCCTGTTATATCGAAATCTTTATAATAAAGTCCTATCATTGAATTTAAACCTATGCCTGATAACAACAGAAACATCACATTTTTCCCTGCAATTCCTAAAAATAGAAGGAAAAGATAAGGGATAATTTTTATATAGGAATGAATTGTTGGTGATGTAACTTGTATTTCTCCTGTAAGATTGGTGAAAATGCTTGTTGTATATATTAAAACTGTTAAAATAGCAGGAATAAGGACGATTTTGAAGTTGTAAATCATCTTATCTCTCATTTCAACATTTTGCGTTCTTGTCGAAGCAATAGTCGTATCCGATATTAAAGACAAGTTATCACCAAACATAGCACCGCCAACGGTTGCCCCAATTGCAGCACCGGCATTTATTCCTAATCCAGAGGATAAACTTACAGCTATTGGGACTAAAGCTGCGATTGTACCGCATGATGTTCCTATTGCTAAAGAAATCAATGATGATATGACAAACAATCCGGAAATCATATATTGTTGTGGTATAAAGTGTTGAGCTATCGTAACAGCTGCTTCAACTGCTCCAATTGCTTGTGCCGTTGATGTAAAAGCACCTGCCAAAATGAAAATAAGACACATCAGCATAATGTCTTTATGTCCCATTCCTATTGCAAAAAATTCAATTTTACGACTTAATTTTTCCTTATGATTTAAGGTTAAAGCAACCGCAGTTGCTATTATAAAAGCTACTGCCATTGGTACCTTTGTGAAATCATGAACGGCTAAAGAAAAGCCTAAATAAAAAATTACAAATACTAAAAATGGAATTAATGCCTTGTATGTAGGCTTCCTTTCTTGTATTTCTTCTATGTTATCTTCCATACCATATCCTTGCTGTTATAATGTTCCGTCTTATTTTAGCGAAAAAAAATGACTTTGTAAATTTTTAAACAATATATTGTGACTTTTGAAAAGACAAGAGCCTTTAGATATTATCCAAAGACTCTTGTTTATTATTTGCATTTGTAATGCGAATAATTATTTCATCAATTCTCCGACTGATTTGTAAACAGCCATTCTCTTTGCTGCATCTTCTTCAGCTTGAGTATATAATGCTTCAGCTGCTTCAGGGTTAGTCTTGAGAAGTGATTTGTAACGACCTTCACTTCTGATGAAGTCTTGGTAGCTTCCTTTCGGATCTTTTGCGTCCCAAGTGAAAGGTGTTTCGCTTGCAGGATTGTATCTGTAAAGCGGGAAGTATCCTGCTTCAACTGCACGTTTTTGTTCAGTTTGAGTTTTGCTCATATCGATACCGTGTGCGATACAAGGTGCGTATGCGAAGATGATTGATGGTCCGTCGTATGCTTCAGCTTCTTGGAATGCTTTCAATGTTTGATTTCTGTCTGCTCCCAATGCTACTGATGCTACATAAACATATCCGTAAGACATGCTCATTAAGCCCATGTTCTTTTTGTATGTTCTCTTACCGCCTGTTGCGAATTTTGCAACTGCACCTGTCGGTGTTGATTTAGAAGCTTGTCCGCCTGTATTTGAGTAAACTTCTGTATCAAGAACGAGTATATTTACGTTTTTGTTTTGTGCAAGAACGTGGTCAATACCGCCGTATCCGATATCGTTTGCCCATCCGTCACCACCGATAATCCATACAGATTTGTCTGTGAAGTAATCTTGAAGTTCACGAACTTTTGCTAAATCCGGACATCCGCAATCTGCATATTTTGCAAGAACTGCTTTCGCCTCGTCTTGAGCTTTTAATGCTTCTTCTGTTTTTGAATTGTCAAAGTGTGCCATAGCATTGTTCAAAGCATCTTTCAAGTCTTGAGGAGCTTTTTCACTTGCAACAACTTTTTCAACGTAGTTTTTCAAAGTTTGTCTGTTTGAATCAACTGCTAATCTCATACCAAAACCGAATTCAGCGTTGTCTTCGAACAATGAGTTAGCCCATGCCGGACCTCTGCCTTCTTTTGTTTTTGTATAAGGAATTGTCGGGAATGTTCCTGAGTAAATTGATGAACATCCTGTTGCGTTTGCAACTATTGCATTTTCACCAAATAATTGTGAAACCAATTTAACGTAAGGTGTTTCACCGCAACCTGCACAAGCACCTGAAAATTCGAACAACGGTTTTCTAAGCATTGCACCTTTAACTGTTTTAATTGTGTTTTTGCCCATTACGTTGTCAGGTAATGCATCAAAGTATTTTTCGTTAACAAGTTCGCCTGCAGCTTCTTCTTTTTCAATAGTTGACCAAGTAAGAGCTTGTTTTTCAGGATTTTTGTTTGCAGGACATTGGTCAATACAAACACCGCAACCTGTACAATCTAAGCAGTAAACTTGTACTTTGAATTTTTCACCGTTTGCATTCGGTTTTGCATCAACTGTGTTGAAGCTTTCCGGTGCATCTTTTAAGCTGTCTGCTTCAGCAAGTTTTGTTCTGATTGCTGCGTGAGGACATGCTGATGCACAGATACCGCATTGTAAGCAGTATTCTGAATTCCATTTCGGAACTCTCGGTGCAATACCACGTTTTTCAAGACATGCTGTACCTGTTGGAATTGTACCGTCGCAAGACATTGCTGATACAGGAATGTCATCGCCTTTTTGACGCATTGACGGTTCAATGATTTTCTTAGCAAATTCATCTGCATCATCAGGAATCATCTTAACTTGCGGAGCACAAGCAACACCGTCTAATGATGACGGAACAGGAACTTCCTGACAAGCATCTACTGCTGCATCAATCAAAGCAAGGTTCATGTTTACAACATCATCACCTTTTTTCTTAAAGGTTTTCTTTGTCATTTCTTTCATACCTTCAAGTGCTTGTTCGAATGGAATGATTCCTGAAACTTTGAAGTATGCAACCATCATTACAGTGTTTGCACCCTTACCTCTTAAGCCGGGTTGTTGTTTGATTAATTGTTCCGCATCAACATTGTAGAATTTGATTTTCTTGTTGATGATTGTTTCTTGCATGTCTCTTGTTAAATGTGCAAATGCTTCTTCTTTTGAATAAGGAGAATTTAACAGGAAAGTACCGCCTTCTTTAATACCTTTAAGCAAGTCATATCTTCCGATATAAGCATGTGCTGAACAAGATACAAAGTCAGGTGCTGTAATTAAATATGTTGATTTGATGTGTTTGTCGCCAAATCTTAAGTGAGATACTGTTACACCAAATGATTTCTTTGAGTCGTATGCAAAGTATGCTTGAGCATCTTTATTAGTGTATTGACCGATAATCTTAATTGAGTTTTTGTTTGCACCAACTGTACCGTCTGAACCTAAGCCCCAGAACATACAGTTTGTTGTTCCTTCAGGTTCTGTTACGATATGTTCTTCAATTTTCAATGAAGTATTTGTAACATCATCATCAATACCAACTGTAAATCCGTGGAATCCGTTGTTTTCGCTGTGTTTGTAAACTGCGTAAACCATTGAAGGTGTGAATTCTTTTGATGACAAGCCGTAACGACCGCCGATAATTCTGATGTCTTTGCCTGCTAATGCTGCAACTACATCGAGGTATAAAGGTTCACCGATTGCACCGGGTTCTTTTGTTCTGTCAAGAACTGCTATACGTTTTACAGATGAAGGTAATGCTTCATTAAATCTCTTAACATCAAACGGTCTGTATAATCTTACTTTAACTAAACCGTATTTTGTTCCTCTTGTTGAGTTGAGGTAATCGATTGTTTCTTCGATTGCTTCGCAACCTGAACCCATAGCTACGATTACATCTGTTGCATCAGGTGCACCAACGTAATCAAACGGGTGATATTGTCTGCCTGTTACTTTCGCAACTTTGTCCATATATTCTTGAACAATGTCAGGAACAGCATTGTAATATTTATTAACTGTTTCACGTCCTTGGAAGTAAACGTCAGTATTTTGAGCACCAACTTTGCAAATCGGAGCTTCCGGTCTTAAACCTCTTTGTCTGAATTCTTCAATATATTTAGGTTCTACTAAGCTTGCTATATCTTCGTAAGAAATTTCTTCGATTTTGTGAATTTCGTGTGAAGTTCTGAAACCATCGAAGAATTGTAAGAATGGAACTTTAGCTTTGTAAGTTGACAAGTGAGCAACTAAAGCCATATCCATTTCTTCTTGTACAGAGTTTGCAGCTAACATTGCATAACCTGTGTTACGGCAACCCATTACATCTGAGTGATCACCGAAAATTGCCAAAGATTGTGCAGCTATAGCTCTTGCTGAAACGTGAATAACGTGAGGGAGCATTTCACCTGCTACTTTGTGCATTACAGGAATCATAAGTAATAAGCCTTGTGATGCTGTATATGTTGATGTCAAAGAACCTGCTGCCAATGAACCGTGAACGGCACCTGCTGCGCCTGCTTCAGATTGCATTTCTGCAACGAGAACTTCTTTGCCCCAAATGTTTTTCTTATGTTGGGACGCCCATTCATCAACCCATTCACCCATTGTAGATGAAGGAGTGATAGGGTAAATTGCCGATACTTCGCTGAGTGCATACGCAACGTGTGCTGCAGCGTAGTTTCCATCGACTGTTATTGTCTTTCCTGCCATATTATTAGGTCCTCCTTTAATACTTCCTGATAAATATGTTTTTACATTTTAAAATGTATCGTGAACATACCAAAAATACAAGAATTTTTGCATGTTTTCTTATCGATTGCTTATAACATATTTTTTGCCAACTTTTATTTCGAAATTTTTAAATTATTGCCCTATTTCTTCTCTTGTAGGATAATATAAGGCATGGAAAAAAATAAAAATATTATTAAATTCCCTGATAAACTTGTAAAAAAACATTCGAACGCTAAAAATATTACCATCAAAAATTTTTGCGGATTTGATTATGTCAAGATGGACAAAGACTTAAACGGAGCACCTTTTATAAAAGAAAGTTTAATCGAGTATTCTGAGGACTGTATGTATATGGTTCGTGTTATGAGAGAAATTTCCGGAAAAACTTTCCTATATAATTATTATGTTTCTCAAAATAAGTTGTCAGAGTTTTTAAATGCCCTCGAATCAGGTAAATTTGACGGCAAGCTTATTGAAGTAGAAAAATATATTCCTGAAGATTTAGCATAATGGATACTGTTAACGATACTCGACTAAAAAAAATTTTATTTAATGTTACAAAACCATACCAATATATCGGGCATGAGTATTTATCAACTGATAAAACTTTTTCTAAAGATAAAATTTCGATGCTTTTTGCATTTCCTGATAAATACGAAATTGGTATTAGTAATTTAGGTGTGAGGGTTTTATATCATACTATAAACAGGCATGAAGATTTATATGCAGATAGGGCCTATGCACCTGAACCTGATTTTGTTGAGGAACTTGTCAAAAATAAAGAAATTTTGTATGGTGTTGAAAGTAAACAACCTTATAAAAACTTTGACTTTGTTGGTTTTTCTTTGCAATACGAGCTTGCATTTCCAACGGTTTTGAAAATGCTTGAGCTTGCAGATATCCCAATTTTCAGGAAAGATAGAAGTGAAAACGACCCGATTGTCGTAGCTGGCGGTCCTTGTTGCTTTAATCCAAAGCCGATGTCTGATTTTATTGATTTGTTTATTATTGGTGACGGAGAAGATGTAAATGTTGAGCTTATGCACAGATTAAAGGAAATAAAAAATCTTCCTCGTGTCGAAAGAATAAAAGAGCTTGCTAAAATTAAGGGTATCTATTCACCTGAATTAAAGAACAAAACAGTTAAAAGAATAGCCTCTTTGACTAATGAAAATTTGCCTATAGCAAATCCTGTTCCATATTCAAGTAGTATTCACGACAGAACAATTATTGAAATTCGTCGCGGATGTGGAAGAATGTGTAGATTTTGTCAACCGGGGCATGTTACGTTACCGATTAGAGAAAGAAAAGCTGAAGATATAATTGCAGCAGTGAATAAATCTACTCAAATGACAGGTTATGATGAATATTCTCTTTTATCACTTTCTTCAAATGATTATACAAATATTGAGCCTGTGATTGATGAGCTTTCATCAATTCTGTGTGAAAGAAAAGTTTCGGTATCATTACCGAGTCAAAGAATTGACCGATATAACGAACATTTGGCACAGGTTGTCAGAGGAGTTCGAAAATCAACTATTACACTTGCTCCTGAAGCAGGAAGTCAAAGACTTCGTAATGTAATAAATAAAAACTTAAGTGAAGAACAAATTTTAACAACGATTTTAAATTGTTATAAAACAGGTGCTGATAGTATAAAATTGTATTTTATTTTGGGGCTTCCGACTGAAACTAAAGAAGATTTAGAAGAAATGGCGGGTTTGCTTTCAAAAATCCGTTATAAATCTTTGCAGATAAAAAAGGACAACAACATCACAAATCCTTTGAAATTAACCTGTACAGTGTCGGTTTTTGTGCCGAAGCCGTTTACTCCTTTTCAAAGACATTCTCAAAATACAAAAGAAGAAATTCAGGAGAAAATTTCGTATCTTTTGTCTTTAACAGACAAGATAAAAAATGTAAAAATAAATTATCATAATCCTTTTGTATCAAGGCTTGAGGCAGCATTTGCAAGAGCTGATGAAAGCTTGGGAAAATTTATTTATGCTATTTATAAAAAAGGTGCGTATTTAACGAGTTGGGATGAAAATCTTGATTATTCCTTATGGGACAAAACAGCGGAAGAATGCGGACTTTCTTTTGAAAAGGAAGCTTCAAAACAATTTGCTAAAGACGAAATTCTTCCTTGGGAAGTAATAGATATGGGAATAACTCGAAGCTGGTTTGAGCAGGAATATGAAAAAGCTTTGCGTGCCGAAAATACAATTCCTTGCGAATTTAACTGTGTAAAATGCGGTGTTTGTCCCGATTTTAAAGTTCACAGGGTTTCTGACAAAAAATATACTGCAAAGATTTTGCCGAAAAAAGAAGAACAAAACGACATTCCTGCTAAAAAATATCGTCTTAAATTGACTAAAGAAAATGATTTAAGATATTTGTCGCATCTTGATTGGCAAAATACGATTTTAAAAGTTTTATATCGTTCGGGCTTGAAATTGAATTTTTCGAAAGGCTTTAACCCGACCCCGAAAATATCTTTGGGTGTTGCATTACCTATTTTTATTGAAAGTGTAACTGAATTTATCGACATTGAAATTTTTGATGAAATTTCAGACGAAGAACTTTTTGAAAAATTGTCGTCAGTTATGCCGGATAATATGCGTCTTTTAAAACTCAAAAAGGTTGATAATAAAGAAAAATCAATAGATATAGTTGCTGAATGGGCAGAATATGAATTTATGCCGATTGAAAAAGGTATTTACGATATAAAATCTTTGTTATATGATATAAACGCAAAGATTTCTTCTGATGACGAAATTGTTATAGAGAAGAAAACTAAAAAAGGTGTAACTAAAAAAACGGATATTAAGCCGTCAATAAAGTCTTTTGATTTACAGGGCGAAAAAATTACGGCGGTTTTAAAAACGGGGCAAAATACCGATATTCCCGCATTAAGAGCAGATAAAGCCATGGAAATATTCTTCCCCGAAATAAAATTTGAAATAAAAAGAACAAAGTTTTTTGATGTTAATCTTGAAGAAATAGATTTGTAAAAAAGGAAAAAGAATGACTAAACAGATTGTAATTGCTGAACGTGATAATATCGCAGCTCTCATTGAAAACAACAAAGTAACAGAATTTTTTGTAAATAAAGGTGAAATATTCTTAAATGATGTATATCTTGCGACTGTAGATAACATTTTGCCGAGTATAGAAGCGGCTTTTGTTAACGTGGGTTCTGATAAAATGGGATTTCTTCATGCAGATGATGTCCCCGGCAAAGGCAATTTGAAAACAAGATTGACACCAAAACAAAAATTAATAGTTCAAGTTGTAAAAGAACCGACAGGTCACAAAGGTCCGAGAGTAACTACAGATATTAGTTTGCCGGGAAGATTTCTCGTTCTCATTCCAAACGAAACAGGTATAAATGTAAGCAGAAAAATCGTTTCAACAAAAGAAAGAGCAAGACTTAAATCAATCGTCAGTCTTATAAAACCGGTTGGCATTGGAGTTATTGTAAGAACAGAGGCAGAAGGTCAATCCGACTCTGATATCCAAGAAGATTTGGAACTTCTTCTTGAAAAGTGGAATACAATTATTACGGCTGCTGAAACACAAGAAGCACCAAGTTTATTATATCGTGACCAGGATTTGCTTTATAGGGTTATTAGAGAAGCTTGTACAGAAGATGTTGCGGAAATAGTCTTGGATACGCCATTTGCTATGCAGAGAACTCAGCAAATTCTTCAAAACTGGAATATGCTAAAAAACATCAAACTTACTGTTTATAAAGGCTCTGAACCGCTTTTACAAGCATCCGGTATTATGAAAGAAATTAAGGCTGCCTTACAAATTAAAGTTATGCTTCCATCCGGCGGTTATTTGTTTATTCAAACAACGGAAGCTCTTTCAGTTGTTGATGTAAACAGTGGTAAATTTGTAAGTTCTGCTACTCAAGATGAAACTATTTTGAAAACGAATATCGAGGCTGCTCACGAAATTGCAAGACAACTTCGTTTGAGAAATATCGGCGGTATGATTATTATAGATTTTATCGATATGACTAACAGAAATGACAAACTTGCTGTTATGGAAGAGTTTGAACTCGCTCTTGAAAATGATAAAGCTAAGCCGCAAATAGGTCAGCTCTCTGATTTGGGACTTGTCGAGCTTACAAGACATAGACAAGGACAAAGTTTAAGCGAAGTTTTCACTAAAAAATGTCCTCACTGTCAAGGTACGGGCATTATTTTTGAAGATATTCAACTTGCTGCTGCTCCTGGTGAAAATGAGTTAAAAGCCAAGGCTGCAAAGCTGAAAATTCCTGTACAACAGCTAAAAAATAAAAATCAAAATCAAAAAAATAATAATGTTTTCCAAGTTCAAGTTACAGAAACTGAGCAAAACGATGTTATTACCGATACTGAAAATATTCAAGAAAACGTTGAAGAAAATGTTAACAATAATTTTAACGGAAATAATAACGGAAATAACTATAACAATCACAACAATAAATTCAATAAAAAATTTAATAAAAACAGAAATAAGTTTAATAAATTTAATAAAAACAATTTCAATAACAATCAGTCCCAAAAAGATGAAACATTTGCAGAGGATATAAAATCTGATACAATTAAACAAGAAGAACATCCTGTTTTGGAAACTGTTAAAACGGTAAATAAACCTGAAACAGTTGAAAAATCGGATAATGTTGAAATAAAAGAAATTAAAGCGGAAAATACGAATAAGACTGATAAAGTTGTAAAAGCAACGAAAACAAAAAAATCAAAATCAACAGAAGATGTTGTTGAAAAGAATAATCTTGCTGAGGAAAAAACAGAAGAGAAACCAAAAAAACGAGGAAGAAAGCCGAAAGTGAAAGTTGAAGAAACAACTTTGGCAGAAGAAAAAACGGTAGAATCAAAAGATGAAAAAACAGAAGAAAAACCGAAAAAACGTGGACGTAAACCAAAAGTTGTCGCAATATAGTTTATTTGAAAAATTTCAAATGACTCTACTTTTATTTTTGATTGGCTGCAATCCGATTTTTGCAGCCACAAAAGAGGAGAATTTGTCTGATGAATTTTTTAATGCTGCGATGAATTTGCCAACAGATGAAACAACTGCTGCTCCTTTGCAGGCACCTGATGTTGCAACAAATGCCGCTGCAAATAACAGCAATTTTATGCAACCTGTCATAGATGCTTTTAATAAATCTGTTGAGGGTATGCAAACTTTTGGATCTTCAATAAGTTCTCAAATTGAAAAATTAATCGGTCATAATCCGTTTTTGTCAAAATTATTAGTAGTTTTGATTTTAGTTGTAGTGAGTATTATTGTAATTGTCATACTTGCCTTGATTGCAAAAAAAGTAATGACTAACAAAAATGTGGTGGTTGATTCTGTAGACGGTAACGAGGAGGATTTTGAAGAATACGAAGAAGAAGTTGAGCAAGATTCTTTTGATGAACAGGCGACAATTTCTGCTGAAAACAACGTTGTTTCAGATTCGCAAAACAAAGTTGAATTTAAAAGAGCAGGTGATTCTAATTCTTCAAAAATTTTGACATCACCAACAACCGTTGATGATGCCATGAAAATGTTTTTAAAGATAACAGAATAACTTCTTAGGCAACCGGCTTTCCAACTGCTTTGAGTAATTGTTTGATAACTTTAGGCATTTGACATACAAATGAATAATTGCCTTTTGAAACTGAGCACCTTTCGCATACACAGTTGAGTTGATAGCACTCAAGTGCTTGTTCTGTCCAACTTTGAGTAATAGAATTTGATATTACTCCTTGATTTTTTGCACAATAAATTTCGCTACTGTCGCAATACTTTGTAGATACTTCTTGTAACATACAACAACCCCACTTTTTATTTCTGTGCTTTTATACTATACTAAATTACTCAACAAATGAATACACTATTTATATGATTTCTATTTTTTTTAATTGTAAAAAATGTTTCAAAAATTTTTTATTTGCTTTGCAAAATATGTATAAAAGAGTATAATTTATTGTGTTTTTAAGAAAGGTTCCAAGCAAGAAACATGATAATTAACGGCAATAATAAAATTCAAAATCATATTCAAAATAAACAAATTTATATTGCCGACAAACAGGTAAAAATGCCTGAAAACAAGCAGATTGAACTTCCTGATATTAGAATAAATCAGATTTTACTGCCTGATAATAAAATTTATCTTCCAAAGGGTGCAAAGCCTGTGGGGTTTAATTCTGATAATCTTTCTTTGGAAGTTCCTGCTCATTATAGAAAATTGGAAAATGACCCCAAAATGCGGGCTTCAGTTCAAGCAATAGCAAAATTTTTAAAAACACCTAATGTCAGTTATTACGAAAATGCTAAAACAGGTGAATCTGTAATCAGAGCAAGCAAAAATTCTTATAATGAAATAGGAGTTCTTGATTCTGCGGAGGTTATGGAAATTAATACGAAATATAAGAATGTAGCAACAAAATATGTAAAAGATTTTGAACATAATACAGAAACAGAAATTTTTATTCAAAATCCGCTTAAGGCTACATCTTCCGTTAGTTTTATGACAGTTTTACACAAGGATAATCAAGGCAAAGTTGTCAAAACGGAAGAATTTAGCAAATCACCTTATATGAAAGGTATTTACGATATTGTTGAAAAGGATATAGACGGTAACGAGAATGTTGTTTGCAAAACGAGCAAAGCCAATGATGGTTCAATTGTTCTTGAAAAGCATCTTGTTTCTTTAGACGGAACAAAAACAGACTATAAATATACAACTGATAAAGATGGTTTTCACAAGCAAATGTTTTGCCAAATTACGGATTCAGACGGAAAAGTTTTATCAACGATTGACAGAACTTACGATAAAGAAAGTGAAAACGTAACATACTCGTCCGTTAACGGAAACAAGTTTAAAGCTGAAAAAGACGGAAAGAGTTTAACCATAACAGATTATACAACCGGCAAAACAACTGTCATGAATGAAGACGATTTGAAGGCATCAACGCAGGCAAAAGTTTATCTTTATACAAAATTACCACAATTCGCAAGAGGCATGACAGATGAGAATGTAACTGCGGAATTGTTTGATACATTACCTGCTGATACGCTGTTGACACTTCATTCAAACATTACTGAAATTATTCCGATGAATGACGATTTAATGTCTGCGTTTATGAATTTGACTGACTTTTTATTATGTAAAACTGACAATTTTGTAATAGGTCACGAACTTGGACACAGTAAAGATGCTTTGCATCTTCCGAGAGATATTAAGTCTTTAGATGCCGAAACTGCGAAAAAAGTCAGAACGACTAATGTTTATGCAGACAAAGAGCATTTCAGAAAAGAATATGTTGCGGAAAAAGCCGCTTTTATAAAAGAATTTCCTGACTTTGGCGAGAAATTCATAAGCTATTTTATAGAACCTTCTGAAAGACGACCTGATCAAGGAAGAGAAGAAACCGTTGCAGAATCCAATGCAATAAATGGTATACAGCCAGAGGAACCTGAAATTTTAGGTATGCGTACGATTTTACTGCAAAGATATTTCCCTCGTTCAATAGCTGAATTGACCAAGCTTATGAATCCGATAGCTATTGCAGAACAAAATTAATTTAAGAACAGACTTGAAATTAAAATTTGTCTGTTGTATAGTGATTTTAGGTTGAAAAACCTTTGTTGAAATCGAAAGATTTTTTTCGGCGACTTGGCCAAGTGGTAAGGCAGAAGCCTGCAAAGCTTTTATCCCCCGGTTCGAATCCGGGAGTCGCCTTTTGTTTTTTTTTCGCTATATAAAATGCCTTTTTGTTTAAAAATAATGTTAAACAATAAAATTGTTTTTCTATTTAATGATAAATATTATAAAAATTTCTATTGTAAAACTATTGACATAAAGGCTTGAAAATAAGCATTTTAGGTTTTAAACTTTAAGAAAACGAGCTGAAAACATTATGAAAAAGATTTTAATATATAGTTTAACATTTATGTCGTTGTTTTTTAACGCAAGTATTGTAAATGCTGAAGAAAGTAGTAGCTATGACTTATCTTTTGAACAGGCTTATGAACTTATGCTTGTTAACAGTAATGAGTTAAAGTCAGCTGAATATGGTAAAACAGTAGCGAAGTATGAACGAAATTCAGCAAGAGGACTTTTTTCTCCCAAAATTGGCGTAAATACAACTGTTGCTATGCTTGACCATGATATAGCGATGAAGGTGCCGATGTTAGGAACTTTGCCGTTACAAAATAAAAATTTATGGCTTGGGTCGGCGGGTGTTGTTTGGAATGTATTTACAGGCGGTAAAATTATTGCGGCTAATCAAATTGCAAACGCCAAATACGGTATTTCTGATTACAGATATATTCAAAAAAAATCTGCTTTAACGACTGATTTGATAAAAAAATATTATGGTGTTTGTTTAATGCAAGATGTTTTAAAGGTTAGAGAAGAAGTTTTGACTTTGACGGAAAAGCACCTTTCAGATGCAATAAAGTATGAACAGCAAGGTTTAATTGCCAAATCGGAAAGGTTACATGCAGAAGTTGCAAAAGCAAAGGCAGAGCGTGATTATAAAGCTGCTAAAAAAGATTTGACCGTAGCAAATTCGGCTTTGTACCGATTGATAAAGGCTGACGGTGTAAACGCTGATAATATTGCAATTAATCCTCAATCAAGATTATTTATGAGTAAAAATGATTTGCCGGAAATAAAAAATGTTCAGACTTCAATTCTTGAAAATAGTCCGCTTTTGAAGCAAGCAAAGGCAAAGACGAAAATTACAAAAGCTATATATAATTCTAAAAAAGCTGATTATATGCCGATTGTTTCTGTTGGTGCATATGATATTTTTGGTGCAGATTCTTTATCGAATTTGGTTCCGAGAATGGCTTTGGCTGCGTCAGCTAATATGACTGTATTTGACGGTTTTTCAAGATATAATAATTTGAAGGCAGCAAAGGCTGTTAATATGCAGTCTAAGATTGATGTTGATGTTTTAGCAAATCAGCTTTTAACATATAGCGAAAAATTGTACAGTGATATTTTAAAGGCAAAAGAACAGTACGAAAGCACTGATAAATCCATTGAAAGTGCAAAAGAGGCCTTGAGAATAACCACACTTTCTTTTAAAGAAGGTTTCTCGCCGTCGTTATCCGTAACTGATGCACAAACGGCACTTTCGGGTGAAAAAATAGCACGATTAAAAGCTATGTACGATTACGATGTTTCTTTGGCTCAATTAATTGAGTTATGCGGTGATACAGACGAGATTTTTGATTATATAAATAATTCCGTAACGGAAAGATTATAGGAAAAATTATGGATAAGAAGATAAAAATTTTAATAGCAGTTGTTGTTATTGCATTTGTTGGAATTGTTATTTGGGCATTATTTCCGGAAAAAGAAATTTTGCAGGGTGAAATAGAGGCTAAAACAGTAAATGTAAGTTCAAAAATTCCAGGTAGAATAACCAAATTAGCTGTAGAAAAAGGTCAATTCGTCAGAAAAGGAGATGTTCTTGCAGAGCTTGATACACCTGAACTTTCAGCAAAACAAGAACAAATTTTGGCAAAAATTGATGCAGCATCTGCCGTTCAGGAAAAAGTTTATAATGGATCAAGACAAGAGGCTGTTTTGGCTGCAAAAAGCAAAATGGAAGAAGCAAAAGCAGGGTATGAAATAAGCAAAAAAACAGATTTAAGATTGCAAAATCTTTTTAAAGAAGGTGTAATTTCGGCTCAAAAGGCTGATGAATCAAAAGCAAGACTCCAAGCAAGTTATAATCTTTATTTGGCTGCAAAATCTACTTATGAGATGCTTGCAAACGGTAACAGATACGAAGATAAAGAAGTTGCAAGAGCAAGTGTAAATCAAGCAAAAGGTGCTTTGAAGGAAATAGATTCTTATTTGAAAGAAAATAAACTTATTGCTCCTATTGATGGTGAAGTTTCTGAAATTTCAGCAGAAGAAGGAGAACTTGCCGGGACAGGTTATCCGATTGTTGTTTTGAGTGATTCAAGTAAAATGTGGGCTACGTTTAATGTTCGAGAAACTTTACTTTCAAAATTAAAACAAGGTTCAGAAATAAAGGCTGACATTCCTGCTTTGGATTTGAAAAATGTTAAAATGAAAATATCTTTAATTGCCGTTCGTGGAAATTATGCAACATACAAGGCGACCAGAGCTAAAGGTGAATATGATATAAAAACTTTTGAAGTCAGAGCTGTTCCGGTTGAAAAAATAGACGGTTTGAAGCCGGGCATGAGTGTTATTTTAAAGATGTAGATTATGAACAGTTTTAAGGCGACATTTTTAAGAGAAATACAAAAAATTCTGTCATCAAAGCAAATAATTTTGATATTGACGGTAATTCCGTTATTTTTGTGCGGGTTATTTGTTTATATTTTTCAAGATGAATCACCGAGAGATTTACCCATAAGTGTAATTGATTATGATAATTCAAAGCTCTCTCGAGAATTTGTAAGAATGCTTGATTCAGCCCCTGCTGTTCAGGTTTTTTGTCGCTCTGATAATGAATTGATTGCCAAAAAGGATATTATAAAAGGTAAAACGTACGCTGTTGTTATTATTCCTGATAATTTTGAAACAGATATTACAAAGGGCAACAAGCCTTCGATTTCATTGAAATACAATAATCAATATTTATTAACAGGCGGTATAATTTACAAAGATGTTATGACCGTATTTAAGACTTTTCAAGCAAAGCAGGAGTATAAAAAACTTGTCAAAGCAGGTATAAATCATGAAAAGGCTTTAAAAATATTAAATCCTGTTTCGATTGATGAACATGTCAAATCTAATCCGTATTTGAATTATGCGTATTTTTTGGTTTTAGCGGCACTTGCTCATATATTGCAATTACTTGCTACGTTTGCGGTTATTTGGTCATTTGGTACGGAATTTAAAGATTGCACTTCAAAAGAGTGGTTAAAAACTGCCGACAATTCGATTTTTGTTGCCGTATATGCAAAGATACTGCCGTATTTGCTTGTCTATACGGTAATCGGTGTTTTAATGTTTTTGATATACGAGGCTTGTTATAATGCACCGATTAATGGAAATTTATTATTTTTATTTCTAACTTTACCTTTATATTTATTAGCTTATCAAAGTGTTGGAGTGTTATATGTTGCAATAACAAACAATTTAAGGTTATCATTGAGTGCAGGTTCTTTTTACACAGCATTGGGATTTACTTTTGCAGGGGTAACATATCCGGTTTTTGCGATGCCGACTTTGGCTTGTGTATTTGCTAATTTATTGCCAATACATCATTGGCTTAAAATCGGGTTGGGACAGACTTTACTCGGTATTCCTGTGAAATATCAACTTCCTGTTTGTTTCCTTTTGGTGTTGTTTTGCATACTCCCGATACCGTTTATGGTAAAACTTAAACGAAATGCTCTTGATGAAAAATGTTGGGGTAAGTATTAATGATTAAATTTTTTGTAAAAGAATTTTTATTTGAATTAAAAAGAATATTTACAGACCCGGGTGCGGTTTTAATTCTTGTTTCAGCGGCACTTTTATATTCTATGGTTTATTCTTTACCATATTCAACTGAAGTTATTAAAGATATTCCAATTGGTGTTTGCGACAATGACAATACAAGAATATCACGAGATTTTGTACAAAAAGTAGACTCAAATCAATATTTGCATATTGTTTCAAGACCTTTAAATTTAGAAGAAGCAAAGAAAGAACTTAATAAGCAAAAGATTTATGCTTATGTTGAAATTCCTAAAAATTACGCAAAAGATATAAAACAAGGAACTAAAACAAATATTTCTGTTTATACTGATTCAGGTTATTTAATTGTTTATCGTCAAATTATGACCAATTTGAATTTAATTGTCGGGACTGTTTCGAAAGGAATAGAAATAAAAAGCATTATAAAAGAAACAGGTGATTACGATAAATCTTTAGACGCAGCAATTCCTGTGAATATTTCCGAAACGCCGTTGTTTAATTCTTCGGGCGGATATGAAAGTTATATTTTTCCTGCTGTGTTGATATTGATTTTGCAGCAGACCATGCTCGTCGGAATCGGGCTTTTATGCGGAACAGACAGGGAACAAGGATTGTTTAAGAAAATGACAGAGCGAGAAATTCCGTTATCCGTTTTGGCAAAAAGTTCTGCTTATGTTAGTGTTTATCTTGTTCATTCTGTTTTATATTTTTTGATAATTCCAAAAATATTTGAGTATCCTTTGTACATGAATATTCCATTGTTGATATTATTAATTATTCCTTATTTGTATTCCGTTGCTTTTTTAGGACAAACTTTAACAATATTTTTCGAAAAGCGGGAAAGTTCACTAATAAGCCTTGTTGTATTGTCGTTGCCTCTTGCTTTTTTACCTGGAATAATTTGGCCCAAAGAAGCAATACCGGTTGTAATAAGAAGTTTTTCAATGTTGCTTCCGAGTACAAGCGGAATGGATGCTATTGTTAAAGTTAATCAAATGGGGGCAGGAATTAAAGACATTGGAGGTTCTTTTTTCTTGTTGATAGTATTGACTATTGTTTACTTTGTAACTGCGAATTTTGTTTTCAAAAAATTGAAAAATGAATAATCTTTGAATGTTGAAAGATTTTATTATTCATGTTATCATTATTGTGATTACTTATAAACAAGAGTTTAAATACAATGAGTAATGAGAGCGAAAGTAATAAAAAACCAGTTGTTAAAAAAATTGTAAAAAAGACAGTTAAGAAGCCTGTAAAAAAATTTAATGAAAAGATTCTAAGCAGGAAAATAATTGTTGATACAGACGGAATAAGAAAGGAAGTTATTCGCTCTGAATACACTGATGAAAATGGTGTGAAGAAAATTTCCGTTAAAAAAATCAAAATTAAGGATAATCCCAAAATAAAGAGTGCAACAGAAGTTCATGAGAATTTTGAAGAGTCTAATAAAGAGAAAACTTCTGATTCAAACACTAATGCTAACGGTATAAAAAAAGTTAATCGTAAGAAATCACAAGAACAAAAATTTTGGGAAAAGTATGGTGTTTCAATAATATTTACGATAGTTTTTGCTATTATTTATGGTTCATGGCTGTATATAGCACCGTTGATAATATCGTTTAAGGTTACAGATTTGAGTATAGACAAATTTTTGAGAGCAAAGTTTGGCATGATGATGGAATGCTCAAGAACATCTGTGTATACGACTCCGACATTGGGAGTTGGGGTTAGAATTAATAATCCTAAAGTATATTTTGGTACGAGTGATGATGCAAAGTCTGATGATACGTTATACTTCAAGGCTAAAAATGTTACAATGGAAATCCAAGCTATACCTTATCTTATGAAAACGGTTAAGTTTAATAAATTTATAATTAGGAATTTAAATGCTGCTGTTTATCAAGATGAAAACGGAAAGTTTGCATACGTTGGACATATAAAAAACAGTTTTAATCCGCAAATGAAGAAGATAATGGTATATGTACCTGATGTTGAACTTAAGAACTATGCCTTTAAGAAGTACAGTGATTTAACGGAAAAATATCAAGTTGATTCCGGACTTGAGGGTAATATTAAGGCTTCCGTTATTAAAGAAGTTTTACAGCAATCTAACAAAGTCACTGATGTCATGCTCCGTTAATTTGGTATAATTATATCAAAACATTAATAAAGGAGTATTTTCATGCGAAAAATTTTAAAAGGCATGTTAGTTTTTATTGGCAGTTTAATATTGTTTTTATATTTATTGTTTTTGATTGTACCACCGATATTTATAAGTCCTGAAAAATATAAGTCGGAAATTCAACAAGTTTTAGCGGATACTTGTGGTTTAAATTTAGATTTCAAAAATGCAAGAATCATTACTACTCCATTTTTAGGAGCGGGGATTAAGGCTGATAAGCTTTGTGTTTCAATGCTTGATAAAAAGGAAATATTTTCTTCAGGCAAGGTGAGAGTCAGGTTTTCTATCCCATCGTTCCTGTTCAAGACGATAAAAATTACGTGTTTTGAAGTGGAAAATCCAACAATTAATTTTAATATTAATAAATCCGGAACTCAGTATGAATTGATAGATTATTTTAATGAAAGAAGCAAAAACACTAATAGTGTTTTTGAGGATAAACATGTAGATGAAACTTCTACAACTGTTCAAATCGAAGATTTAAAATTCAAGTTAGATAATTTAAAAATTACAAATTTCAATCTTAATGTAAAAGATAAAAAGAACGGTAAGAGATTAAGATTATACGGAAGTGAATTTTTGGCATCATTTGACGGAAAGACATTGCATGTTAAAACTATGCCCGAATTATATTATGACGAAACGAAAAATGTCGTAGCGGATATTGATTTAAAGACATATATTCCTAAGTTTGAGGCTGTCGAAACAACAGAACCTGCTCAACCTGCTGAATTTATTAATTTAGTTGATATGTACGGAAAATATGATTTAAAGACGAATATAAAAGTTCATGCGGATATTAAAGAGGAAGAAAATAAACCGAATATTGACGGTGATATTGAGGTAAAAGATTTAACATTAAAAGTCGGAAATCTTCAATTACCGAGCAGTTATTTTATTTTGAAAACGAAAGGTAATACATCTGACATAGATACGAAGATATATTTAAGTGAAAACTCAAGTGCAGCGGTCAATGGAACGGTAAAGCATGGCAAAAAATTCAATGCGGATTTGAATGTAAAAACAGATAAGATATATTTTGAAAACGTTGTTCGTCTTGCGGAAGCTGTTTTAAATTCTTTTAATATTAAAAATGAGCTTGCATTTGTAAGTGCAAAAGGTTTTTTAGAAGCTGATGTTAAGGTTATGACAGATTTGAAACGACTTTCGACTGATGGTGTTATATCTGTTGTTGGTGGTAGTTTTTTTGATAAAAAGAGCGGATTGAATATCAGTAACTTCAATTCCAAAATTCTTTTAGCTGATAATATTCTAAAAATTACAGAAACTCAAACTTTTGTAAACGGTACACCTTTCAAGGCAAATGGTACGATTGACGAAAATACAAATGTAAATATAAAAGTGTTTACGGATAATTTACCTTTGAAAAATTTATATAGCATGTTTGCACCAAAAGATATAACGAAAGCTTATGCACTTAACAGCGGTAATCTTGGCTTAAATATACTTTTGTCAGGTAAATTGGAAGCCTTGAAAGCAGATGTTAAAACTGTTATTTCAAATTTGTCGATTAAAGATAAGGTTAATAATATATATATTTCAGACGGAATATGTAATGTTGATATTTTAACTGATATGAAAACCTTTAACGGCAATATTTCAAACAGTAATTTGATAGTGTCGGCTCCGTCGTTTATGACAAAAATTTCCAATCCGAGTTTGAAAGCAGTATTTGATGGGGATAAAATTACAATTTTGCCGTCAGTTGCTATGTTGAATGGAAATTCTAAAATAACTTTATCAGGTGATATAAAAAATTATGCCAAAAAGCCAGATATCAATATTGTTGCCAATGGCAGCCTGTTAAGTTCCGATTTGAAAAAATTTGCAGGAAAAGATGCTGCTCCGTATTTGAAAGCAGCAGGCAGTATTCCTGTAAAAATGACCATTTCGGGCGATGATAAAAAACAAAACGTTTTGGTTAAATTGTATGGAACTTCGTCAAGTTATGTTACACCGATTGATTTTAAACAAGCGGTCGGAAAAACTTCTGTTTTGTTGATTAATGCGGATATAAGCAATAATAAAATTGACTTGTCAAAAACAGGTTTATATACAGGGGCAAACATTAACGGTACCGATGGTGTAGAGCTTGTCGGTGTTTCTGGCGGATTAAATCTTGATAAGAATATGACCTTGAATAATATAAAAATTGTTTCAAAAGGTTCGCAGCCGATTGGAATTTGTGCATTTAATAAATCAAATGCGGTTGCAGATGTCAATATAACTGTTTCTGGAACTGCAGCAAAACCTGTTTTGTCAGGAAGTATAAACGCAAATGACGTAAATATTCCTGAGCTTTTGACAAAAGTTCAAAACGGTTCTGTCAAATTGAATAATAAAACTTTTAGTTTTGATGTGATGAATTTGAATTTGAACGGTTCTTCGATTGACGTAAACGGCATTGGTCTTTTGGATTACAAACCTACGGTTACACTGACGGATTTCAATCTTTTGTCAGACTACATAAATGCTGATAAGGCTATGAAGGTTGCAGAAGAAAGTGCTAAAGTGCCTGCACTCGTAGCAGGAAATTCAACCGCAGCACCTGTCTTGCCTGTCAAAATTAATTCCGGCTCAATAAATATCAAAAAATTGAGTTCAGGTGCTATTGTTGCGGAAGATATTTCAAGCAAAATGTCTTTGGCTAAGAATGTTTTATACTTGACAAAGTTGAACGCAAAGGCTTTCGACGGCTCGTTTAATTCGGATATTTCAATGAATATCTTTACTTCTGCTATGAAAATCAAAGCAACCGGTGCCAGTATGAATGCAGATAAAACTATTACGGCATGTGCGGGCATGAAGGGGGCTGTTTTTGGTACTTTAGGTTTCAATGCCGATATAACTTTAAAAGGTGCAGATTATATTCAGCAGATGAAAACATTGAATGGTAAAGCCGATTTCACGATTACTAACGGACAGTTTGGCACGCTCGGTAGATTTGAAACTTTTTTGAGAGCTGATAACCTCGTTTCAAATGCTTTTATAGCAACGAAAGCAGGAACTTTGATTAATAAAGTATCTCCGCATAATACGGCAGAATTTGATAATTTAAAGGGAAAAGTGACTTTCAGAAACGGTTTGATGACTATTTCCGAAATTGCTTCCGCTGGTAAAAATATGAGCATGTATATAGTTGGTAAAATGAATTTAGTTAATAACAATGCCGATATGACTGTGTTTGGCAGAATTTCCCCGCAAATAACAAGTTTGCTTGGACCTCTTAATCAGTTAAATCCTGTTAATATTTTAAAATCTTATGATTCGACATGGGCAGTTGTAACGGTTGGTGTTTTGAAATCACTTAACCAAGTAGCAACACCTGCAGAAATCAATAAAATTCCGTCCTTGATACCTTATCAAAACGATGAATTAACAAGCAAATTTATCGTTAAAATAAACGGTAATGTCGAAAAACCGCAAAAGATTGTAAAATCTTTTAAATGGTTGAGTGCACAAAGCGACATTAATCAAGCGGAACAAAAAATTAATCCTGCAAAACAGGTAAAAGAGATAATTAATTCTATTCCGAAAACAAAAGAGGAAACGGTGAATATGATTAAAGAAGCAGGAAAAAATACTCTTATGAATATCGGCAAACAGCTTTTGAACGGAAATCAGGAGGCTCAAGAGTAGTTTGCTTATTAAAAAAAACAGCCTCGATATTTTAAAAATCGGGGCTGTTTCTTTTGTAAATTTCTTGTAAAGATTATTACTTTTTGTAAATTTTTATATTAAAATGTAGTAGCAACTAACAAAATAATTCTTTTACGAGTTATAAAACAGTATCAATAAAAACATGTGTGTTTATAGAGAATAAATAGAAATCAGGGTGAAAATGAATCTCAACGGAATCAATCAAATTCAACCGACAGTAGTGCAAAAAACAAAAGAAAGCACTAAAACAGCAGAAACATCTGCACCTCAAGCAGAACAAGCAGCAAAGAAACCATCAGACTCAGGATGTTTGAAAAATTATTTCTTGGGTGGTGTTTCATTCTCAGGACATCCTTGCTCAACATCAGAGTTTGCAGTTAAGAGATTGAAAGATGTACCTTGCTGTTGTTGTGGTAAGCCGATGTTAAGAAACGAAGATTTGTCGGTATGCCAAAAAGCAGTTGCAAACAGCTCAGGCGGTAAACTTGCTGCAACATTAAAGGAATATAGCAAGTACATGAGAGCTGATGAAAAAGCAGTTGGGACAATTTTGGCACAAGAAGCAAAAGCGACAGGCTGCAATCTTGGT
Organism: Candidatus Gastranaerophilaceae bacterium; assembly: GCA_051875105.1. GTDB lineage: Bacteria > Cyanobacteriota > Vampirovibrionia > Gastranaerophilales > Gastranaerophilaceae > RUG841. The sequence continues at coordinate 28,043 of JBJEGN010000100.1, forward strand.
CAAGCAATGCGTAATACAGAAGACAGATTGCCAGAATTGACAGGCAAATATGCAAACAGCATTTTGACAGAAATTAAATCAGTTGCAACAGATGCGTTCAAGTCGGAAGAAAATCCGGTTAACGGATTGATTGCAAAAGCTGAAAAAGACATCGAAGCAGGCCGAGGACTTGACAGATGTGATTTTGTTGAAAAACTTGAAAAAGCAGGCGGCAGCTTGAGTGAAGAAAATCAAGCGTTAATGCAAGATATGGCTATGGATTTACCGCAAACATTCAACCATGTTCAAAGAATTTATGATAAATATGCCGGTAAAAAGGATATGGACATAGCAAGAAGATTGTTCACAACGGCATTAACAACAGCAGAACACATTCATCCGCACTCATTAGGAGGTCCGAACAATACATCTAACTATATTGCAGAATGTGCAGGTTGTAACAACCCGAGAGGAAACATGAGTTATGCTGAATGGTTGAAGGTTCACCCGGAATATCCGAGAAAGGCACAAGACCATATTGAACATGTTCAAGCAAGAATAATCAACGGTGAAATCGGTAAAAATTACAACGATTATCCGATTGATGTAAGAGCTTCTCTTTCAAAAGAATCGGGCGGAAGAATGGTATTGAGAGTTCTTAACCCGCAAACAATTGAAAATATGAGAAGACAAAGAGGTAAAACAGGCGAAGTTGATGTTCAAGATGTAAGAGATGCATATAATCAACAAGAAGGTATAAAGCCTGAAGAACAAGAAGAAAAATCTGAAAAAGCGTAATTTTTTCTATAAAGCACATAAAGCGGTTTGTATTTACAAATACAAACCGCTTTTTTTATCTAAAACAATTAATGACAAATGAGGGTTGAATTTTTGCTATGAGTATTTTATTGTTTGTCATCACGAGGAGCGGAAAGTCTAAGACAGTGAGCGACGTGGTGATCCAGTGAAATTACGGATAATTTATAAAAAACAAATCGAGCATATTGGAGAGAGTATTTGTTGTTTTTGA
>JBJEGN010000101.1:0-7011 GCA_051875105.1 Candidatus Gastranaerophilaceae bacterium
ACCATAAAAAAATGCAGGCTTATGTAAGTGCTCATCAGAAAAAAGTTCGTTTCTTGGGATTTTTGAGATATCAATATTTGCTCAAAAAACGTGCTGAAAAAAGCAGACAGTCGGTCGGTTAGTCAATCAGAGAATATAATTTTTTTAAATTAATGTTATTTTTCCAAAAGAGGTGAAAAATGACGTTAATTGCTTTTTTTGATATTAAAGATTATGAGTTAGAGTATTTTAAAAATTCCCAAATTTTACAACAAAATGAGGTTTTATTTTTTGATGAACCCATTTTATCAGTAAAAAAAATTCCTGAAAAATCGCTCGAAGCAAGAGTAATATCGGTATTTACGCCTTCAAGGCTTACAGCAGAAGTTCTTTCCGAGTTTAAAAATTTAGCCTTAATAATTACTCGTTCTGTCGGATACAGTCATATTGACGTTGATTATTGTAAAAATAACGGCATAAAAATTGTCACTACAACACATTACGGAGATTGTACCGTTGCAGAATTTGCATTTGGTTTGTTACTTGATTTAGTAAGAAAAATATCAATTGCCTCTAATGATGTAAAAAATGCAAATGTTCAGAAATATTATACAGGTGTAGAATTGTTTGGTAAAACAATGGGAATTTTAGGAACCGGTGCTATCGGAAAGCAATCTGTTCGTATAGCAAATGGTTTTGGAATGAATATTTTAGCGGTTGATATTTTCCCTGATAAAACAATTGAAAAAGACTTTAATGTTAAATATACTAATATTGAAAATTTGTGTAGAAATTCGGATTTTATCTTGATACACTCACCTTTGACAAAAGAAAACTATCATCTTTTTGACAAAGAGAAATTTAGTATTATGAAAAACTCTGCTGTAATTGTTAATACTGCAAGAGGAGAATTAATTGATACAAAAGCTCTTTATGATGCTTTGCTTGATAAAAAAATTGCAGGTGCGGCACTTGATGTTATTGAATGTGAAGAGTATTTTTCTTTTGAAAGTAATTTATTTTGTGATGAGGTGGGTAATTGTTCTGATTGTGTCAGCAAAACATTGTTAAATCACGTGATTGTTAATTTGAAAAATGTAATTATAACTCCTCATATTGCTTATGATACCAAAGATGCGACAAATAGGATTTTAAAAAAGACAATTCTGAATTTAGAAAACTTTTTGAATAATCAAACTCTGCCCGACGAATTGAATTTGCAATAATTTAAAAAATGTTTTATTATTGTAGTGTTGAATAGAAAGAGAAAGAGTTTATGTCTGTTCCTACACTTGCAATTGTCGTACCATGTTATAATGAAGAAGTTGTTATAGATTTAACGCTAAAAAGGTTGACAGATATATTAACAGAACTGGAAAAAGATGGTATTGTCAGTGAAAAGAGTTTCTTGTTTTTTGTTGATGATGGCAGTTCTGACAAGACTTTTGAAATAATAGAGGCAGCTCATAAAGATAATCCCAAGGTCGTCAAATCAATTTCTTTTACTCGTAACTTTGGTAATCAAATGGCACTTTTGGCAGGAATGCTTGAATTGAAAAAATTTGATTATGATTGTTGTGTGACGATAGATGCCGACTTACAGCAAGATGAAACAAAAATTCAAGAATTTGTTCAAAAATATAAAGAAGGTAATGAAATTGTATATGGTGTTAAATCAGACAAGAATGATGTGTCTGTTTTCAAAAAATTGACATCTGCAGGTTTTTACAAAATAATGACACTCTTGGGTGCAAAAACTTGCCCTAATCATTCTGAATATCGACTTGTAAGCAGGCGTGTTGTTTCAATTTTGGCTGAATATTCAGAGCGTAATATTTTTCTGCGTGGCGTTTTTCAACAGATGGGCGAAAAATCAGATGTTGTTTATTATGATATAAAAAAACGTTTTGCCGGACAGTCAAAGTTCTCTTTATTTGATTTGATTTCTCTTGCGTTGCAAGGAATTACGTCATTTAGTATTGTTCCTTTAAGACTTGTAACCTTTTGCGGTGTATTTATTTCTTTTTGTTCATTTCTAATCGGATTTAGTGCGATTTTAGAGAAGATTTTTAATTTGAGTTTAATAATGGTTCCCGGTTGGGCAACTATCGTTGCGACAATTTCTTTTATCGGTGGCATTCAAATACTTTGTATCGGAGTAATCGGTGAATATTTGGGTCAAATTTTTATGGAAGTTAAGGCTCGTCCGAGATATATTGTAGGAAAATCTCTCGACTGAGTTTTTTAGGTAAAAAAAAGTGAGATTAGACGTTAATCCCACTTCTGTTCATAAAAACAAAAAACTCCACGTTGTTATAACTTTTTTGTATTTGTCGAATTATTTTTTAACAATTCGTTCAAATACTGAGGGTTTTTCTGTCCATACGAAAGTTTGATTTACAATTTCATTAAAAGGGTTTGACATGAATTTATTGTTTGCTGTAAATTTGTCAAATTTGTTTACACCTTTTTTGATTTCTTTGAATAATTCAAACATACATTTCCCTCTCATTTTCTTACACAATTATTATCTCACACTTTACCTATTTTGTAACATATTTTTATATAAAATTTCATTAATATTTAGGCTTATTTTTGTTATAATCGTTTAAACTATTGTTATTGTTAGATAAAGGCGAATTATAATTATGTTAAAAATTTTAATAGTCGATGATAGTAACGGTTGGCGAATTTACCATAAAGATACTCTTGAAAATATTTTTCAAGATGATGAAGTGTCAATAGATACAGCTGTTTCTGCCAGAGATGGCTATGATAAAATTCTCTTTTCTACAAAAGAACCGTACGATTTAATCGTTACTGATTTGCAGATGGAAAGCGACTTTTCACCTGTGATTGCAGGTGAATGGCTAATTAAGCAGATACAAAACTTTACACAGTATAAAAATACTAAAATTTTGATTGTTTCGGGCATGTATAACATTGAAATGACGGCTGATTTGTTGGGTGTCGATTTTATTTCTAAAAGAATGCTTGTTTCAGGCAGTGAAATGCCTTTTAAGTATAAACTTGAGGAAATGGGTTTTATTAAAGAAAAATAGTTCTTTTTACTGAAAAATCTGATATTTTGTATTAGTTCAAGTTATTACATTAAATTTTTTATTTATTGTGCTAAAATGTTAGTGTTAAAAAATGAAGGTATAAAAATGAATAAGTTTATAAAATCAGTTGTTCTTATATTTTTGATGTTTTTTACCATGGGCGATTTTTCTATAGCTGCTGCTGTTAAATCTGCTCCTCAAAAAGCACCTGCTGTAAAAACTCAAGTCGATAAAACAGAATATCAAACGCTTAGAACACCAACGATTTTAGTTGTTAATCCTTATCCGTATTTGAATAAAAATGTTCAATTTCCTGCTAAGTTTAATAAATTTTCAACACTTGGACTTGATTATACACCTGCTATGAGAAAATCGCAGGATTATATTGGGATTTTAATAGATAGGGACGATGTTGGAAATAATATAATTCCTTTATCAGAACTAAAAATGTTTATGCAAAGAAAGAATGCAGAAAAATTTACTGATTTGAATGCAGGTGACAGTATTATGATAAAAGGTAAAGTCTTTTCAACTGCATTAGGTGATCCCTGGCTTGATATACACGAATTAAGAGTATTAGCTAAAAAAACTGATAACAACAAAAAATAGAGAGTAGATATGTCTGAATTAAAAAAATATTTGACCATTCATGGCCATTTTTATCAACCGCCGAGAGAGAATCCATGGCTTGAAGAAATTGAACTTCAGGAAAGTGCTTTACCCTATCACGATTGGAATGCGAGAGTTTGTGCCGAATGTTACTCTCCAAATTCTATTTCTAAAATAGTTGGTGACGGCAATAAAATTCTGGATATTGTTAATAATTACTCTCTCATGAGTTTTAATATGGGACCCACTTTATTATCGTGGATGGAAAAATATGAATTTGATACATATAAAAGAATTATTGATGCTGATATAAAGAGTGTTAAAGAATTTTCAGGACATGGTAATGCTCTTGCTCAAGTATATAACCATATTATAATGCCTTTAGCAAACGAAAAAGACAAATATACTCAGGTTTTATGGGGAATAGAGGATTTTAAAAGAAGATACGGTAGGATGCCGGAAGGTATTTGGCTTGCTGAAACGGCTTGTGATGATGAAACTTTGGGTGTGCTTGCCGATTGTGGTATAAAGTTTACTGTTTTATCACCTTATCAGGCAGAAAAAGTATTACAAGACGGTAAAATGATTGATGTATCTGATGGAAGTATTGATTCTTCTCAGGCATACAGATATAACATCAAGTGCAGAGAAAATAAGCATATTGATTTATTTTTCTATAATGCTCAAATTTCTCAGGCAGTTGCATTTGAAGAACTTCTGAAAGATGGTGGACGTTTTGTTGAAAAAATTAAAACAGGAATTTCAAAAGAAGAAGATTTTCCGAGATTGGTAAATATTGCGACAGACGGTGAAAGTTACGGTCATCACACGAAGTTTGGAGATATGGCACTTGCTTATGTTTTGCGAATACGTTCTTGTGATGAGGGCTTTACTCTCACAAATTATGGGGAATATCTTGAAAAATTCCCTCCGAAAAAAGAAGTTATAATAAAGTCTGTTTCTTCTTGGAGTTGTTGTCATGGAGTCGGCAGATGGAAAGAAGATTGCGGTTGCTCTACCGGAGGTATGCAAGGTTGGAATCAAAAATGGAGAAAGCCTTTGCGTGAAGCACTTGATAATTTGAGAGATAAATTATCAAAAATCACAGAATCAGTCGGAAAAAATCTTTTTAATGATGTTTGGGCTGCTCGAAATGACTATATTAACGTTATTTTGGACAGAAATGAAAAAACTATCCATTTGTTTTTGGAAAATAATGCTAAGGAAAATCTTTCAGAACAAGATAGAATAAATGCAATCAAACTTATGGAAATTCAACGTCAAGCTATGTTGATGTATACAAGTTGCGGTTGGTTTTTTAATGAGTTATCAGGAATAGAAACTGTTCAAATATTGAAATATGCTGCAAGAGCTATTCAACTTGCCGGTAATTTTTCTGAAGAAGATTTAGAAAGTGATTTTTTAAATATTTTACAAGATGCAAAGAGTAATATTCCCGGCTATGGTAACGGTCGTGATATATGGAATAACTTTGTCAAACCCTGTGTGATGAATTTCCGTCAGATAGCAAGTCTTTGGGCTATTACATCATTGTACGAAAATTACGAAAAAATAACTGATTTGTATTGCTATTCAATTAAAAAATTTAACACGAAAAAAGTTTCGAAAGGTAATTCGAATTTAATAACAGGTCATATTGAAATTAAATCGAAAGTTACTCTTGAAACGGCTGATATAATGTTTGCTTTACTTCAATATTCAGGTGGGGATTTTCATTGTGCCATTCGTGGTTTTCATAGTGCGGAAAAGTATATGCAAATTGTTAAAAATCTAAATAACGCATTTCTTTCATATCCTCCGACTGAAACTATAAGATTGCTTGATGAATATTTTGGCCGTGAATACTTCACGTTGAAAGATATTCTGATTGAACAAAGACGTAAGATTTTAAAGTCGCTTCTTAAAAAGAAAATTGATAAATTCCAATCTGTTTACAGAGAAGTTTATAATGATGGAAAAGGTTCTGTATTGCATTTCAAAAATTTAGGTTTGGAAGTTCCTGCTGAATATAAAATTGCTGCAAAATATACCTTATCTTCTGATTTTAATGAAATTTTTAGGCAAGAGGCTTGTTTGCAAGATGAAAATGCAATTCAAAATGCTGCGGATATAATAAATGAGGCAAAATCTGTTCAAGTCGAACTTGACAAAGATGAAACAGCTGAGTTTTTCTCAAAAGAAATTGAAAGACGTATTCAAATTTTTACGGAACAGTTTACGGAAGAGTCTTTGAATTTTGCACTTGAAATTTTTAAAATTAAAGATTCTCTTGAACTAAAACCAAATGTTACAAAAGCTCAAAATGCTTATTTTACAGAGATTTATACAAAATTTTCATCTATTATTCAAAAAGTTCTAATCAATAAAAACATTTCTGATAAAAAAGAATTTATGATTAATATTTTGAAATTGGGTGAAAGATTGAATATAAATACAGATTTTTACAAAAATGCTATTGTAAAAGCATCTGGCAGAGCGACTGTTTAGATTAAATATTTCATTTTTCTATCTTTGTTTTTATAGTAAAATAAAGTCGGTAAGATAAATAGGTATGAAAAATGGAAATTATAAATCAATTATTAATTCACATCGGAACATGGATTGAGGCTACAATTACAGCGATGGGTCCTTGGGGGATTGCGTTACTTATGGCAATAGAATCTTGTAATATACCTTTGCCGAGTGAAGCGATTTTGCCTTTTGCTGGATATTTGGTCAGTAAGGGTGTTTTTTCTATTCACACAGCAGCTTTTTTTGGGGCTATTGGTTGTGTAATCGGTTCTGTTCCGTCATATTTGCTCGGAAGTATCGGCGGTCGTCCGTTTATTGAAAAATACGGTAAATGGTTTTTAATCAGCAAAAAAGATTTGGAAACTGCTGATAAATGGCAGAAAAAATGGGGAGATTGGGCATTTTTTATTTGTAGAATGTTGCCTGTTGTAAGAACATTTATTTCTTTGCCTGCCGGAATTTTGAAAGCTAATTTCCCAAAATTTATTACGTTTACTTTTGTCGGCTCTTTGGTCTGGAGTTATTTCCTCGTCTGGGTCGGTGTTAAGTTTGGTATGCACAGGGAGGCATTCAAGCATATTTGGCATAAATTTGATGTAGCAATTGTTGTTGCTTGTGTAGTATTATTTGTATTATACTTGCATCATCACTTCAAAAATTTGAAAGAATCATAAAGGAGAAATTATGAAAGTTAAAGTAGTTGCAAAAACTGGTGATAATCTTAACACTGCGGCCGTTGAAGCTGTAAAAGAAGTTAAACAGAGAGCCGGAAAAACAGGACAATTCTTGAATTGGATTAAGGTCTTGCCTGAAAACCAGTTGAAAAATT
>JBJEGN010000102.1:0-6984 GCA_051875105.1 Candidatus Gastranaerophilaceae bacterium
CTCCGTTATTTTTATCCTTTACCTCATCAAGTAAACCCTTGGCTTCTGCGTTTCTGCCCTGCATTAATGCAATCTTAATCTTCAACAAATCGGAAACTGCGTACTGATGAGCTTTATCGGGTTCTCCTACTTGTATATACAACTTTGCCAAAATGTCCTTTACTCTATTATCATCATTGAATTTTTCAAGTGCTGTCGCTAAAACACTGATTGCAGAATACTTATCATTCTCTTGAACATATAAATCCGCTATCTTTATATAAATATCAGCATCAGGCATTACAGGGGCTATTTTGTAATATTCATCTATTGCATTCATTATTTTCCCTGTATATTCGTAAGCTTTTGCCATCAAAACACTTGCCTGAATCTTTTCATCTTTATCCTGCGTATTATCGGATGCTTTTTTATAATCCGGTATTGCTTGTGCTACTTGACCGTTTAATGTTTTAACTTTCGCTCTCGTCATATAATATTTATAGCGGTTCGTTTCGTTATAAACGTCCTGTAATTCCGTATATGCAACAAGACTTGCCGGTGAAATTACCGTTAATTCTTCCCAATATTTTACCGCTTCCTCTTTTTTATCTACCGTTTGAGCCGCTAATGCTATTTTTTCTAAAAATTCAGCATTTGTTTTTCCTGTATCGTAGGCTGCCAACAAAACATTATATGCCTCTTCAAATTTTTCATTATCTGTCAAAGCCTGTGCTCTATCAAGTATTGCGTCTATTTTGCCCATTAGTTTCCCTCTATAATTATCATTTTTATTATACTATAAAAAATTTTTGGAATACCCCCATTGTACGATATTCTAAGAATTATTCAAAAATTATTCATAATTTTATATGATTTAATTTTTTTTATATGCATTTACAATACAACTATACTCCTTAGAAATGACAATACACATATCCCTAATTTACAGCCGTGATTTTCACGGCTTTTTATTTTTTATCTGTCTTGAAATCTTTCATAAAAAATTATTTTTTGTATTTCTGTTTACTTTGACAAAGAAATTAAAGTTCTTAATTTCTTTGCCTATATAATAAATATTGTTTTAATTGATATAAGGTAAAAATGAATTTCGGAATGAATGTTTCTTCTAACTCGGAAATTTCCGAGTTAGTCAACAAATACAATCAAATAAAAGTTGATGAAAAAAATTTATCGGCAAATAATTCCGTTAATATTTTTTCGCAAGAAAAAACTTTAGGAAGTAAAAATGAAAATACTGCCTCCGATGCCGGCATGGAAAAAACAAAAGCTTTATTAGAGGATTTTAGTAAAATTTTTTCTGTACTCGGTTTTGCCAAAAATGTTGAAGACGCTGTTGCAGAAGCTCTTAATGACCCCTCTTTTTTGAACCCTGATATCAAACAAAATTTTCCTAAAACAGATTTGACTGAACAAAAAAATGTCGTAAAAGAAGGTGATTTTACAAAAACAATTTCAAAAGAAGGTATTGTTATTTCTGATAAAAATAATGAAAAAACAGAAATTAATTTTGCTCAAATGGCAAAAAATTTTCCTGACGAAAAAGATAAAACAAAATTAGCAGAAATTTTAAAAGATTTACCGTCTGAAGTTCTTGTTGATTTATCAAAAGAAATTAACGAAATTGTTCCAGCAAAAGAGGGTGAGTACGGATTATACGATAATAGCACCAATAATCTTTCTTTAACTTTGGATGACCATGCTAAATACATTATTACTCACGAACTCGGGCATGGTGTAGACAATGTGAAAAATAATGTTAATGGTCTTGATGTTAATCAATCTTCAATTAGCAAAGCTATTTTAGAAGATAAAAATTTCGACAAAACTTATCACGAAGAACTGCAAAAATTCTTTGATGCATACAAAGATGAAAAAGGCAAAAATCATGTTTGGTCTGAATATAAAAGAGAAGTTGGTGCGGGCGAAATTGCTGCTACATACTATGTTTTAAAAACCCTTGGTGAATCTGATACGGATTTTGCGGAAATTATGGCAAAAAACATGCCTGAAACGATGAAAAATTTAGATGAAATTTTTGAAACAAATCGAAATTTATCTGATGAAGACAGACAAACAAGTACAGCAAAATATTACGATAGCGGTCAGCTAAAATCTTCCACATGGACATATAATGGTGTTGCATACGAAGACGGTTATAATGAAAACGGAACAAAAGCTTATCAAAAACAATATCGCTCTGACGGAACAGTAACAATTATCAGCGATTATTATGACGAATTTGGAAATAAATCAACCAAAGTTGAAACGTTCGGAACTAAATAACGTTGTCTTTAGATTATTATGCTAATTTTGAGTCGGTCTAAAAAGTATATTTTTTCTTTGTTCCATTATTTTGACATTTGTTTCTGAAAAAATATTCTTGTAGTTCTTTATATCCTTATTATTTGCCATATCAGGATTTGCAGCTATAAAGTCATCAAGAACTTTTTTCCCTTCAGCATATCTTAATTGCTTTTGATACATAGCAAGTAAATTATTTAATGCTGTTAAATTCTTCTTATCAACCGTCAAAATCTTTTTATAATAAGTTGCAACATTATCATCGTCGTTAAGAGCCTGATATGCTTTTATTATTCTGAAACAAATGTCAGTTGTGCATTTCAAACTTTCAGCCTTTTTATAATAGTTTACGGCATCTAAATATTTCCCTGCGGACATAGCTTCATCACCTAAATCAATCAAACTGCTCGGATCATTTGGTATTCTTTTGGAAATATCAGTCAATTCCTGTGTTTTTGCTTCTTGAACAGCTTCCTTTGTCGGTTGCTTTCCGTAATTTTGATATAACAAACGTGCTGTATTTTTATCTCTTTGTGATAAATGTGAAATAACTTTCGTAGCACCTTGAGCCATTACATCATCAGGGTTTGTGCTATGACCCATTATTCCGATTGAATGTCCTATTTCGTGCAACATTACGTGATAAACATATTCTTTAGGGAGTGCTTTTCCATCTTTGTCATAGGCATTTATCGTAATTGTATTACCGGACAAAATATCTCCATTTAATTTGTAGGCACAATTTCCGCCTTGATGAACTTCTGAGCCTACACTTCCCCTTGCAAAAATAACTTCATCGGCTGCATCCTGCTTATTGCCGGAAAAACTAAACATAACCTTTGAGCCAATTGCAGATTGCCATTCTGAATACGCATTTATCATCAATGAACGGAAATTTGAATCATAAGGAATATAAACTCTCGTTACTCCCAATGGTCTTAAATATCTTCTACCTCCTCGGTAAGCATTTTTAACATAATCCGGTTCCTTTGAAATAGCAAAATCTGCAGATGCGGGTTTGGAAACTTTAGCAGTTTGGGACGTTTGTACTTGTTGCTGTTTGCTTCTTTCCGCTGACTGCTTTGCTTCATATTCTTCAATTTGCTTTAAACCTATTTTTGCATACGTTCCTGCCTGTGATGACGGAGAATTTGACAATATTATCTTGTATTGTCGTTTTGCTTCTGCATAATTTTTTTCCTTTACAAGGATTTGACAGTACATATACCTTGAATTGGAATCATAATAATCTTTTTTAAGCGCATTCAAAAACAAAGTTTTTGCAAACTTATAGTCACCTTTATTATAAGCGTTCATGCCCGCAGTATAGTCAACACCCGCAAATACCGGACTTGCGAGTGTCGATAAAACGATAAAACTTAAAATATATTTTTCAAAAGAATTTTTCATTCTTTGATTTTAACATTTTTATTTTATTTTTTCAATTTCTTTGATTTTTTTTCTTCAGGTTTTTGGAAGATGAAAACGTATTCATGTCTAAAAATGTAAAATCCGCCAAACAAAGCTCTGTATCTCCAGAGGTTCGCAGTTTTGCCTTTAGCTCTTTCGTTACCTTGAATATCTTTTACTATGACTGCTTTAAGTTTAAATCCGAGTTTTTCCATTCTTTGTTCGCAGGCGAATGATAAAAGTTTACATTCTCCATCTTTGTATTCATCTCCGATAATCAAAGCTGCAAAACGTCCCGGTTCTAACAAATCGTAGCCATTTTTAGCAACTTTTTCAAACATATCATAAAAATCTTCTGGAGTTGCACAGTTTGATAAGTCTTCTTTTTTATCGGAAAACTTAATAATATCATCATAAGGCGGATGTAATACCAAAAATTGTGCGTGGTCTTCGCCCATAATTTCAAGACGAGCCTTTACTTTTTCTTTTGTATCTTCTGATGTTGAATCGCCTGTTATAAGGTTTACATCTGTTACAAGCTCCTTCGGAGTGAATTTTTCTGCAACATGTTCGACTTGTTCTTGTTTCAATTCAACACCGATACATCTTCTTCCCATGTTCAAAGCTTCTATTGCTGATGTACCTGAGCCTAAAAACATATCCAACACAACATCTTTTTTCTTTGTGAATCGTTCAAAAAATTGTTGTGCTAACTGAGGTATGTAATTGCCGTGATATTCATTTGAGTGTCTGCCTGTATTATCTCTTTCAGGGAATAACCATAGAGTATCAGTTTTGACATTTGAATAATTCTTCCAATTGTTCAAATCAATGTCGTTATAAGGTTTGCATTTGGTAATCGGGTTTTCTGCAACCTTTAAATTTGCCTTGCGTTTCGGCATTTGAGCAATTTTTAAATTTGCATATTCCTCTTTTACCTTTGCATTAGACTGTTTTGCCATAATTACTCTCCTACAAGATTTTTCTTATAGACAAAGTATATTATTTTTAGGCAAAGATTTTATCCTATAAATATAGTAATTTATTTGTTGTTCATTTATTTATTGATTATTTTTATGCTTTAAATCAATCAAAACGTCAACAAGCATTGGATCCCACTTTTCGTTTGCTTCTTCTTTCATAATAAGCAAAGCTTTTTCTGTCGGCATAGCTTTTCTGTATGTTCTTTCTGTTGTCAAAGCACAATAAGCATCAGCTATTGCAATAATTCTTGAACCCAAAGGAATGCTTTGTCCGCTCAAGCCTTCTCGGCCTGTACCGTTCCATCTTTCTTTGTGATAATGGATGTATGGTATAACTTCTGCCATAAAGTTTATGCTCATCAATAAATTTACACCGATATTCGGGTGATTATATAATTTTGCCCATTCTTCCTTTGTTAAATCGCCCTTTTTATTGAATATTTCAATCGGTAAAGTGATTTTCCCGATATTTCTCAAAAGTGCAGCGTAATAAACTAAATCTTTTGTTTTTTCATTTAATCCGAGTTCTGTACAGATTTCAACCGACAATGCCGCAACTGCTCTTGAATAATCTGCTTTAAAGTGACTTCTTGAATCAACTGCTTTTGCTAAATTTTCAACAAAAGCTTGTTGTTCATCTCCCAAATCTCCAATTAAAGCCGTAATTTCAGCCCTTAAATGTTGTAATTCTGAAACGCTTGCTTCTTCATCATTGATAAGTTTTTCGGCTTCTTCTGCTTCTTTTTGGAAAGCCATTGACGTTGCGAATAAATCCGCCGTTATTTCGCACATGTGGACAAAATTATCGTCTAATTCCTTTTGTTCGTAATTTTGTATAACTATTGTTCCAACGCAGCCAAAAGAACTCTTCATCGGCACAGACAAACAATATACCGCTTTATCTTCGTCAAGTTCTTCTATCGGTTTTACATCTTTTAATGTTGAACAATCTTTTATCTCAATAGTTTTACGTTCTTTATATGCTCTTACGGCAAGAGATTCGTCATTCAAATTGTATCCAATGTTTTTTGAATACAAGTCGCCGTTAATTTTGACAGACGTTCCTACTAACATCAAATCATAATCATTATCAGTAGTTCCGCCGACGTTATCCTTTGTAAGATAAATATGACAAGCATCTACGGCTGCCATTTCTTTTATCGTTTTTGCAATCGAGCTGTAAATTATATAATCTTCTTTGCTGTTAAAGCCCAAAATTGTAAGGGTTTTATCCTTTGAATATATTGAAATAAGCTCTGATAATTGTTTTTTCAAACCTTCTGTTTTGTCGGTTTCTTTTTCACTAATCTTTTTCGCTAAATCTTCCGATATCAAAGTTTCTGTTAAAAAATCACCTAAGTTTAATGCAAAAATTTCTTCAAGTGCATCATCTTCCATAAATTCCGCACTCTGCGAAAATAATGAAACACCTTCATTTTGTTTGTCTTCACACATTTTTGTCTTCCTTGTGCATGTTCTCTCTCTTATATAATCGGCTAAATTTTTAAAAACTTTTATCCTTTTTACAAAATTTAATACAAATAGAGGAGATTTTATTCAAACTGCTGTTTTAAATATTAAAACACCCCATTCTACTATATTTTGGTTTTTGTGTAAAGATATGTTACAAACAAAACTCTAAACCCTAAAGTTTTCTTTACGAAGTGTCGATATAAAAAATGTAGGGTAAGTGGTAAGGAACAAATGATTAATTTTTCTGCAATTACAGCGATAAATACAGCGGCAGCAAGAACTATTAATACAAATGTTCAAGCTCAACCAAATGAAGTTCAACAACAAAAGGCTGTTTTCAATTTCTCATCATTTGAGCAAACTAACTCTGTAGCTGCATTGAAAAACCAAGCAGCAATTTCAGATATCAAATTCAACAATAATTTCTACAACAATATCCAATACCTCAATGCAAAAGCTGCAGCAGGTATTCACAAACAAGTTGACGGAAAAATCTTCATCGCTTCTGATGTTTTTCAATCCGTTTCAACTGATAACAAACTCAACACGACAGGGTTGCAAAAAAGATTAAGCGACATCGACAATCTCGCTAAGGACAGAAACGGTTCTCAATCTCTTTTTTACACTAATGCCGATGCTGATAAAAAAGAGCAAAAATCAGAACATAAATTGATTTATGCATAACTAAAGTTTTTTTAATTTCTTACATTTCTTACATTTCTTACTTACTAAACAAGATGGCTTCAACCATCTTTTTTTTTATTTTTTATGTTAAAATTTATTCTGTAGAAAAAATAAGGAAGTTTATATGCAAGAA
>JBJEGN010000103.1:0-28219 GCA_051875105.1 Candidatus Gastranaerophilaceae bacterium
TCACCTGTGTGAATACCGACCGGATCAATGTTTTCCATGTTACAAATAGTTATTGCCGTATCATTTGAATCACGCATAACTTCATATTCTATTTCTTTCCATCCTGCAACGGATTCTTCTGCAAGAACTTGCCCGATTGGACTTGCTGTTAAACCTTGATACATAATTGAACGTAATTCTTCTTCGTCGTGAGCTATTCCTCCGCCTGTTCCTGCAAGGGTAAATGCAGGTCTGATTACTATTGGATAGCCAATTTTATTTGCAAATTTTACGGCACTTTCAATGTCTTCTAAAATTTCACTTCTTGCAATCGGTTCATTAATTTCCAACATTAAGTTTTTGAAACTTTCTCTATCTTCCGCTTTTTGAATTGCATCAATAGATGTTCCTAAAATTTTCACATTGTATTTACTTAAAATACCTTTTTTATGAGCTTCCGTAACAAGATTTAGTCCTGTTTGACCGCCGATAGCTGCCAAAATCCCGTCAGGACGTTCTCTTTCTATGATATATTCAAGAGCTTCTATATTCATTGGCTGCAAATAAATTCTATCGGCAACATCGTCATCTGTCATAATTGTTGCAGGGTTGCTGTTTAGTAATACAACCTCAATTCCTTCTTCTCGCAAGGATTTACAAGCCTGTGTTCCTGCATAGTCAAATTCTGCTGCCTGACCGATTACAATCGGACCTGAACCCAAAACTATTACTTTTTTTATTGAAATATCTTTAGGCATTTTTTTGCTCCTTGCTTACGGATTTTACCCATTCCTTAAAAATTATTTCTGCATCTTCCGGACCGGGGCCTGCTTCCGGGTGGAATTGAACGCATTTTAATGAAATTTCTTTATGCTCAAAACCTTCTACAGTTTTGTCATTTATGTTGCGGTAAGTCACTCTTGCATTTTTAGGAAGTGTTTTTTCATCAACTGCATATCCATGATTTTGAGAAGTTATTAAAACTTTTCCGTTTATAAGGTTTATGACCGGATGATTTGCCCCTCTATGACCGAATTTGAGCTTGTATGTATTTGCACCTATTGCGAGTGCTGAAATCTGATGTCCTAAACAAATTCCAAAAACAGGGATTTGTCCGAGAAGTTGTTTTATATTGTCTATTTTTACATCTTTGGGATCTCCGGGACCGTTTGATAGCATTACAGCATCATGCCCGCCGTTTAAGATTTTTTCTGCCTCGACATCAAACGGATAAACTGTTACGTCAGCACCTGCTTTTTGAAGTTCTTTTATTATACTGTTTTTGACACCGTAATCAATGAGGGCGAAATCAGCCTGTTTATCGGCCATAGCACTATATGTTGTAATTTCTTTTTGTGAAAGCTGTTCAACTATATTTTTGGGAAAAACATAGTTTTTAAGCATTTCTTTGTGCTTATCGGTTATTTTATCTGTGGTGATAAGGCAGTTTCTGCTTCCTGATGAGCGAATAATTTTAGTGAATTTTCTTGTGTCTATTCCGTTAAGGCAAAGTGTTTCATTTTCAGCAAGATAATCAGAAAGAGATTTTACACCCTCAAGTTCTGTTTCGGAATTTTCTTTTATTATGAATGCTGCTGCTTGAATTTTTTTTGATTCAGCAAAATCTTTTTCTACGCCATAATTACCAATAAGCGGATATGTCATAACAATAATTTGTGAAGCATAAGACGGGTCTGTCAAAATCTCCTGATAACCTGTCATTGACGTGTTGAAAACGAGTTCGCCCATTATGGTCATATCGTTTAAATTCGCTTCGGCTTCAAAAATTGTACCGTCCTCAAATAAAATGCGGGCTTTACTCATTTACTTCTCCTAAAATTTCATCAAGTATGGTTATAGCTTTATCTACATCTGTTTTTGTTATAATTAAAGGCGGTACAAATCTGATAATATTTGTTCCTGCTCCGATTAATAAAAGATTTTTTTCCATACACTTGTTTAAAATATCTTTGGCAGGAATTGTTAATTCTAAACCAATCATAAGTCCAAGACCTCTGACTTCCTTTACAAATTTATATTTTTCAACAAGTTCTGATAATTTATTTTTCAAATATGCTCCTGTATCTTTTACATTTTGCAAAAGATTTTCTTTGGTCAGTTTAGTTAAAACAACTTTTGCAGCTGAACAAGCCAAGGGGTTTCCGCCAAAAGTTGATGCGTGATCGCCGGCTTCAAGAATTGTTGATGCAATACCTTTGGCAGCCACAGCTCCTATCGGAATACCGTTTGCCAAACCTTTTGCCATTCCGACCATATCAGGTTCTATTCCATAAGCTTGATATGCAAAAAGTTCACCTGTTCTTCCTATTCCGCATTGAACTTCATCAAAGCCTAACAAAATATTTTTTTCATCACAAAATTTTTTTAAATCTTCTAAAAAAGATTTTGTTGCCGGTTTCATACCGCCTTCTCCCTGCATTGGTTCAACTATTACGGCACAAGTGTTTTCATCTGCAAGTTCTTTTATGCTTTCAATGTTATTAAATTCTGCATAAACAATATCGGGAAGAAGCGGTGTGAACGATTTTTGGTATTTTGTCTGTCCTGTTGCCGTGATTGCACCTGTTGTTCTTCCGTGGAAAGAATTTTTCATTGTTATAATTTTTGAACAATTTTCACCTTTTGTTTTACCGAATTTTCTTGCTGTTTTTATCATCGTTTCTGTGGCTTCAGCTCCGCTGTTGCAGAAAAATACTTTTTCAAAACAAGAATTTTCAACAAGAATTTCTGCAACTTCAGCTTGTGGTCTGCTGTAATATAAATTTGAACAATGATTGAATTTATGAAGTTGATTTTCAACTGCTTTAATACAATCTTTATCACAATATCCAAGTGAATTTACTGCTATTCCTGCTGTGAAATCAAGGTATTTCTTGTCGTTTTCATCAAAAACATAAACCCCTTCACCTCTGACAATTTCTGTCTGAAAACGATTGTATGTGTGCATTATGTATGTATCGGTCAACTTTTTTGTGTCTGTCATTGTTATTCCTCAATAATTGTTCCTATTCCGTCGTGGGTGTAAATTTCAAGTAAGAGTGAATGTTTGATTTTGCCGTTGATAATGTGAACGGATTTTACACCCGATTTAATTGCTCTTGCACAAGATTTAACTTTGGGAATCATTCCTCCGCTTATGCTTTTATCTTTTATCATAGAATCTATTTGAGCCGGAGTTAATCTTGATAGTAGCGTTTCGGCTTTTTCCGCATCTTGTCTTACACCGTCAATATCTGTCATAAATACAAGTTTGGCTGCTTTTAAAGCTATTGCAATTTCAACGGCTGCATGGTCTGCATTTATGTTGTACGTTTCACCGTTTTCATCTGTTCCGATTGGAGAAATGACAGGCACAAAAGATGCATCAGTTAAAGTCTTTATTATTTGTGGGTTTACTCTAAAAATTTCACCAACAAAACCTATGTCATCAGGGCTTTTTAAAGCTTCTAACAACAAACCGTCTTTGCCTGAAATTCCTACTGCTTTTGTGTTGTGTTTTTGAAATTCAGAAACGATTGATTTGTTAACAAGTCCTGACAAAACTTCTTCTGCTGTTTCTACAGTCTGTTTATCTGTTACTCTTAAGCCGTTTTTGAATTGCGGTTCTATTCCTGCATTTTTTAATGCTTTATTGATTGCCGGGCCTCCTCCATGAACAACTACGGGATTTATTCCGACTGCTTTTAAATACGCAATATCTCCGATTGTTGAGGATTTCAATTCCTCTTCTGTCATAGCACTTCCGCCATATTTGATAACAACTGTTTGTCCGTTGAATTTATTTATGTAAGGCATCGCTTCTACAAGTGTTTCAGCCTTTTTTATATATTTTTCTATGTTCATTATGTTCTGTACTCCGCATTGATTTTGACGTATTCATAGCTTAAGTCGCAACCCCAGCCTGTGATTTCGGAATTTCCTTCTTGCAAAATTACATCAACTTTGATTTCTCTTTCTTCTAATATCTTTAAGGCGAAATCTTCATCGAAATTATATGGTTTTCCGTTTTCAAACAAGTCTATTGAGCCGATTTCGTTTTTGAATGAAATTTTGACTTTTTCGGGATTGAAATCTACTCCTGATGCACCCATTGCGGATAAAATTCTTCCCCAGTTTGCATCTTTTCCAAAAAATGCCGTTTTAACAAGTTGTGAGTTTAAAATAGCTTTGCATAAAACTTTTGCGTCGTCTTTGGTTTTTGCACCTGAAATTTTTACTTCAAGAAATTTTGTTGCACCTTCTCCGTCCAAAACAATTTGTTTTGCAAGGAATTTAACGGTATAATCCACGGCTTTTTTAAATTTTTCAAAATTTTCATCTTCTTTATCTATCAAATCGTTGTTAGCACAACCGTTAGCAAGTATTAAACAAGTATCATTTGTGCTTGTTTCTCCATCAACCGTTATCATATTGAATGAATCGTCAATACAGCTTTTGAATGCATTATCAAGCATTTCTGCGGTGATTGCCGCATCTGTTGTCAAAAATCCCAACATTGTCGCCATATTTGGGTGAATCATTCCTGAACCTTTTGCAATACCTGAAATTTTTACTGATTTTCCATTAATTTCTATTTCGGTTGTAATTTGTTTTGTGAACGTGTCTGTTGTCATAATGGCTTCAGCACAATCGTTTGCAGACTCTTTTGTATTAGAAAGTTTTTTGCTTACGGTTTTTATGCCTTCTGTCAATTTTTCGACATCCAAAAGCTGCCCGATAACACCTGTTGAAGAAACCAAAACTTCATTGTCTTTTAACCCGAGGCAATCCGCTAAAGTTTTACTTGTTGCAACTGCATCTTTATATCCTTGTTCGCCTGTACAAGCGTTAGCATTACCGCTGTTTACGGCAATTGCTGATATGTATCTGTTTCCTGCTAAAACCTTTAATGCAAGTTGTAACGGAGCTGCTTTTACTACGTTTTTCGTAAATACTGCCGAGCAAATTGCAGGTTTTTCACTATAGATTATTGCCAAATCTTTTTTGACTTTTTTTATTCCGACATGGTCACCTGCTGCTAAAAAGCCTTTTGGTGCCGTTATTCCGTCTTTTGTTATTTTCATCTTCCTTATCCTGTTTTTTTTGTTATTTGTTATGCAGGAAAAATGCCTGCATAGTCCAAAGCTGTGTATTCATTGAAGTTGAACATCAAATTCATATTTTGAACAGCTTGACCTGCCGCCCCTTTTACGAGGTTATCTATTGCGCCGATTACGATAACACTATTAGTGCGACTGTCTATGGTAAAACCGATATCAATATATTCTGAACCTTTAACCTTGTTTGTTTCAGGGAAAAGACCTTGTTTCAAAAGTCTTACAAAATGTTTATCTTCGTAGTATTTTAAATAGGCATTTTTCAATGTTTCATAATCTGTTTTGTTGTTTAATTTTGCATAACAAGTTGCTAAGATGCCTCTGTTCATTGGTGTTAAATGCGGTGTGAATATCAAATTGATATTTTTTCCTGCAGCAATTGAAAGTTCTTGTTCAATTTCCGGTGTATGTCTGTGTGAAGCGACTTTGTATGCCTTTATAGATTCGTTGCATTCGCAGTAGGATGTTCCCAAATCAGGTTTTCTGCCTGCTCCTGTAACTCCTGATTTTGCGTCTATTACAATTGAGTTTGTATCAATTAAACCTTCTTTTACAAGCGGATAAAGACTTAAAATACTGCAAGTTGTGTAACAACCGGGGTTTGCGACGAGTCTTGCTTTTTTTATTTCTTCTGTGTGAATTTCGCAAAGTCCGTAAACAGCTTCTTTTAAAACATCTTCGCCGAAATGTTCAACACCGTACCATTTTTCATAAGTTTCTTTGTCTTTTATTCTGAAATCTGCTCCTATATCAATTACTTTGCACTTTTCGAGAATGTTTTTTGTGATTTTTTTTGAGGCTATTCCATGCGGAAGGGCTATAAACATTACGTCACATTCTTCTGCAATTTTTTCTGTATCGTCCTCACTGCAAGTCATGTCGGTTAACTTATTGAAGTTTTGGTAAACGTCAGCATAATTTTTTCCGATATAACTTACAGACGTTATTTGGGTGACTTCAACCATAGGGTGTGTATACAAAATTCTGAAAAGTTCTTGTCCGACGTAACCCGTTGCGCCGATTATTGCTGCCTTTATTTTATTCATTAGTTTTTATCCATTCTTCATTTTGTTTTATAACTTTTTCGACAGCCCCTTTTTCCGGACCGCCTATGACTTTTCTTGATTTTACTGAATTTTCTATTTTTATAGCTTCGTATAAATCTTTTTCAAAAAGTTCATTTATTTTTTTGTACTCTTCTATTTCCATTGTATCCAAAGTCTTTTCTGTTTCAAGACAATATCTTACAGCTTTTCCTGAAGCTTCATGTGCATCTCGGAAGGGTAAACCTTTTTTGACAAGATAGTCTGCAACATCGGTCGCATTTAAAAATCCTTCTGCACACGCTTTTAACATTTTTTCTTTATTAACTGTAATTGTTTCAAGCATTTCCGGTAAAATAGACAAACATACTTTTATTGTGTCTATTGCATCAAATAAAGGTTCTTTATCCTCCTGCATATCCTTATTATAAGCCAGTGGCAAGGATTTCATCGTTGTTAAAATTGCACTCAGCGAGCCGTAAACTCTGCCTGTTTTGCCTCTGATAAGTTCTGCAATATCGGGGTTTTTCTTTTGTGGCATAAGGCTGCTTCCTGTTGAGTATCCGTCGTCAATTTTGATAAATCCGAATTCTCTGCTTGCCCAAAGTATAATTTCCTCGCAAAATCTGCTCAAATGCATCATTATTATTGACAAATCCGCTAAAGTTTCGACAACGAAATCTCTATCTGAAACAGCGTCAAGGCTGTTTAGACAAATGTCGTCAAAACCTAATATTTCTGCGGTTTTGTACCTGTCTATATTATGAGGTCCTGTTGCTAAAGCACCTGCTCCGAGGGGTAAAATATTTACCCTTTTATAGCAGTCTTTTAGTCTTGCGAAATCTCTTTTGAACATTTCAACATAAGCACCCAAATGGTGTGCAAAAGTTATGGGTTGAGCTCTTTGAAGATGGGTATATCCCGGCATTATTGTTTCTGTGTGCTTTTTCGCAAGTGACAGCAAAACTTTGATGAGATTTATAATTTCGCCTTGAATGTTTTGTATTTCCTCTTTGGTGTACATTCTGACGTCAAGTGCAACCTGATCGTTTCTGCTTCTTGCTGTGTGAAGTTTTTTGCCCACAGCTCCGATTCTATCCGTTAAAAGTTTTTCAACAAAGGTATGAATGTCCTCAAAATCACATTCAAAACTAACTTTGCCGCTTTCTATATCGGATAAAATTATCTCTAAATTCTTGCAAATTAATTCGCTTTCTTCTTCTGTCAAAATTCCTTGTGCCGACAACATACGGGCATGTGCTATACTGCCCGTAATGTCGTGTTTATAAAGCCTTTTGTCGAATCTTAATGAAGAATTAAAATCATTTGCGGATTTGTTTAATGCCTTTGAAAATCCTGAACCCCAAAGCTGTTTCATTTTCTTTCTCCGTTCGATTATTCTTCGTTGTTCATTTTCTTTACAAGAGCGTTGACTTTTAAAGGTAAACCAAACAAGTTGATGAAACCTTCCGCATCTTTATGATTGTAAAGTTCTCCGGTTGTAAAACTTGCTAAGCTTTCGTTATAAAGTGAGTACTTTGATTTTGCTCCCGCAGGAATTACATTACCTTTGTAAAGTTTGAGTTTTACTGTTCCTGTAACAGTTTTTTGTGTTGAATCGACAAATGCCGAAAGAGCTTCTCTCAAAGGTGTATACCATTGACCAGCATAAACTGCTTCTGCAAATTTATTTGCTACAATGCTTTTGAAAGATTGTGTTTCTTTATCAAGGCACAAATATTCAAGTTCCTTATGTGCTGCGTATAAAATTGTTCCTCCGGGAGTTTCGTAAACACCTCTTGATTTCATTCCTACAACTCTGTTTTCAACCATATCGATTGTTCCAACGGCATTTCTTCCGCCTATTTCATTGAGTTTTTCTACAATTTCGACAGGAGAAACAATTTCTCCGTTCAATTTAATCGGTTCTCCTTTTTCAAATTCGATTTCAACATATTCAGCTTTATCCGGTGCTTGTTCCGGTGTTACTGACATGTGAAGTAATGAGTTGTAATGAGGTTCCTGTGAAGGATCTTCAAGCTCTAATCCCTCATGGCTTATGTGCCAAAGATTTCTGTCCCTTGAATATGTATCGCCCTTTTTCATTGGAACTTCTATTCCTCTTTTTTCAAGGTATTCAACCTCATCTTCTCTTGATTTGATATCCCAAATTCTCCAAGGTGCAATAATCTTTAATTCCGGTGCAAGCGCTTTTACCGTAAGTTCAAATCTTACTTGATCGTTACCTTTACCGGTTGCTCCATGACAAATTGCAACAGCACCTTCTTTTAATGCTATATCAACAAGTTTTTTTGTAATAATAGGTCTTGCAATTGAAGTTCCGAGAAGATATTTCCCTTCATATATTGCTCCTGCTTTAATCATAGGGAATACGCATTGTTTTACAAAATCATCCTTGCAATCTACTAAATAATATTTGCAAGCGCCGGTTTTTAAAGCTTTTTCTTCAAGTCCATCTGTTTCTTTTCCTTGTCCTACATCTACGCAAACTGCAATTACATCGTAATCGTAATTTTCTTTTAACCATGGAATAATTACCGTTGTATCAAGTCCGCCCGAGTATGCTAAAACAACTTTTTCTTTCATAATTTTCTCCTTTATAAACTTTTTAATAATTCTTGTGTAATACGATTTGCTTTTTACATAATTGCTGCCATAACAGCCATTTGTGCATATCGTCGGTTTTCTGCCTGATTAAAAATTGCTTCTGAATATTTTTCAAATGTTTCAGCATCAATTTCTTCACCCTTATGTGCCGGTAAACAGTGCATTACAATGTGATTTTTTGCAGCTTTTTGCGTTAATTTGTCATTAATTTGATAATTTCTGAATACAATTCTTCTGATATTAGCTTCCGCTTCTTGTCCCATACTTGTCCAAGTGTCCGTATAAATTACGTTCGCATCTTTTACTGCTTCTTCTGCATTTTCAAAAAATTCAACTTTTGCACCTGTTATCTTTGAATTGTTTTCTGCAATTTTTACGGCATCTTCCGGTGCTTCATATCCTTTAGGTGTTGCAACCGATATATTTATTCCGAACATTGAGCAGCCGACCAACAAGCTGTGAAGAACATTGTTTCCGTCACCGATGTATGCAAGTTTTGTGTTTTTAACATCGCCAAAATATTCTTTCATTGTTAGAATATCCGCCATAATTTGACATGGGTGGGATTTATCCGTCAAGGCATTAATTACGGGAACTGATGCCCATTTGGCAAATTTTTCTACATCCTCGTGTGCAAAAGTTCTTATCGTCAATGCATCTACAAATTTTGACATTACTCTTGCTGTATCTTCAATGCTCTCTCTCTTCCCGGGGTCGATTTCTGCTTTTGTTATAAATAACGCACTTCCGCCAAGTTTATTTATTCCTGTTTCAAAGCTTAATCTCGTTCTTAATGACGGCTTTTCAAAATACATTAACAAGGTTTTATTCTTGCAAATGTCAAGTTGTTCTCCATTTTTAATCTTTTGTTTCAGCTCCGTTGCCAATTCAATTAGTTCGTGTAATTCTTCTGCTGTAAAATCTTCAAGATTGATAAAATCTTTTCCCTTTAAATTCATTTTATTTTCCTTGTTCTGTGTTCCAATACAAAAATTCCCCTTTTCTCACTGAAAGGGTTTTAATTTTACCGTCAAAAAGCTTCGATTATCGAAACAAACTACAAATCAATACCGCATTCAGCCTACTGAATGCTACGTCGTGATTGAATTGTAATGATTGCGGTTTTCAAAATTTCTTTCCTTAGTCTTTCTATGTGTTTGATTATACTATACTTTTTCAAAAAATGCAAATCGACGGCTTTCTTTTTGAAAAACCGTCGATTTTTATTGTTTTTTTGCTTTTATTGTGCTAAATGTAAAACTTCTGATGCTGTATTTATATATTTTTGCAAGAAACTTAGTTTATTGTAATACTCTTCCGGATTTTCTTTTGCAGCTTTTATTTCTGCCTCGTTTGCAATAAAAATTTCCGCAAGTTCCGGATCAAACTGCACTCCGGAACATCTCTTTATTTCTTGAATTGCAACTTCATGCGGTAAGGCTTTTCTATAAGGTCTTGTCGAAGTCATAGCATCATAAGTGTCTGCAAGCGCTATGACTCTTGCAAATAACGGTATTTCTGTTCCTTTTAGTCCGCAAGGATATCCTCTGCCGTCCCATCTTTCGTGGTGTGATTTTAACCAACTTGCAACTGCACGAAGTTTTTTTACATTTTGAATCATCTTCGCACCTTGTCCTGTATGATCTTTCATTATTTCAAATTCTTCGTCCGTTAATTTTGAAGTTTTGCATAATATACTTTGCGGAATGCCGATTTTTCCGATATCATGTAATAATCCCGCTGTTTCAATCTCTTCAAGAGCTGAATCCGTTAAACCCAATTTGCTTGCCAATATCAATGAATATAATGTTACACGCAGTGAGTGTCCGTGTGTGTATGGATCTTTGGCATCCAATGCACAAGAAATAGATTTAATAGTTTTATAAAATAATTCCTTTAAATCTTTCATGATAAGTGTTTTTCTTGTTGCAAGTTCGAATTTTTTTAATCCGTTAGTAACCGAAACTTTTAATTCTTCCGGATCAAAGGGCTTTAAAATATATTGATAAAGCTGACAATCATTGATTGCTGAAACGATAATATCCGAGTCTTGATGCCCTGTTAACAAAATTTTGACAATTTCCGGATGTGTTTCATTTACTTTTTTTAAAAATTCTGTACCTTCCATAACCGGCATTTTTTGGTCACTTACAATTAATGAAATTCTGTCACCTTCTTGCTTTACGACTTCTAAACCTTCAACACCGTTTGAGGCTGTCAAAATATTGTATGAGCCTCTGAATGTTCTTTTTAAAAGTTGCAAATTGTTTATTTCATCGTCAACAATCAAAATAGTTGGCTTTACGTCTGCTATATCGCTACTTATAAACGTATCGATACTGTCTTTTAAAAGATTATCGTTAAGTTCTGAAGTCATTTCGTTCCTTTTCTCGATTTTTGAATTTTCTTCTTTTATTATAGCCTGTATTATCTAAAAAAAACAAGTATATTTTTATGATTTACATTCCTTTTTATTATTTTTACAAAAATAAAAAGTCGGCAGCGAAAGTATGA
This sequence comes from Candidatus Gastranaerophilaceae bacterium, assembly GCA_051875105.1. Lineage (GTDB taxonomy): Bacteria > Cyanobacteriota > Vampirovibrionia > Gastranaerophilales > Gastranaerophilaceae > RUG841. The sequence continues at coordinate 11,282 of JBJEGN010000103.1, forward strand.
TGGAGAACACTGCCGACATATACATGAAATGAGATATTTAGGTTTTTTTATCGACACATTTTGCCGACAAAATTGTTGTTAAAATACATATTAAACACCCTGCTACATAGGTTGCGATATAAGGAATGATTGTGTTATCGGATTTTATACTTGAAAAAATGAACTCGAATACAACAACTCCAAAAAGCATTCCAAATCTTCCCGTCATTCTGTGTAAACCTGCTACTGCTCCTTCTTCATTTTTCTTTGCCTGCAACATCACGAAGTTATTATTCGATGTGATGAAGAACGAAAATGACATTCCCAATAAGATAAATAAAATAATTGTGTAATAAATCCCCTCTCCTGTAATATTTTTTATGAAAAACATTATTGATAAAACAGACATCAAAGCTGCTATTGATGATACTTTTGCTGCTGAAATTTTTCTTGAAATCTTTCCGTATAAAAGACTGAATGACATGTAACTTGCAGAATATATTATGAACATTAGTCCTGTTTGAAATTCGCTCAAATTCTTTATTTCCGAAAGATAAAACGGCATTATAAAGTTGTTTCCTGCGAGAAATCCGGAAATTAAAAACATTGCTGAATTTGCATAAGAGAAATATCTGTTTTTGAATAAATCTAATTTTATCAAAGGATTTTGAACTTTCTTGCAATTATAAATAAAATATCCGCTTAAAATCAGTGAAATTGTGAGCAACATAATCATTTTATAATCAGCAATTCCGACTGTGTTTAGTTTATTTAGCCATAAGGTTAATCCCAAAACAGCCAAAAAACTTGTCAATGCTCCTTTTAAATCGAAAGTTCTATCAACTTCTACAGATTTTTCTTCGTTCAAGGACTTGTTGAGTAAAATCATTGTTATGACGGAAATACCTACAGGTATATTTATTAAAAATATCCAGTGCCAAGACGAAAGACCAGTAATTAAACCGCTTATCGGAGAACCTAACATAATTCCGAGAGCGGCTGCTGAGGCACTAAATCCAAAACCTGCTCCTCGTTGTTCTTTTGGCATGAATTTAGCAATCATAGCTTGAGGTATTGCATATAAAATAGAGGCACCTATTCCTTGTAACACTCTTGATGCAATAAGCTGCGGTAAATTTTGTGATAAAGCACAAAACAACGAACTTGCAGTAAAAAGTACGAAACCAAATATAAAAAGCTTTTTAACACCTGTTATATCGGCAAGTTTTCCGCAAATTAAAAGCAAAGAAACAACCATCAAATTGTATGACATTACAACCCAGGATATATCGGCTTTAGAAACAGATAAATCGGCTGCAATTGCAGGGATTGATACGTTTATTATGTATGTGTCCAAATTTACCATAAATGAAGCGGCTGCAACTGCTATTATCAATGGTATAAATTTTCTATCAATACCTGTCATTTTACACTGCCTCCTTTTCAAGATAAATTGCCTGATTGGGTTCAAAACCTATTTTGTCTGCATTTCTGCCTTCTTTCCAGTAGTCAACGTCATTTGACATACAAGCCAAATTTATTATTGAATCAGCATTTGGTGTCTTAATTCCGAGTTTTTTGCCTATTGTTGCTATCGGAACTAATGAATACGGTACATCTTCCGTAATGTATCTGTGCTTCAAATCACCGGGAGCATATTGTATTTTAAAGGCTGAAATATTTTTGATTGTGTCGTAGATATTGTCATAATGCAGATTGTATAAACTGCACATTATTTCTGAAACATTCATAACATTTTTATAAAAATGACTTGTTACTTCACATCTTTCTTTATCAACTTTTTCGATAATTCTTGCAACACTTGGGGTAATATCGTAAAAAGAATTTTTGTATGAGCCTAATTGCTCAATTCTGCTCATGTTGCATAATGTTGTAATTGTGTGCAAAACCGAACTCGGATTGCTGAAACTCGTTTGCCATACGTTTTCTGCTTTATAAAATTGCGGATAAATTTCGTTTATTACTTTTAAAACGTAATCTGTTTTTTCAGGTTGTACACAACCAATCATTACACTTGATTTCATGCTTTTGATGAGTATGCTTGAGTCGCCTTTCAATTTAGTTGTGTAAATAAATGACCCTGTTTCACATACGTAAAAATCGTTTTCACGACCTTTTGTTTTTAAATAATTGTTAAAATTTACAGCTGAAAAACCTCCGCAAGGGAATACAACTATTTGTCCCTTCCTTCCGTATTCTGCAATCATTTTTACATAAACTTCCTGTGCAAATGCAGGTGTGTTTACAAAAATTATATCCCCTCTGCGAATTGCCTTTATAGTGTCTGTTTCAATGAAATCCGTTTCAACAACGACCGGGTTTATGTATTTTTCAAACATTCCCTCAATGATGATTTTGTCTAAATCTTTGAATTTTAATAACTTTGAATTATGCGGTGCTGCTGCCGATAAAACGACATCATATCCCGAATATTTTAAATCCGATGACATCGCAAATCCACCATGCCCGCTGCCTAAAACCGTTATTTTCATCTTGAATTTTTGCATTTCGCTTTCTGTTCTTTATGTTTCTGCCGTTTGCCGTAATGGTTTGCGGTATTGTGTTAGGACTGCCTAACAATTTGATTATAAAAAGACCTGATAATTTTTGCAAGAATTATGTTAGGTGTGCTTAACAAAATTTTACCTGAACGAAAAAATTATAGATTATCAACGAGTTCTTTTATTTTAGCGAAGGCATTTTCGGTGATAACGTGTTCGATTTTGCAAGCATTTATTTGAGCTTCGTTGTTTGATAAGTTTAAGAATTTTTCGAAAAATTTACATAAGGTTTTATGTTTAAAAAACACTTTTTGTGCGAGTTCCAAACCTTTATCTGTAAGAGTAACAGGTTTATATTTTTCATAATTTAGAAAACCTTGTTCTGATAATTTTTTCAAGGCTTCACTGACAGAAGCTCTTGATATTTCTAATCTTTTTGCGATATCGACAGCTTTGAATTTTTTATTGTTGAGGCTTAAATCATAAATTGCCTCAAGGTAGTCTTCTTTGCTTGCCGAATGTTTTTCGGATATGTTGCCCAAACGAATGTTCCTTTTTTATATACTTAGTTTCTATTTTAACCTTAAAAAGTTTCTTTGACACTTTTGCTTTACATAACGTAACATTCGTTCGAAACATGGCAATTCAAATATTTTAGCGGTATTACTAAAAACGTGAGTGTGTTGAAAGGTTTCAATTATGATGATTAATTCCGTAAATTCAGTTGAAAACGCAAGAGTTTTTAATAATTTTAAGGCTCAAAAAGCGACAAATCCGATTGCTGTTACGACACCTCTGCAAGAAAATAAAACAGCAAATGACGGTGGTGCTTTAAAGTCATATTTTTTAGGCGGAATTTCATTTAAAGGTCAAAATTGCAGCACATCAAATTTTGCAATTAAGCATATAGAAGATGTTCCTTGTTGTTGCTGCGGAGATATTATGCTTCGCAAACAAGACATTCATAAACACGAGAGCAGATTGATAGGACCGAAAGGCAATGACCTTGTTCAGGTTATTAATGAAGAAGAAAAATACTTGAGAACTGCAGAGAGAACAGCATGTTTTATGATTGCCGATGCGGTAAAAAATACCGACATGGATTTTGCCGCAGGCATTCGTGAAACGAATGACAATTTACCGAAATATTTTGACAGATATTGCAAAAAAGTTTTAGGTGAAACTTATGTTAAAAGTACCGAACTTGCAGGCTATGATGCTCCTGTAAGCAAATTTATACAAAAAACAATTAAAGGTATTGAACAAGGTGATGATTTCAACAGAATTGATTTCACCGAAAAATTGCAATCTATGAAAGGCGGACTTTCGGACGAAGATTACGGCAAAATCGAAGATACGGCAATGAATTTGCCCGAAAACAGAGCAGCAGTTGCTTGTATTTATAAAAAATATTCCGAAAAACCCGGTGCATTTGCTCACAGAATGTTTTCAACAGCTATGACAACTGCGGAGCATGTTCACCCGAAATCTTTGGGCGGACCGAATAATACGGGAAATTATCTTGCAGAGTGTGCAGGCTGTAACAATCCGAGAGGTAATATGTCTTATTTGGAATGGCTCAAAGTTCACCCTGAATTTCCGAGAAAAGTTCAGGAGCATATTGAACACGTTGAAATGCGTATAATTGACGGCGATGTTCCCAAAAATTATGATTGCTATCCTACGGATATTAAAAAGACATTGACCAAAGAATCAAATGGTATAATGACTTTGACCGTTTTGTCTGCTGATAAAATCAGAGATTTACGTGAAGCAAAACAAGCCGGTCAGCAAATAGATATTAAACAAGAAACTGAACAAGCTAAAAAAGAGGAAGAAGGACAAAACTAATTATTCTTTTCGAGTAAAGTTCTTGCAAATTCTAATGAGTGTTCGTCAGCTCCGCCTGATGCCATGCCCGCAAGTGCAAACACTTTTTCATCATCATTAAGAGCTTTGATATCGATGTTGGTTTCTTTGTCTTGATTTTTGGTAACGAGAAAATGTTTATCTGCTTTAGCTGCAATTATTGCCTGATGGGTAATCAGTAGAATTTGTCTGTATTTTGCCAAATTTGCGATTTCTTCCGATACGCTCAAGGCTGCCTTGCCCGAGATACCTGTATCTATTTCATCAAAAATGACGGTGTCGATGTCATCAGCTTGTGCAAAAATTGTTTTAATTGCAAGCATAACTCTTGAAATTTCACCGCCTGAAGCTGTTTTGGCAAGTGGTGCAAGGCCGTTTGAAACATTTGTTGTAATGAAAAATTCAACATCGTCGCAGCCGTTAGCTGACAAATCCGTTTGCTCAACTCGAATTTCAAAACGGGATTTTGGCAGTTCAAGTTTTTCAAGTTCCTGTTCAACCGGTTTCGATAATGATTTTGCTTCTTTTTTTCTGTTTTCTGAAATAAAGTTGGCAAGTTCTGATAACTTTTTATGAACGTTTTTTATTTTCTGTTCGGTTTCTTCTGCCTTTTGTCCCGAAATTTCAATGTTTTCAAGCTCTTTTGATAATCTTTCGTATGTTGTTAAAATTTCCTCCAAAGAATTACCGTATTTTCGTTTTAATTTGTTGAAAAGATAGAGCCTTTCCTGTATTTCGTCGAGTCTTTCCGCATCGTTTGAAACATTTTCGGAATAGCTTCTCAAACTTCCTGCAATATCTTTTAGGTTTTCAACGGCATCTATGAGCTGTTCTTCTGTTTGGGCTAATTCTTCGTCAAGTCTTGATGCTCTTGTTATTTCGGCTTTTATTTTTTGAAGTGCATCAATAATATTGCCGTCATCGCCGTTTAATGCCCAATAAACACTATACGTGCTTTCCTTTAAACTCTCTGCGTTTTCGAGGATTTTTAATTCGTTTTTGAGTTCTTCTTCCTCATTTGTATCAGAGATATTTGCATTTTCAATTTCTTTTATTTGAAAATCAAGAAAATCTATCTGATTTTGGGCTTCTTCGGCTGTTTTTTTGAATTTTTCCAAATCTTTTGTTAAAGAAAGATATTCTCTATATAGCTTTTTGTACTCCGTAAGCTCTTTTCCGTAGATTTCTTTTGAATAATTATCTAATAACACTATATGTGTTTTCGGTTGCAAAAAGGCATAAGTTTCGTGTTGAGAGTGTATGTCGAGAATTAAATTCTTAAATTCTTTTATAAAAGCTAAATTTACGATTGTACCGTTAATTCTTATGCGAGAAGAATTTGCGGTGATTTCACGAGAAATTACAATCTCGTCGGAATAATCTATTCCGTTGTCTTCAAACATTTGCAACAAATCGTGGTTTTGGTTGGAAATAAAGAGTTCTATGACTGCTTTTTCTGCATTGTTTTTTATTACATCAGAAGAAACTTTTGCACCTAAAGCAATATCAAGAGCATTGATAATAATGCTTTTGCCTGCACCTGTTTCACCTGTTATGACGTTTAATCCCGATGAAAAATCAATCGTCAAATCCTCAATCAGTATATAGTTTTTTATGTGAATTGAATTAATCATGATTTCGATTTTGAACTGCTTTTACTTAATCATTTTACAACCGTTTTTTGATAAAACAAATTTTTTACAAAAATCAGTCAATATTTATCGCTTCTGCAACCGCATCAACTGCCTTTAAATCAAGGGCATCAGGAATTATAAAATCTTTTGAGAGTTTGTCTTTCGGAACAACTTCCGCCAAAGCCTTTGCACAGTTAAACTTCATTTTTTGCGTGATTTTATTTTTTTTATATTTTAATAAACCTTTGAATACTCCCGGAAATGCTAAACTGTTATTTATTTGGTTTTTAAAATCACTTCTTCCTGTTGCAACAACTTTTGCACCTGCTTTTTCCGCAATGTCGGGCATGATTTCGGGAATCGGGTTTGCTAAAGCGAAAACGATTGCATTCTCTGCCATATTCTTGATGTCGTTTTCATCAAGCAAATTTGGGGCTGAAACGCCTATAAAAACATCAGCATTTTTTATAATTTCTTTTAAAGAGCCTTTCTCATTATTTGGATTTGTGATTTGAGCTAATTCGGTTTGATTTTGTTTTGTATAATGTTTATCTTTTTCTATGGCTCCGTTTCTATTGCAGATTATAATATTTTTGGCATTTGCTTCAATAAGCAATTTTGAAATGGCTGTCCCTGCTGCACCTGCCCCCGAGATGACTATTTTTATTTTATCAATATCTTTGTTTACGATTTTTAAGGCATTTATCAATCCGGCTGCAACAACTATTGCCGTTCCATGTTCATCATCGTGGAATACCGGAATTCTTGATTCTTTTTGCATTCTTTCTTCTATTTCAAAGCAAGAAGGTGCGGAAATATCTTCAAGATTTATTGCCGAAAAGGAATTTTTGATAAGCGATGAAACCTTTATAAATTCTTCAGGCACTTGAGTTTTGATACAAATCGGAACGGCACTTATTCCGCCTAATGACGAAAATAATACGGATTTACCTTCCATAACGGGCATGCCTGCTAAAGCACCTATATTTCCGAGTCCCAAAACAGCAGAGCCTTCGGTCAAAATTCCGACAGGCTTCACGTGTTGTTCTTTTGTTAATTCGACTTCAACCACGCCGCCTGCATTTTTGCGTAAAGTTAAGGATTGTTCTCCGAGTGTACCTGTTAATTTGTTTAAATCAAACATAAAGACGTTTTTCGAAACACAAAGGAAAAATTCTTTTAAGTTTGGAACAGGAGTGGTCAAAACGGGGATTTTAACCTCAAAATCGACATTTGCGACATTTTCTGCTATTAATGATAAATCAACTCCGCCAAAAGACGGTTCAAGATTTTCAATTAAAAATTTTATGTCCTTTGAATCTTCTGAATTGACTTCAAAAGGGATAGCATCAATGTTTAAAGATGCTTTTAAAAATTCTGCTCTTTTTAATGATTTTTCGTATGAGAATGAAAAAACACCAATAGTGTTTTCCCTATTCGTGTAATCGAAAGAGGTGTTTTTATCGTCTTTGATTTTTAAACATGAGGCTGCAACTCCCGGTGTATAAATTACCACAAGAGAGTGTTTGTCCGTGACTTTTACTTTTGGAACAATCTTCAACCCCATTTATCTGACCTTGTTTTCATTTCCATCGAGTAATCTCTTGATATTTTCTCTGTGTAAATATATTACGTAAATTGCACCAAGTGCTGCGTATAAAACGTAGGTGGTCGGTTGTTTAAAAAAGAACATCAATAAAGGTGAAAGAGCAAGTGCTATTATCGAGCCTAATGAAACGTATCTTGAAAAGTATGTTATTATGCCCCAAATAAGAGCTATGCAAAGACCTACTTGCCAACTAAGCGCCAAAATTGTTCCGACACCGGATGCAACTGATTTTCCTCCGGTAAATCCCAAAAATAACGATTTACTGTGTCCTATTAATACAAATGTTGCTGCTAAAACTGCCGTTAAACCGGATTTTGAATGGAAAAAAGGTGTTAAATTCATCAATAAAACAGGAATTGCTCCTTTTAAGGCATCTAAAATCATTACGATAAAAAACCATTTTTTTCCCATTACTCTCTTTACATTGGTAGCTCCCGTTGAACCGCTTCCAATTTTTCTTATATCTTGTCCTGTAAATGTTTTTACGATTATGTATCCTGTTGGGATTGATCCGATTACATAAGCAATTATTGCTGCTGCAACGAGTTTTATTATTGCTGTTGTCATTATCATCTTTCTTTTTCCTGTTTTTCTCTAACCATAAGTCTTATTGGTGTACCAAAAAATCCGAATGCTTCTCTCAAACGGTTTTCAAGATACCTTTTGTAACTGTCTTTCATTAATTCTTCTTTATTTACGAAGAATACGAAAGACGGAGGTGCTGTTTTAACCTGAGTTGTGTAGTAAATTTTTAAACGTTTATTTTTTACTGTGTCAGGTGGTACCATAGCATAAGCATCTGCAATTACTTTGTTTAAAATGCTTGTTGAAACTTTTTTTGTGCATTGTGCCCAAACATTTTTCGCCTCTTTATATATGCTGACAAGTCTTTGTTTAGTTACTGCACTTATAAAAATTTTAGGGACATAGTTTAAAAACGGAGCATTTTGTTCAATTTCTTTTTCAAATTTGTTGATTGTTGAAGACTGTTTGTTTTCGATTAAATCCCATTTGTTTATGGCAACAATCATACCTTTTCCTGCTTCGACCGCCATTGCGGAGATTTTTTTATCTTGGTCCGTTAATCCGTCCGTTGCATCGATTACAAGAACGGCTACATCACAATCTCTGATTGCTTTTATGGCTCTTGCAACTGCAAATTTTTCAACACCCCAGTCAACTTTTGCTTTTTTTCTTATTCCTGCTGTATCAACAAGTATAAATTCTTCTTTTTCCCATTTAACGTGAGAATCGATGGTATCCCTTGTTGTTCCTGAAACATCAGATACAATAACTCTTTCTTTCCCTAAAAGGGCATTTACGATAGAAGATTTACCCGCATTAGGTTTGCCAACTATTGCTATTCTGATTGGTCTGTCGGTGTTTTCATCTTCTTCTGTCGGAACTTCAAAATCCTTAGTTACTTCATCTAAAAGATCACCAACTCCGCCAGAACCATGTAATGCCGAAATCGGATACGGTTCTCCGAGTGATAAAGAATAAAATTCTGCCGCAAATGCAAATCTTTCAGCTGAATCAATTTTATTTACAGCAAGGTAAATCGGTTTGTCGCTTCTTCTTAAAATATTTGCAATATCTTCATCAATAGGTGTTACACCATCTTTTCCGTCTGTCATGAAAATTATTTTGTCAGCTTCTTCGCAAGCGATTTTTGCTTGAGCAAAAATGTTTACGGGAATATCTTCTTCGTCTGACGGAACAATTCCGCCCGTGTCAATTACAGTGAATTTTTTATCAAGCCACTCAACATCAAAATATTTTCTGTCACGAGTAACTCCGGGGGCGTCATCAACAATCGAATGTCTTGCTCCGACTAATCTGTTCACAAATGTCGATTTGCCGACATTCGGACGACCTATTATTGCTACTATGGGTTTTTTAGCCATTGTTTTTTCCTTAAAATTTCTATAAAGAAATTGTATTACAAAAATGTTAATTTGTAATTATTTTCTCTGTAATAAAAAATTTTTTCGTTTGTTATAATATGAAAAATCTTTCTTTTGAAAATTAGTAATAGCAAGTCTTTTGGCTTGTTTTGACGTTTCTATCACGAATGATACTCTAAAATGTTTTAAAAATCACGAAAAAGCCTTGATTTTATAGATTTTATATATGATAATTAATCATGAACCGTTTTAAGAAAATTTATCAGAAGTTTTTACATGAAAAAGGAGATATAAATGACAACAACAAGTCAAAACAAAGTTGACTTTGCAAAAATAGAAGAAATTTTAAAATTCTATGAGTATAAAAAGTCAAATTTAATTGCCATTTTGCAAAAAATACAGGAAATATACCGTTATTTGCCTGAAGATGCAATGATTTATGTCGGCACAAAAATCGAAGGGCTTTCACCGGCTACGGTTTATGGTGTAGCAACCTTTTATGCACAGTTCAGTTTAGATCCGAAAGGTAAATATGAAATTAAATTATGCGATGGAACAGCTTGTCACGTAAGAGGTTCAATGCCTGTTTTACAAGCTGTGAAGGATAAACTTAATTTGCAAGATGGAAAAACAACTTCTGATGACGGAATGTTTTCACTTGAAATAGTAAGTTGTCTCGGTGCTTGTGTTGCAGCCCCTGTAATGGTCATAAATGAAAAATCCTATCCAAAGATGACAGCTGATGCTGCAAGAATAGTTCTTGATGAAATAATAAAACAGGATAAGGCGGTGTAAGATGACAATAGCTATAACTGATATGAAACAAAAACAAGAAGAAGCACTTGAACAAATAAAAAAACAAGGGTTGAGAGTTTTGGTTTGTTGCGGTACGGGATGTATTGCAAGCGGAGCAATGCAAGTGTATGAAAAATTTAAAGAACTGGGCGTTAATGTTTCCCCCTTATCAACCTACGATAAAATGACAGTGGTGCCTACAGGTTGTCATGGATTTTGCGAACAGGGTGTACTTGTTGTCATTCCTGATTTGCATACGACTTATGTCAAAGTAAAAGCAGATGATGTAAGAGAAATTATAGAAAGCCACTTGATAAAAGGAACGCCTGTTGAACGCCTGCTTTATACCGATGCTCAAACAGGTCAAAAAATCAGAAAAACAGAAGATATTAATTTTTATGCTAAGCAAACAAGAACTGCATTAAAGAATTGCGGAAAAATAGATGCATCAAGTTTGGATGAGGCTGTTGCATTCGGTGCATATCAAGCATTAGAAAAAGTTCTTAATCAAAATAATCAAGAATGGGTAATAGAACAAATTGAAAAATCAGGTCTGAGAGGACGAGGAGGCGGAGGCTTTGCTACCGGTAAAAAATGGCGTAGTGTTTACAAACACAGAGGTGGCAAATCCTATGTAATATGTAACGGAGATGAAGGTGATCCTGGAGCATTTATGGATAGAAGTGTTATGGAAGATGATCCGAATAAACTTCTTGAAGGAATGGCTATTGCAGGTTTTGCAGTAGGTGCAGATGAGGCATACATATATGTGCGTGCAGAATATCCGCTTGCAATTAAACGTTTAAAAAGAGCTATTAAAGATGCAGAAGCTGCAAATTATCTCGGTGATAATATTATGGGCAGCAATTTCAGTTTTCATATTCATATTAAAGAAGGTGCCGGTGCTTTTGTTTGCGGAGAATCATCCGCACTAATCGCATCAATAGAAGGCGAAAGAGGTATGCCCCGTCCGAAAAATATTCACATGGCTGAATGCGGATTGTTTAAACGGCCGACACTTTTAAACAACGTTGAAACATTTGCAAACGTTCCGCTGATTATTTTAAATGGTGCTGAATGGTTTGCATCAATGGGAACAGAATCATCAAAAGGTACAAAAACTTTTGCTTTAACCGGAGAAGTTAATAATACCGGCTTAATTGAAGTTCCTATGGATACAACGTTAAGACAGATTGTTTTTGACATCGGCGGTGGAATTAGAAACGGTAAAAAATTTAAAGCCGTTCAAATAGGCGGTCCTTCCGGAGGATGCTTAACAGAAGAACATTTGGATATGCCGATGGATTATGATCAGCTTACGAAAGTAGGAGCAATGGTCGGCTCAGGCGGTCTTGTTGTTATGAATGAAGATACCTGTATTGTTGAAGTTGCAAGATTTTTCATGAACTTTACGCAACACGAAAGCTGCGGTAAATGTACACCCTGTCGAGAAGGAACAAAACAAATGCTCGCTATTCTTGAAAGAATAGTAAAAGGTGAAGGTAAGATGGAAGATCTTGATATGCTTGAAGAACTTGGAGAAGTAATAAAGAGCGGTTCTTTGTGCGGTCTTGGCAAATCAGCTCCTAATCCTGTATTATCAACACTGAAATATTTCAGAGATGAATATATTGCTCATATCAAGGATAAAAAATGTCCTGCCGGAGTATGTTCCGCAATGAAAACATTTACAATAGATGAAGAGCTTTGTAAAGGTTGTACAAAATGTGCAAGAAATTGCCCTGTCGGAGCAATTGACGGTTCAATAAAACAAACTCACAAAATAAATCAGGAAAAATGTATAAAATGCGGTGCTTGTATGAATAATTGCCCGTTTAAAGCGATAAAAATGAATTAGAGGTCAAAAAAATGAGTGATAAAAAAACATTATTTATAAATAACACCGAAGTAGAATTTACTGATGAAAAAACGGTTTTGGAAGTAATTCGCAATAACGGGTTTGATGTTCCTACGTTTTGCCATCATCCGGAACTTACTCAGTTCGGAGCTTGCAGAATGTGTGTTGTAGAACAAGAAGGCAGAGGTATTCAAGCATCTTGTACAATGCCTCCGAGAGAAGGGATTAAAATTCATCTTAATTCCGCAAAAGTCAGAAAAATCAGAAAGACAATATTGGAATTACTTCTTGCAAATCACGACAGAGAATGTACAATTTGTGATAAATCAGGTGCCTGTGATTTGCAAAAATATGCGGAAGAATATGGAGTCCGTAATATAAGATTTCCAAAACTTAAACCTGAAGATATGAAGGTAATTGATGATTTTAATCCTTCGTTAAAAAGAGATCCTAATAAATGTATTCTATGCGGTGCTTGCGTAAGAGCTTGTCAGGAATTTCAAGGACATGCCGTATTAGGATTTGCAAATAGGGGTTCAAAAACAGTAGTTCAACCAATGAACGGTAGAATTTTGGCAGCCGTAGATTGCGTTTTCTGCGGTCAATGTCAGGCCGTTTGCCCGACAGGTGCATTAACCGTTAAGAGCAATATTAATGAAGTTTGGGATGTTCTTAACAATCCTGAAAAGAAAGTCGTTGTTCAAGTTGCACCTTCTGTTAGGGTTGCTATCGGTGAAATGTTCGGAATGAAAGCCGGCGAAAATACAATCGGAAAAATTTATGCAGCCTTAAGAAGACTTGGTTTCGACTTAATTTTCGATACGAACTTCTCTGCTGATTTAACAATTACTGAAGAAGCAACGGAATTTGTTGAAAGGCTTACAAAAGGCGGAATACTTCCTATGTTTACATCTTGCTGCCCTGCATGGGTAAGATATATGGAAACTCAACACCCTGATATGCTTGGTCATTTATCCTCTTGTAAATCTCCTCAAGGAATGCTTTCACCTGTTTTGAAAGACATACTTCCTAAATACCACGAAGGATATTCTAAAGATAATCTTGTTGTAGTGTCTATTATGCCTTGTACAGCTAAGAAATATGAGGCGAAAAGAGAACAATTAAGAATCAATGGTATTCCTGAAACAGATATTGTTTTAACAACACAAGAATTTGCAAGAATGCTAAAAGAAGCCGGTATCAAATTTGATGAATTAAAAGATGAAAATGCAGATTCTCCGTTTGGGCAATACTCCGGAGCAGGTACTATATTCGGAGCATCGGGAGGTGTTGCGGAAGCAGCTGTGAGAACAGCTTATTACTATGTAACAGGTGAAAATATTTCTAATACAGATATTATTGAAATGAGGGGGGTTGATCAAACTTCTCGTTCTAAAACAGTAAAACTTGATATAAAAGGTAAAGAAGTTGTTGTTAGAGTTGTGTCAACTCTTGTTGAAGCAGAAAAAGCTATTAAAGAAATTCAAGACGGAAGTGCGAATTTCCAATTATTGGAAGTTATGGCTTGCCCTGGAGGATGTGTAAACGGCGGAGGACAGCCTCATAGTAGAAAAGATGCTCAAATTAAGGTTGAACGTGCTGAAGGTTTATATGAAGAAGATAGAAATCTTGAATACAGACGTTCGCATGAAAATCCTGATATAATTAAGTTATATGCTGAGCAACTTGAAGCACCCGGTTCTCACAAGGCACATGAATTACTTCATACGTCATATTCTGATAAAAGAAAATATTCTTATAAAGATTTTCAATAATTATTTATTGAAATCAAAAAAACAACGGGGTTTTTCATTGACTCCGTTGTTTTTTGCAAAAAAAATACCGAAGAAAAAATTCGGTATTTAAATCTCCTTTGAAGATTATATATCTAATTGCGACATGAGTTCATCTGATATATCAAAGTTTGAATAAACATTTTGAACATCATCATGATCTTCTAACTTTTCCATCAATCTAAGAATATTAGTTGCGGTTTTAGCATCAGTAATTTCTATTGAATTTTCCGGAAGTCTTGTAAATTCAGCACTTTTAGCTTTGAAACCTGCTTTATCAAGACCTTCAGAGCATGCTTGAAGGTTCTCAAATGTTGTAACAACTTGATATTCGTCTTCTTCTTCTTTAACATCGTCAGCATTAAATTCAATAGCGGCTTCAAAAAGTTTGTCGAAATCAACATCTTCTTTGTCAAAAGTGATAAGTCCGACAGGTTTAAATATCCAGCCTACACAACCTGATTCACCGAGGTTGCCGTTGAATTTCGAGAAGAAACTTCTGATATCGCCTGCAGTTCTGTTTCTGTTGTCTGTCATTGCTTCTATGAAGATTGCCGCTCCGCCTGCTCCGTATCCTTCGTAAGTAATTTCTTCAAAGTTGTCGCTGCCTGCTCCACCGCATCCTTTTTCAATAGCTCTTTTGATGTTATCATTCGGAAGTCCTGCTGCTTTTGCTCTGTCGATAGCTGTTCTTAATCTGAAATTACCTGCAGGATCGGGTCCTCCAAGTCTTGATGCTGTGATGATTTCACGAGCGAATTTTTGAAAAACAACGCCTCTTTGAGCATCGACTTTTGCTTTTTTATTTTTGATGTTTGCCCATTTTGAATGTCCTGACATAAAATTCTCCAAATTTAATATTTATTATTTACATGATTTATTGTAATATAAAATTATGGAAAATAAAGATTATATAACAAAAGCATTAGAATTTTTTAAAAAAGGCGATTATGAAAATGCCGTAAACGAGTTTTTAGCTGCATTAGGAGAAAATTCCGATGACAAAGCTATTCTTAATAATATCGGGTTGTGTTATTCAAAACTTTCGCAGGACGATAAGGCTGAAAGCTACTATTTACAAGCACTTAGACAGGATAGTAAATCGGTTGAAACATATATAAACCTTTCTGATTTGTATTTTAAAAACAGACGACTTGACGAGGCTGCAAGTTTATTGGAAACTGCTGTTACAATCATGCCCGACAACATTGTTTTGCTGCATTATTTAGCAAGAGTTTATATAGAAGATGTCAAATACGATCTTGCATTTGATATGTTGAACAGAATTTTAGAAATTTCTCCCGAAAATATTGATGCATATTGGGATTTAGGCAATTTGTTTTTTGAAACGGGAGAATATGAAAATGCTGCAGCTGCATTTGAGCATGTTCTTGAAAAAAGAGATGACAATGCAATTTTCTTTTATAGAACGGGTTTGGCATACGAAGCTGCCGACAATATAGACAAGGCTTTATCAAATTATTTAAAGGCGATTGCTACGGACAGATTTATGCAACAACCTTATAAAAAGGCGGCAGTAATGTTTTTGGCTCAAGGTGATAAAGAAAGTGCAAAAGAATATCTTGAAGATTACCTTAAATTTGATATGCCTGATGAAGAAAAAGATAGTATAAAAGCTGTAATTGCTAATATAAGTAAATAGTATTACTCCATTGACTGATTTATTTTTACCTCGAAATTTTGATAATTAAAAAATAGAAATGCGAGGTGAAAATGAAAAAAGTAACTGTTTATACTTTAAATTATTGTCCTTATTGCAAAAAGGCTAAAAATATTTTGCGTGACAGAAACATTCAATTTGAGGAAATTGATGTAACTTCTGATGAGGATTTAAAAACACAAGAGATTAAAGAAAAATATAAAATATCGGGAATGGTAACATTTCCTCAAATAATTATCGGTGAAAATCGTGTTGGCGGCTGTAGTGATTTGGAGCAGCTTGTCGAACGCAATCAGATTGACGAATTATTAAAAGAGGATTAAAAAATGGGACTATTTTTCAATTATGACAATTCTGTCTGCAATGAGGGAACGACCCCCGTTGTATTTTCGTTTGACCCGTCAATAACTTCGTTGAAAGAACTTTTGATTTATGAATTGAGTCAGATGGCTTATTACGAGGTTAAATTGCGTGAACTTGGCGAAAAAACAGAGATTTTAACTGATAAAATTATAAATTATATTACGCTTGCCGTTGTGAATCTTGATTTTAGAAAAGATCAATTTCTTAATATGATAAAAAACTTGTACAACGAAGTCGAAAATGTTAAACAAGAGTATATGAGTGTTTGCAAGTCAAAAGAACAGCCTCCTGAACTTATTATTGGTGAAAAACTTTCTTTTGAAACGAAAAAAAATGGTATAGATGCTGTTAATTTTGGCGAAAAACAATCAATAATGAAAAATACCGTTTTTACAAAAAATAAAAAATTGTTGAGTGATATTGCTGTAATGCTTTTGAGTAATGCTTGTTTGTGTGTAACAGAAATTGAAAATTACGGGATAAACTGTGGTGATATGAAGTATAGAATTCCCGAAATTATGAAAACGGTTAATTACGATAATTTACCTGATAAAACTCTTCAAAAGAAAATTATGGATTTTGCTAAAGTGAATAATTCTATTATGAAAAAATTGAATGGTGTTATAGCTGAAAAATATGGTCCAACAATAGAAACAGAGGTCAACTTTAGCATAGAAAAGGGAAAATGTATTTTGGTTTCAGGTCATTATTTGAAAAATCTTGAAATGCTTTTGGAGGCTGCAAAAAATGAGAATATAAATATTTATACTCATAATGATATGCTTTCTGCTCATACTTACGAATTTTTTCAAAAGTATAAAAATCTAAAAGGGCATTATCAGCGTTCTTTAAATAATTTGCAGCTTGATTTTGCATCTTTTCCGGGAGCGGTTTTGATTACGAAAAATTCTCATCCTCATTTAGATGT